>DATGWS010000040.1:0-4359 GCA_035299365.1 Candidatus Didemnitutus sp.
CTGTTGGAAGAGCGTCTCCGCGAAGAATGGGGCGTACCCGCCGCAGCGTAGTGCTGCCCATACACGGTATGGCAGACTTTGCAGGTCGTCTTGCTGATGGCCTTACAGATGTTCGCCTCGGTTGGTGGGCACAATCGATCGAGCAAAGCTCCAACATGTGGGTTGTTCGTAGTGATCACGATGTGATCCATGCAGACCGTGTGATACTCACGGTTAGTGCTCATTCAGCTGCCAGCCTTGTCAGCGAGCACGACTCGTTGTTGGGAACTAAACTTAGTGCTATGGCTTACGGTGGAGTAAGGGTCTTGCACTGTTCATATTGGAAGTATCAGCAGGCTGTTACTTTGCATGCCTTCGGTGCGTTGTGGGCGGATAGCGGTCCTGTACGAGGCATGGTGGACCTGTCAATGTTGATGCATGTGCAGAGCGACCGTCAATTTGCTGTCGTGTTTATAACGCCAGGAGCCACCACTGAGGAGGCAATGAGCGAAGTACGACGGGTTTTCAAAATCAGCGGAGAGATACAGATCGATCTCGAGATTGATTGGACACACGCCATTCCACAGTATGAGTCTGGCCATCTTGAGTTAATTGAACAGATCACTGCTTTTGAGGCACAGTATCCGGGCCTGTTACTTGTTGGCAATTATCGCGGTGGCGTGAGTGTGGGTGACCGTATCAGGCAGGGCGTTGAAACATCATGGACAAGCTAGCTTTGTATGACATCCCGGTACCTCGATATACGAGTTACCCTACGGTTCCCTTATGGGACCCAAGTACACATACAGAATCCACATGGAGGTCCGCGGTAGAGCGCAGATTCATCTCAGAGCAGGGTGAGGTGTGCCTCTATATCCATCTGCCGTTCTGTGAGTCGTTATGCACGTTCTGCGCCTGTAATAAGCGCATCACGAAAAATCACGATGTTGAAGAACCGTATCTCTTAGCCGTACTAGCTGAGTGGAACATGTACAAGCAAATGATGCCGTCAACACCAGTGATTCGAGAGATACACTTAGGTGGCGGAACGCCAACATTCTTCTCGCCAAACAACTTGATCCGGTTGATCGATGCTGTCACGAGAGGCTGTATAGTGCCAGAGAATCACGAGTTCAGCGTCGAAGTACACCCTACCCATACATCATACGAACATCTTGAGACGCTCCGCAATGTTGGCTTCAATCGGATGAGTCTGGGTGTGCAGGATTTTGATCCCAGTGTACAGTACATAATTAATCGGATGCAGTCCTATGAACAAACACGCATTGTTATCCAACAGGCTCGCGAATTGGGATATCAAAGCGTGAATGTCGATCTAGTCTACGGTTTGCCGTTGCAGACACTGGATGGCATACGGGGCACGATCAGCAAGATCGCAGAAGTGATGCCAAATCGCATTGCCTATTATTCATATGCCCATGTTCCCTGGAAGAGCAAAGGCCAGCGACGATACACCGATGCTGATGTCCCCTCCGGTGAACAGAAGTTCTCGATGTACATGCTGGGTAGGGAAATGCTCGCCGGGCTTGGTTATGCATCAATCGGTATGGATCACTTTGCTTTGCCTTCCGACAACCTTTTACATGCTTACCGCAGCGGTGCTCTGCATCGAAACTTCATGGGCTACACAACAACAAACCATAAACTCGTGATCGGTTTAGGCGTGTCTAGCATTAGCGACACATGGGATACCTTCTCTCAGAACGAGAAGGTGGTGGAGGAGTATCAAGCGCGCGTAGCGAGCGGCAAGCTGCCCATTCATAAAGGACATACCCTTTCATACGAGGATCTTGTTCTGCGCCAGCATATTTTGGATCTTATGTGCAGAGATCATACCACAATAAAACCCCAAATGCTCGAACCAATGTTGTTGCAAAACATCCGATCGCGCTTGTCACGATTTGAGAAGGATGGACTGATTAGGGTTACTGGAAATGATATCCATGTCCTAGACATGGGCCGGTTGTTCATTCGTAACGTCTGCACAGCATTCGACGCCAGCCAGTTGCGACGTCAGCCTCAGGAGCAACAGTTCAGCCAAGGTGTTTGATTATGTCCTACGTGTTGTTAAAACCCCATAGCCCCATAGCCCCATAGCCCCATAACCCTGTTGTCATCCCGAGCATCGAAGATGCGAAGGCCCTTCTTCCGAATATCCGTAACTCCGTAACTTCTCCTCTATGCCTTCTCTCCGCGCCTCTCCTCCCATCTTCAAGGAATCCATAACGGTTCGTGAGTTACTCACGGGTCCGGTGCACTTGCGTCCGCTTACGGGTGAGATTGGATTGGATAATTCCATTACGGATAAGAGTTTGCACAGGCCGCAGCTGGCATTGGCGGGATATACGGAGTTCTTTACCTACTACCGTGTACAGCTCTTTGGCAATACGGAGTTCTATTACCTTAAGTCTCTCTCTCCGGAGCGTAGGGCCGAAGCGTTTGCGCGCATCTGTTCGTTCAACGTGCCGGTAATCGTCTGCGCCAATGACCATGTGTTGGATGATGATCTCGTGCATCAGGCAGAGCAGAAGGGCATTGCGGTGTTTGCAACGCCGTTCGATACCACAAAGACCATCTACCTGCTGAGTGAATACCTTGACGATCAGTTCACAGCCCAACTGTCCGTGCACGGATCATTCGTTGATGTGTACGGAGTAGGCATGCTCTTTACCGGGTCTAGCGGTATTGGCAAGAGTGAGATTGCCCTCGACCTAGTGGAAAGGGGCCATCGTCTCGTTGCAGATGACATAGTGGTTCTCACAAAAAAACGTGAGAGTATCCTCATGGGTACCGGCACGTCCCTGGTGAAACACTTCATGGAGATCCGCGGACTAGGGGTGATTGATGTGCGCGAGATGTTTGGCATCCGCTCCATCCGCTTCCAAAAACGATGTGAACTCATCGTTGAACTTGAGGTGTACGACGAAAAACGTGAATACAATCGCACGGGCCTTGATGAGTCCACGCTGGACCTCCTAGGCGTACAAATGCCGTCCGTTAAACTCCCCATCTTTCCGGGGAAGAACGTAACGGTTATTTCGGAAACAATTGCTCTTAACTATCTCCTGCGCACCTATGGCTACAATGCTTCCAAGGTCTTCTCAGACCGACTCCAAGAAGAAATCTCCCGACGCCGCAACGCAAAGGGAAGCGTTGACCAAAGGACGGTTACGTATTTCCAGTCTGACGATGAGTAGGGCTTGGGATGGGACTAAGGATGGGACTCTTGCTAAAGATGGGACTGAAGATGGGACTTGGGATGGGACGTGGAAGCGTGCAGCCCTTGTTTTGTTGATGGTTCCTGCACTCTTCTTGATGTCATGTGGGGGTGATGAGCAGAGTGGTGGTGGCGGAGCTGCGGGTGATGCGGTAGTGGGCGAGTGGATTGTGATCCACGAGCTTTCTGATCCGGAAGGTCTTAATCCGATGATCACAAATGATGCCTCTGCTAGTGCGGTGTTTGATCGCGTTTATGAGAAGTTGTTGGCGCAGGACTTTGTAACCACGGATCTGTATCCGGTGTTGGCAGAAGCTAGGCCAACGATCAGTGAGGATCACCTTACCTATACCTTTAAACTGCGGGACGGAATAACATTTAGCGATGGGAAGCCCCTTACCGCTAAGGATGTGGTGTTCTCGTATAAGGTGGTGAAGAACCCACTCATCACGGATGCTGCTGCGTTGCGGAATTATTATGAGTCGGTTAAGGATGTGGTTGCGCCGGATGAAAAAACGGTGGTGATCACGATGAGTCAGCCATATTTCTTGGCGGAGTATTTCCTGGGTGGACTCTGGATTGTCCCAAAACATATTTTCGATCCAAAGGGGCTTACGGACAAGTACACGTTTGACGAAGCCAACAGTATGGAGAAGGCCCAGGCCAATGCCTCGCTCAAGGAGTTTGCTACGTGGTATAACACGGCAGATGTAAAGCGCGATACAAAACTCAACGTTGGGTCGGGCCCGTACATCTTTGACGAATGGAAGACGGGTGAGTCCGTGACGCTCCGTCGCAACCCCAAACATTGGAATGCCGGCAAGGACCAATGGAACCCGGGTTATGCAGAGAAGCTGATCTACAAGGTGGTGAACGATCGGAACTCAGCAGTGGTAGCACTCAAAAATGGCGAGCTGGACTTTATGGAATACGTCCCTGCCGCCAAGTTTGCAGAAGAGATCGATACCGTTGCCACACCGTTCTTGCGTAAGTATGCCTTCCCAACACAGGCCTATACCTACATCGGCTTTAACACCAACCGTACGGTGCTCAGCGATGCAAAGGTCCGCAAGGCAATGGCGTATTGTCTGGACCGCGATGCCCTTATCAAACAGGTAGTACGGGGCTTGGCAGTAAAGGTA
>DATGWS010000041.1:0-2141 GCA_035299365.1 Candidatus Didemnitutus sp.
CCCACGTTCGCTGTCCTCTGTTTCCTGCTGGGATATGCCTCCCTCTCTGCTCAAAACGAGGTGGGGATTGTAGCCGGTGGAGCGTATAACAACCACACGGCGGCATTTGGGAAGCTTGGATCCTTTCCATCGTGTTGTCCGGAGTTTACCGGTGGCTCGGGGATGGGATTCTATCTAGGGGGCTGGTATGGTGTAGCCCTCAATGATCGATTCCGTTTGTTGGGTCGCCTGACGTACTCCACAGAAAACGGCGGTATGACCGATGATGAACAGTCGTTTGTTGCCGACCTGCGAGACACCGCCAAGGTTGTAGAAGCTACGTTTACTCATCAACTCGATGCAACGTTATCAAGCATCGGTATTGAACCTCTCGTTGCCTATCGTGTTTTCGGCGGATTGGATCTCATGCTTGGCGCACGTCTAGGCGTGACGCTTACGTCGTCCTTCCATCAGACCGAAACTCTCACGAAGCCCGAAGATTACGGCACCTACCTTGGTGATGACCGTGTATGGGTCGATACCGAGGCTGATATACCCGATGCCACAGGAATTCGTGCAACACTTGTTGGCGGACTCCGGTACGTTCTGCCTATCGGCCGCGGACGTTCAACGTTTCTTGCTCCGGAATTCACCTACCACCTGCCCCTTACCGGAGTAGCTTCAAACGTCTCGTGGGATGTGGCTCAGATCCGATTCGGGATTGCCCTCGGCTGGCAGCTAAGCACCTCCTCATCGGCTGATACCTCGGTTCAGGTCCCAGTTCACCCCCCTACCTTTATTGCCCCCCCACCGCCGGTGGTTATGGTTCCGGCTCCCGTGGTTTCGGTGCTGGCGAGTGGCCTCATGCCTGACGGGACAGTGATTGCCGATCCGGTGATCCAGATCGAAGAAACACAAGTAACCACTCTACACCCATTACTGGGTCACGTCTATTTTGACGAAGGGGCTAGCACCATCCCGCAGCGATACCTAGACGGTATCGAACGTGCCCGCGCTGATACCATTGGACTTACTCCGATCGAGGCAGCTCATGGAGAACTAGCCATCATAGCCCAGAGGCTTGCGGCCTCACCTCGGGCAACGATCAAGGTCACGGGAAATACGTCAGGTACACCGTTAGATAACGGTCTCCAACTTGCCCGTTCTCGTGCAGAACGCGTTCGGGACAAACTGGTAGATCTTGGGGTTGCCCCCTCTCGCATCTCGGTCAACGCCCGCATAGTACCCGTACAGGCTACAAAGGCCAGTGATCAAGAAATGGCAGTCCTGGCAGCGGAAGAGAACAGACGGGTGGAAATCACTTCTGATGATGCGGTCGTTAGCGGTCCGGTCTCACTCGGGTCCATAGCCGTATCTGTTTCACCGTCAACTCTACGTATCCAGACCGATGTTTACGCTGCAGGCGGTGTTCGTACGGCGCAACTCATGCTGCGCCAGGGCTCGGAAACCATAGATAGGGCAGATCAGCGCACCCAGGCAACGAACATTCGTGATGTGTCACTGGAAACAGAAGATCTCAGAAAATTGACGGGCAGTCCATATGTGGCCTCTATCAGCGTTACGGACAGTCTAGGAAAGACATCCGAGGCATTTGACACCATCGCAGTTCAACACCTTACGGTCTCCAAGAAGCGTGTGGAGAACCTTGGAGACGTACAAGTTGAGAGATTTGAATTGGTCTTGTTTGATTTCAATGATGTGGCGATCAATGGAGACAATGCTCGTTTGCTCGACTATGTTCGCTCACGAATGAAGCCGGGTACGCGGGTTAAGGTCATTGGCGCAACTGACGTGATGGGTTCAGACGAATACAATCGGGATCTCTCACTTCGCAGAGCCCGGGAGGTTGCCAGGATCCTGAACGTGCCCGAAGCTACTGTTGAAGGTATTGGCGAGGCAGATCCGAACTTCCCGAACGACCTTCCGGAAGGCCGTGCATACAACCGAACGGTAGTTATCGAGCTCGTTAGCCCCGTTCGTTGAGCAGATGGGGATATCTACATCCGTGTAACCATTGGCTGGCCCTGCTGTTTGTGGTATCATTGTGCCTCGTTTCGGTAGCGAGACGCATCATCTTGATAGCAGGGAGGATCCATGAGAATTCGGCAGGCGATTATCGCAGGTATACTGGCCGTTGTTAG
>DATGWS010000042.1:0-4156 GCA_035299365.1 Candidatus Didemnitutus sp.
CGGTACTGTACTTCTATCCGAAGGACGATACAACGGCGTGCACGGCGGAAGCCTGTGACTTTCGCGACTCCATGAAGCGCCTCAAACGCAAGGGCGTTCAGGTTGTTGGTGTGAGCCCGGACTCTGTTGTATCACACGACAAGTTCAAGAATAAATTCGACCTCACCTTTCCCCTCCTCTCTGACCCAGACCATTCAATCTGCGAATCGTTCGATGTATGGAAAGAGAAATCCATGTATGGCAGAACCTATATGGGTGTTATTCGAACTACCTATATCATCGACCCCAAGGGTGTTATCGCTCGTACGTTTGAAAAGGTGAAAGTGAAGGGGCATGTAGATGCCGTGTTTGAAGCACTCTCCGAGCTTGGCGCGTGATCGATACGCACTCCCATATCGACGCAGATGCATTTGATGACGACCGCGATGAAATGTTGCGCCGAGCCCACGATTCTGGTATTGAGATGATCGTGGTCCCAGATATCCAGCCCGCACGCAGAGCGAAACTCAAATCCATTGTGGATGCGTACCCATTCCTTGTTCGTGGTGTGGGTATTCACCCCCATCATGCCGGAGAGGTGAACGAGTCGGATCTTGCTGAAGTAGAAGCCCAATGCACAGAACCAAAGGTTGTTGCCATTGGTGAGATCGGCCTTGACTACTACTACGACTTCTGTAGTCCCGACGTTCAGAAGTTGTACTTTCGCGAGCAGATTCGCATCGCGAAACGGCATAACCTGCCGATCATCGTGCATAATCGCGACTCGGATCAGGACGTTCTCAACATCATTGAGGAGGAGCAGGACGGAACTCTTCGCGGAGTCCTCCACTGTTTCTCTAGTGATGTCTCAGTTCTTGAACATGCACTTTCCCTAGACATGCATATCTCGTTCACGGGGAATATCACGTTCAAGAAATCTACACTCAACGATGTGGTGCAACGTGTACCGATCGACAGAGTGATGATCGAGACAGACGCCCCGTATATGACGCCGGTGCCTCATCGAGGCACCAGAAACGAACCATTCTACGTCCGCATCGTTGCGGAGAAACTAGCGGAGATCAAAGGTATGTCCCTGATGGAAGTCCTGACCACAACAACGGCAACGGCACGGCGATTCTTCGCCCTGTCTGTCGTTCTTCTCCTGTGGTCGCTAGTCGCCTCGGCGCAGCCCAAGAAGCCTATCGACGAAGACTACGAAAATGACACAGATTGGGAGATCGCAATCGAGAACTATGAGATCGATTCGATCGGCTGGTCAAAATTCGTCAAGCCGCGCACGTTCGGCTTTGGCTTCACTATTGGTTCAAATACGGTAGTTGAGCAGCAGACATACACCCAACGCTACTCTCGGGCTATTCAGGGAACAACCACGCCGCAAAGTTGGGTTACCTTCCCGCAGGATAGTGGTCCGTCTCGCTCCTTCTCGTATGATGGACTCCTCAGCTTTGGCGGAACCGCGATGTACCAAGCCTCAGACCGTATCATCCTCGAAGCAACCTACTTCTACACAAAGAACGTTGGCGATCGTGAGTTATATGGCCTAGCACCTATCGTTACGAACATCGTTGAGGGGTCGTTCCTCTACACACTCAACCCCTACAACAAGGTGAACTTTGTTCCACAAGCAGGGGCAACGTTTGCGGCTCAGAGCGATGGCAAGGTATCGAGCACCCAGTTTGGTATCAACGTTGGCATGGGCATCGGTGTAAACATTCCAACACCGATTGGCCTCTTCTACCCAATGGTCAATGTTCGGTTCAACTTCATGCTTGGTACAAACCGTGATGTGATCATCGGTACGTACCCTGTGATTGATGGTGAAGACCAGACCTACGTTGTTGAAGACCCAAATCGACCGGGGGTGATGCTGCATTACAATCCTGAGAATCCTTCGCAGTATTCTGTGGATAAAGCCGATATCACAACGATCTATTCGATCCCTCGAATTTCGATCATGTTCTTCCCGCAGTTCTAAGCAATGTCGATCATCCTCTCAGGTACGGCCTTGTCCACGGATCTCGCAACGATCCGTAACAGTTCCACTCCTATCGACGTTTTTCGGGCCGCTGTTCATCGCATCGGACTTCATCTTGCTGTTGAGACCTCGCGTCACATACCCAGCAAGGAGATATCTGTCACAACTCCGATCGAAACAACGAATTGTTCGGTGATCGATGGCAGGGTGGTGATCGTTCCGATTCTGAGAGCTGGCCTTGGACTTCTCGACCCGTTCCTGACGATCTGCCCGGATGCCTCCGTAGGTTTCATTGGGCTCAAACGCAACGAAGAAACTCTTGCCCCGGCTGAATATTATCGGAACCTCCCGCCCTCAGACAGTGCAACAACGTTTATTGTGATCGACCCCATGTTGGCAACGGGCGGAAGTATGACAGCAACCCTCGGTCTCCTCCGTGAACTCCCCCATCAGCGCATCATCGCAGCGTGCTTGATTGCCGCTCCTGAAGGGATCACGCGCATTCAAGATGAACATCCTGATGTCTTGATTGTTTCTGCTGCCTTAGACCGACAGCTCAACGATGTTGGCTATATCATGCCTGGGCTTGGTGATGCAGGCGACAGACTTTTCGGCACACTGTGACAAAAGTCAGTGTTGTAAATCCCAAACCTTATTATGTTACTGGCAGTTCATTCAACTTGTACGAACTTCCACATGGAAGGAGGCCGATATGACGACAATATTTCGTTTTGGCAAGCATGTAGTGCCATTCACAGACATCCATGACATCAATGTGGTCTATAAGTACCACGACATGGAGATCTATGTTGATCTCGAGCTCAACGGTGGCGCACAGCTTAGTCTTAATCTACCAGACTCATTGACCTTCATGGAACAATTCCTGAAGAAGATCCGCGAGGAAAAAGACATTCAAGTTCAAGCCTGATCGGCTACTGCAGATACGTCTGCACAGCGTGTACGAGCCTCTCAATGTCTGAAGCAGACGTATGCGCGTGAGTACTGCAACGAAGAATTGGACGACCAAGCCATCGATGGACAACAACCTCGATGGCTTGTTCTGTATAGAGCCACTCCTTCATATGGTCGGTATCCGTCCTTTCAGGAAGGAGCACTGTAGCCATTTGCAGGAGAGTATCCTGGCCGTTCACACGGATCGCTTCGATCCCCGGTATAGACATTAGCCCCTTCATCGCCTCACTGGCTAGGTTACGTGCGTTCTGTTGGACGTGTGGCCAATCTTGTTCCTTCATCCACGATATCGAAAATGGTACTGTGAGAAAGGGGCTCACATCTCGTGTACCGAGATATTCATGCTCGTCTAAAAACACACCATCACCATGTGTAGGTATCACGTCTCCCCAACTCACAACCAGAGGTGGTATGGAATTCTTGAGTTCAGGTGTGATCCATAAAAAGGCAGAACCTTTAGGCGTACACATCCATTTGTGACAGTTTGCAGTATAGATATCCGCTTGAAGTTTTGAGAGATCGAGCGGAATGTGTCCTGGTACATGTGATCCATCAATCACGGTCTTGATCCCGGCCGCTCGCGCTCGTTTACAAAGCTCTTCTACCGGCAAACGAATTGCTGTTGGCGAAGTGATATGACTGATAAAGAGCACCTTTGTCCGTGGTGTTACCTTCTTCCAAATGATATCTGCGATCTCATCTGAAAGTGGCGCCGGGAATGGAATCTCGGCCCGTATGTATTGCATGCCCTTTGCAGTGCAATACTGCGACCATGCGCGATCACAAGCCCCATACTCATGATCAGTTGTAAGGATCTCGTCGCCGACCGTTAGCATCTCGCCAAATGCATGGGCTGCAACGTTCACTCCGAAGGTGGAGTTCGTTACAAAGACGAGATCCTCCGGGCGTGCGCCAACGTAGTCTGCCATAGCCTCGCGCGCCGTACGCATCAGTCCTGTGAGTTGCCGAAAGAACAATACCGGCTGATGTTCGCGTCGGTCAATCCATCTACGTTGCTCATCAAGGATTACTCGTGGGCAGGCTCCAAACGAACCATGATTGAGAAATACTACATCGTCACGAAGCAGAAAATCTGAACGCGAGAGCATGAGCTTCCTATCGAATGATTGCACGGACACTGCGATTGGAAACGCGGTCCATGGGCGTGGTATTGGCGTCTGCCGTGGTGCAAATGGTGGAGATGAA
>DATGWS010000043.1:0-15065 GCA_035299365.1 Candidatus Didemnitutus sp.
GTATCAAGCAGGGCTGAAAAATAGTCTGCCATAACAAATGATTTCATCAAACAGAAATTGCCAGAGAACAACGGCGGTTTTGAAGCATTGAACATGGGTGGATCGAGTTATGGAAAGCTCGACAAACGCATGTACACCGAACTCTCTTCTGAGCACCCAATCGATCTCTGTCGGTATCAAGTGGCCAATTGCTACATGGGACGTATCGGACTCATCAACTCCGGTGGTGCTTCCGGCTCCAACGACATGGCCGAGGCCATCACTACAGCCGTGATCAACAAGCGTGCAGGTGGTATGGGGCTTATCAGTGGCCGCAAAGCCTTCCAACGTCCAATGACGGAGGGTGTAGAGCTTCTCCATGCCATCCAGGACGTCTATCTCAGCGATGAGGTAACCATCGCATAATGTCCGAGCCTGCACGTAATCGCGGAGTCCTAACAGAGCTGCGAAGAATTCTGCCCTATACCCGACGCTATCCCAAGCTTGTTGGATGGGGACTTGTATTCATAACGTTATCCAACGTGTGTTCCACTACCATCCCACACGTGGTTGGAGAAACGATCGATACCCTGAAGGTCTCGGCATTTGCTTCATCAGATATCGCATGGCTTATCGCACAGATCCTGCTGCTCACCATTGGCAGCGGTTTCTTCATGTTTGCTACGCGTAGGACCATCATTCTGATGTCGAGGTTCATCGAAGAAGACCTCCGCAATGACTTCGTCAAAGCCATCAAGGATCAATCGCAGCGGTTCTTCCACGACCGTTCCACAGGTTCCCTGCTGGCACACTTCTCCAACGACATCGGAGCGGTGCGCGAATTCATTGGTCCGGCCATCATGTATACGGCAAACACCATCACCACGTTTGCCTTCGCTCTTACGTGGATGATGAACATCAACATTCCGTTGACCTTTGCCATCCTCATTCCTGTCCCCCTCGTAGCCACGCTCACGTATAAGCTTGGCAAACTCATTCACGCCAACTACAAGCGTGTGCAGGAGCAGTACGAGCACATCACAACGCATGCTCAGGAGACCGCGTCCGGTGTACGTGTTGTGCGTGCCTATGTGCGCGGCGATCACGAGGCCGAGAGATTCGACGAACTCAGCGCCGACTACTATCGCAAGAACATGCGCCTTGCACGCGTTCAATCGTTGATGATGCCGGGTATGACTGTGCTCTTCAATTTGAGCTATGTGATCGTGATCTCCTTTGGTGGGTATCTGGTAATGCAGAGCAGAATGAGTGTGGGTGAGCTCACGCAGTTCTTCATCTATCTCAACCAATTGTTGTGGCCTATCGCAGCTATTGGATGGGTAACAAGTATGATCCAGCGTGGCGCTGCATCCATGGCGCGTCTCGGTGCGATTTTTGAAGCCCCCTCCGATATCGTTGATGGGCCCAATTCGATGTTTCCTGACGAAATCCAAGGGGCAATTGAGTTTGACAATGTGTCACTTGCGTATGATGGCACCACACCAGTATTGCGCAACATCTCCGTTACCGTACCGGCTGGATCCAGTCTTGGCATTGTTGGCGCAGTAGGCAGCGGTAAGTCATCCATCATTGGCCTACTTCCAAGGCTCTACGATGTAACATCCGGAGCAGTCCGCATCGATGGTATCGACGTACGGAACATTTCCCTTGTCACCTTGCGTGGTTCAATCGCTGTTGTGCCGCAGGAAGCCTTCTTATTCTCTGAGACCATACGAGAGAACATTCGATTTGGTCGACCATCAGCATCGGACGAAGACGTCCTTCAAGCTGCACACCGAGCACAGCTCCATAACGATGTTATGGCATTACCGCAGGGGTATGACACCGTTGTTGGTGAGCGTGGTGTAACGCTTTCCGGTGGACAGAAGCAACGCACATCTCTTGCGCGTGCTATTGCTAGCGACCCATCAATCTTAGTGCTCGACGATTCGTTATCTGCGATCGATGCAGACACTGAAGAACGGATACTGCGCAATCTTGATGAAGTGATGAGGGGGCGCACCACCATTTTAATCTCTCATCGCATCTCCACCGTAAAGAGATGCACCAACATCATCGTTCTGCAAGGCGGAAGCATTGCAGAGCAGGGCTCACACACTGAACTCATTGAACTCGGCGGTCTTTACGCCGACATGTATGTACGTCAACAACTTGAACAACAGTTAACGTCATGAAAACCTACGACAACATCCTCCAGCTCATTGGCAGCACTCCCCTAGTGCGCCTGAACCACATCACAGAAGGAATCGAGGCCCAGGTCTATGTGAAGCTCGAAAGCCTCAATCCCGGTGGCTCCGTCAAGGACCGCATCGGTGTATCGATGCTTGAGGCCGCCGAACGAGAAGGGCGCATCAAGCCCGGTGATCTGATCATCGAGCCAACCAGTGGCAACACCGGTATCGGACTTGCGCTGGCAGCGCGGCTGAAGGGATACAACTGTCTCTTCATCATGACCGATAAAGCATCACAAGAACGCGTGCGATATCTCAAGGCACTTGGCGCAGACGTCCTCATCGTCTCCAGTGCTGCCAAGATGAGCTCACCAGAATACTATTGGAACACCGCAAAGCGTTTGAGTGAAGAGCTACCGAATGCCATCATGCTCAATCAATACGATAATCCCGCCAATCCCGACATCCACGAAAAGACCACAGGTCCGGAGATATGGGCAGACACCGATGGCACCATCACGCACTTTATCGCCGGCATCGGTACGGGTGGAACCATCAGCGGTACCGCACGATTCCTCAAGAGGCAAAACCCATCAATCAAGGTCATCGCCGCCGACCCCGTGGGATCAGCAATCAAGACCTTTAAGGAAACGGGCCGACTTGTTGAGGCACTACCATATCTCATTGAAGGTGTTGGTCAGGAACGTATACCACTCAACCTCGATCTCAACGTTGTAGATGAGATCATGAACATTAGCGACAAAGAAGCCTTCATGACAGCCCGTGCCATGGCCCGTCAAGAAGGTATCTTCTGCGGCGGCTCATCTGGCATGAACATCGCCGCTGCTCTTCGCGTAGCCAAGCTTCTCCCGAAGGACGCCGTTGTTGTTGCTATCGTCTGCGACACCGGTGAACGGTATCTCACCAAGCACCACTCCGACGAGTGGCTCACAGAGAAGAACCTCCTTGAGAACGACCGCTTCATGTTACGTGATGTCGTTTCAGCCAAGCGCACACGTGGTGTTTTGCCGGCACTTATCTCCTTGCCATCCCATGCAACCGTACAAGAAGCACTCTCTCTCATGAGTTCGTATGAGGTGAGCGACGTGCCCGTGATCGACGCCGACACCCTTGCCGGCACCGTTCGCGAGAACAAACTCATGTCCGCCGTCATCGAAGACCGCCTCGTCTTAGAACGTCCCGTTGCTCAATACATGGAAGCCCCTGCACCCATCGTTGACGCCCACGAAGACGTCCAGACCGGCATCAACATGCTGCGCAACACCCCAATGATCGTCGTCAGCGAATTTGGTCGACTCTCCGGTGTTGTGACACGGCATGATGTGCTCGAATACCTTTAAGAAATGACGAAGTGACGAAGTGACGAAGTGACGAAGTGACATAGCGTCGTCTGACATTGTCGATAAAGAAACGTGAGCACCATCCCAGATGGTGCTCACGTTTCTTGTTTTCACCTACTCCGCAAGCGGCGTCATCCCGAGGAGCGGAGCGACGAGGGATCTCGGTGAACGAGGTGTCATTTCCTCTATGTCACGTTTCGGCTGTGCGAGGACACTATACAACTTCACTCATCTAAGGAGGTTGTTATGTCCGTTGTTCATCTTCGCATCTATCAGGATGCGGTTGTCATTGCCGGTGAGATCGCCGTGATGGTGGAATCATGGGCTTCGTTCCACCGTGATACCGTGGGGATCCAGATCGTTCGGGCTGCTGATGCGATCAGCAATTTCATTGCCGAGGGGTATGGAAAGGCGGAGACGGAGGAGCGACTCCAACATCTGTTCCTCGCCGATTCATCTCTGCAGGAAACCAAGAACCAGCTCCGACTTGCCCTTCACCGTGGCATCATCGAGGAGGAGATCGAAAAACACTACATCTCCCGACTCACTGGTCTGTCGATCTCAATGATGGAATTCGGTGCGGCCATCATCAACCGCGATGAAACATACGACGGGAAATACCGCGCCGTAATCGAACGCCGCCGTAAATGGCTCGTGGAGCGTACACCTGTGCCTGTGTAGGTGACCTGTGTAGGTGACCTAGATAGGTGACCTGTGTAGGTGACCTGGATAGGTGTCCTGGATAGGTGACCTGGATAGGTGACCTGGATAGGTCGCCCAAAGGGTCGCCCAAAGGGTCGCCCAAGCCAGAGGGTCACCTAAAAGGCTAAGGCTTATACCACGTCAGATCGATCGCATCTTCCCCGCCATCTACGCCCAAGACTTCGCCATTGATCCATTGTGCTTCCGGTTTGATCAGGAGGCGTAGGACGTTTGCGATATCTTCCGGAGTGGTGAGGCGATGGTACGGGTTACGCATCAAGGCGTTGTTCATGATCACGTCACTGCCAGGGATCTTGGACAACGCAGGGGTGTGTGTAACACCGGCACGGATGGAGTTGGCTGTGATGTTGTAGGGGGCGAGTTCAAGCGCGAGTTGACGGCAATACGACTCCATCGCGGCCTTGGCAGCAGAGACAGCACCGTACATCGGCAACACACGTGTGGCTCCGGCACTGGTAAGACCAACGATGCGTCCGCCGGCAGCCATAAGTCCATTTCTTACAACGTCTTGCGTGTAATAGATCAAGGAGTTTGCCATCACGTCAAGCGTCATGTCAAGGTTCTTTTGATTAATCGCGTCACCCGGTGCGTCAGCTATAAAAGGCTTTAATGTGCCAAATGCAAGTGAATGAAGCATAAGGCGTAAGGTGGCGCCCGGGTGCTGCGCGAACTCTTCCTTGATGGCGGTGATCACGTCTGCCCTACGATCTGGATCAGCGGCATTGACGTTGTAGAACAGTGTACGGACACCATAACCCGTGAGTTCGGCCTTGAGCTCTTCGACGGCCTCAAGTCCGGCTGCGCGGTCGAGGTGGACGCCGATGATATTGAAGCCGTCGGCGGCCAAGGCGCGAGCTGCTGCTCGACCAAAACCGCTGGATGCGCCGAGGATGAGGACGTATTGATCTGTTGTCATAATGATCGCCGAGTGGTCATGCGTGAACGAATGGGTGCAAAACTAGGAAGAGTGGACGGGGCTACCAACCTTATTGCTTGATGAAGACATATCCGCCTTTTTCTGCTCCCCACACTTGGACGCCGTCAGCACTGAATCCTCGGTCCCAGCTGATGATCCGGTCGTGAAAGATCTTTACTTCTGATGTGGCATAAGAAGCCCCTTTGAGATCACTCGAACATGCCGTACCGTGGGTTGATCCGAAGAACATGATATCATCCATCTGCATATAGACCTCACATCCACGACGTTTGGCAAGATCATCCGGACTGAGTCCGTCGAGCTTGGTGGTGTCTGCCCATGCACCGATGACATCGTTTGGATTCTTCCAGGTGAACACGATTGATTCGATCATATTCTCTTCGACGCGGTGGATGTGGTAGACGCGCTGACGATACGGCTTGTCCTGCGCAGCTGCAAGAGCTTGCTCTACCAGGAACCAATATCCGTCAGTGCGATCCTGCCAGATTCGTTTCATATGGAGTCGGACATCGAAATACGTGGTATCGGCCTTCGATTGCGCCTCGCTGGAGAACGAGCCTTCCATCCATCGCGCAAGGACCTCGAGATCTTCGTCCTTCTTTGTCTCTTGAGCACCTAATCCCACAGTCATCGCAATCAACGCTATCACTACCGCAAGGTGTTTCATGTACATCGTTGAGCCAGTTCTTCAAAGGTGATAATGATATAGGTTGCTTCGCCACGTGGTGTTATGTGCGGTACAGCACACCCAAAAAGATCGCGTACAAGTGACGCCGCCTCGGCTGCATTAAGCTTGTCGCCCCTCCGGATGGCTTGCCGTGCTGCATAGACCGCTGCAATGCCTTCCTTCCGGCGTTCCTTAGGCAAGGTGCCTGAATGCTCAAGAGACTGTAAAATCTCATCAAGAACACTGTCCTCACTACCGGGTCGCACATCACTGGGAACGGCGTGGACCTGCACTGTGCCGTCGTTCTCAACATCAAGTCGGAACCCAAGTGCCTCAAATTCAGCTGCATATTCTCGAAGCAATGCTCCACGTGTTGGACCAAGACGAACGGTGACGGCGAATAAGAGGGACTGACCGGATGATTCATGATCGACACGTTTAAGCACTCGCTCATAGATCACCCGTTCGTGGGCAGATCGCTGATCAACAACAACCAGACCTTCAGCACTAGTGGTAACGATGAATTGCCCTCCAGCTTGCAAGACGCCCCCTGTCTCTTGCTCGTCACGTTTTGCAAAGAGCTGACCATATGCTTGCTGCATGGCCGGAGTGAACACCGGTTCTCGAGGAGTTGAAAAGGGGCTTACCGAACGCTCAGTTGGCCTCGAGAGGATCTCACCGGTGTACCGGTTGATAACCATACTCGACCCGTCGGCCTGCGCCGGAAGTGACTGCAAGGGCCTACTAGCTAGTGGCACGTCACCAAGAAAACTTGGGATGACGTTGGCCTGCGAGAGAACCTTTGTAACCGCCTGTTGAACGAGCAGGTAGGCCTGACGTTCATCTTCGAATTTCACTTCTTGTTTTTGCGGATGGACGTTTACATCCACACGATGAGGGTCAACCGTGAGATGCAGAACAAATACAGGATGTTGTCCGGCATCGAGTAGGTGTTCGTAGGCAGAGGCAACGGCGTGCGCCAAAGACCGACTAACAATCGGCCGGTTGTTAAGGAAGAGGAACTGTCCGCTCCTACTCTGCCTTGCCACATGAGGTAGCCCAACAAATCCGGAGATTGCAAAGCCCCCTTCACTCATCTCAACGGGAACGAGGGCGCGCGAGGCATCAAGTGTAAGGATGTCAGCAATGCGACGCTTAAGATCTCCAGGGCGGACATCGAAGACGAGGGATTGATTGTCGTAGAATACAAACCGTACGTCCGGACGCGACAACGCCATACGTTGCATGGTCTCGCTTACGTGACGGAACTCAGTGAGATCTGCCTTGAGGAATTTGCGGCGTGCCGGAACATTATAGAACAACGTGCGAACGAGGACCTGTGTGCCAACGTCGGTAGACGATGCACGGATCTCGGGGGGTTGACCCGGACGTGAGAGCAACGTCCACCCCGTCTCGTCATCACCTCGCCGCGTACGGATCTCAACATCCGAAATGGCCGCAATAGAGGCCATAGCTTCACCGCGAAATCCAAGCGTGCGAATGGCATGCAGGTCTTCTTCCGTAGAGATCTTGCTTGTTGCATGACGTATCACGCTGAGTTCAAGATCTCGCTTGGACATGCCCGAGCCATTGTCGATCACATGTATGAGTTGTTTTCCTGCCTCACGGACGATCACGGTTACAGAGGTTGCACCTGCATCCACAGCATTCTCTACCAGCTCCTTCACCGCAGATTCCGGACGTTGTACAACCTCACCAGCCGCTATCTGGTTAGCGAGGTGGTCTGGGAGAATGTTGATCGTATGATCCGTCATGGCGTTGATGTGCTTCGGTGAAATGACCACGGCAGTCGAAGGAAAGGGCGAATCCATCGTGCGCGTAATCGTTGCACATGCATGAATTCCGACGTCCCGCTTCCAATAGCTACGCCGTTGAGCGTCCAGCGCGAAATATACCTCTGATAGAACGGTCCATTCTCACAGGTCCGCAGATTATCGCAGATAAGCAAGGACCGAACCCCATCGGCATTGAGACCATGGATCATCACCCTACGATGAAGTGAAAGCCCCATAAAACTCAACCATGGATATTCATACGTGAAGTCAACATCGGTCCACGGTGTTACCCGCCCCCTATCATCCACCTCTCCAACCCAGGAGAACGGCGTGGTTGCATTTGGTGTTGCGAGGTAGACGTAGGTGCGGTCGGATGCGTGGACGCGCCCCCAGAACCACTCACGGAAGTCAGCCGACATAGCCCGCCTACCCATATTATGATCGTGATAGGCAATGGTCTCAAACGTCTTATCTATCTGCATCTTTTCACCCTCTGCAAGCTCGATATGCACCACACACGGGCTCCGTGGTGCTGCAAGAACCCAGCCGTGATCTGCAGTAAACGGGTCTTTGGAGGGGGCTGCCCCCTCTCCTTTGAGAACAACTTCCACCCGAGCAGTGCGCTGTATGCCGGGCATCGTTGCATCTATTCGACACCGGCGAGTACCATCTTCCAACGTTGTGAACTCCGCTCGTCCGGTGGGCTCCGTGAGTGGTTCACCGGCAAAAGCAAACGCAACACGCACTCCGCGATGATAGACGCTCAGGGAATATCCGGCCGTGAGGTCTTTGGGATCGTCGAGGTAATTTGGCGACATCGGCATCCCTCGAAAGACGATCATCACCACTCCCCACTCGGCATCTTCGGACAAAGCATCTACATACCACCACTCGTACGCACCCTCTCCATTGAGGTTATGGCACGAATCATGAGGATATCCTGTTAGTAGCTGCATCTGCAAAAATAGCGAAGACGCATTTTCCCGTTGAGGGAAAGGGTCAGTTCACAACGTCAAAACGTCACAATGTCATACCTACTGGCTTACAACATTCTAATTACCGGCATCACGATGATGCTGGCCGCCGTGAGTGTTTACAACCTCCGGCGATTTGCACGTTTGCCTTTCGCAAAGGGGCTTACGGATGCCTCACATGAGCCGTTGGTATCAATCCTGGTACCGGCTCGCAATGAAGAGCGATGTATTGAAGCCTGTGTGCGGTCAATATGTGAGCAGGACCATGACAACGTAGAGGTGATCGTCCTCAATGATGGGTCGACCGACGCAACGGGCGACATCCTTGCCCAACTCAGCATTGTCTATTCACATTTACGGGTGATCGATGGAGCCCCCTTACCTCAAGGATGGGTAGGAAAATCGTGGGCATGTCAGCAGTTGTCGAAGCAGGCAAGGGGCGAGACATTGATCTTTACCGATGCCGACACCACACACCGTCCGGACATGGTACGTCGGGCACGCGCCTACATCACCCAGAACAACGTTTCACTCTTTTCTTGTGTCCCATATCAGGTACTTGGATCAGTCGGAGAGCACATCGTGATCCCGATGATCCATGTGCTATACTTTGCCTACCTGCCGAATGACCTTATCCTCAACAACAAACGAGTTTCGCTATCTGCAGCCAATGGTCAGTTCATGTGTTTCACACGCGAGGCATATGACCGGATCGGTGGACACGAGAGTGTGAAGTCTAGTTTGGTAGAAGATGTCTTTCTGGCAAAGGAGGTAAAGCGGGTCGGACTTCGCATTGCGCTGGTTGACGGGACAGACGTTGTTCAATGCCGTATGTACACCAATGCCCGCGAGGTAACAGAAGGCTTTTCCAAGAATTTCTTCCCGGCAACCAACTACAATCTTCCGCTAACCGTCCTCTTCCTAGCTCATGTGCTCACTACCTATGTTGTACCACTACCAATGGCAGTCTACGGCATGGTATCGGGAGAAAGCAGAATTGTACAATTGGCGCTGATGCAGCTCGCAATGGGCGGACTCATCAGATTCTTGATTAGCAAACGATTCTCCATGCCGTGGTGGCACATGTTCCTTCAACCACTTACCGGTCTGTGGTCCACGTTCATTGGTGTGAACTCCATTCGGTGGGCTTATTCACGTACGGGTTCCCGATGGAAGGGTCGCTCGTACGATTCTAAGGGGCAATCCAATGCGTGAGCCAACAGACGGCGACAAACTTCTCGATCTCTTTTTGTTGCGAACAAAGGAACCAGAGTATGCGGTGGACATGCCGTTTTATACAACGGGATCCATCGTTGCAGCAGCCCTCATGCGGGTTGCGATCCTTGGCTTTGCCAGTATCATTCTCAGTCAATGGCTTGATTCCACCAAGGTTTGGTGGATTGCCATGGTAAGTCTATGGGCAATTGGCATACTCCCTGCCTGGCTTCAATACCAACGGTTTCATGAGAAGGTTGAAGCTATTGCCGATGGCACGTTATGTGGAGCGTGCAAACATTTTAACGCCACCAATCAATTGTGCATGATCTTGGATGAACACGTCACCAATGAGCACCCACCATGTGAGGGCGAGGCCTGGGAGCCACGGTCGTAGGTTGGGGGTGCGTGCCCTTACCTACGAGATTATTTAACGTTCACCAGTTTATAGAAGCCGCGGTCATTGATTTCGAAGGTAAAGGTTTGTTTGATGCCGGTGTCATAGCGCCAGATCTCTTGCGATTTGTTGCTTGTGAGGTTTTTCTTGATGTCTGTTGGTTGACCATACAGCACGTAGACCTTACCACGATCTGATTGCGCACCGTCCGGTTCTGCAATGGTGCTGAAGGCAAAGAAGGCATTATCAACACGTCGGAAATACTCCGCCATTCGCTCGTTAAATGTGGTTGCTTGTGTTGGATCCTGGGCGCGCCACCAATTCATGACTGCTTCTCGATTCTCAGCAGCACTTCCTGAACTGAGGGAATCAATGGTTTCATCATTGCAGATATATCTCATCGACTCAATTGCATAATCGATGGTTCGCAATGAGAACGGCATCATTTCCCATACGATCTGGAACTTCATACTGATCGTATCTGTCGTGCCTTTGCGAACGAGCTCCAACACGTATTTCCCGGGCACCATGGATCCAAGTGGTATACCTACCTCGATCGAGGCTATGGGACGTGTCGGTACTGCTTGCTCTACCATTTCCAGATAGGCAGCATCACTCGAAGATGCAGATGCAACCCGAGGGAAACGGTCACGCTCAGATCTCACCTCCCCTACCACGTCACCAACCTTCCACCACCGAATGTCTCGCGGATCCCACGGCATTTGTCGGATGGTATAGTCATACATGGTCTCTACGGAATCACCAAGCAAGACCAAGACTCGTGCATCACTTGGCCCAAACGGCAGGTTGTTGCTGAACACAAACAGGCGCACCATCTCCTTGCCATTTACAATGGTGGGTTCGCCGAATACTGGAGGTGTGAGCTGACGTGTTGGCCGGCGAGGTGTAAAGGATACCGGAGGGAGCTTGATCTTCTTTTGATTGCTCTCTTTTTGCGACAAGATCTCCAACGTGATAACATACGTGCCCGGACCAACCACTAAACGCTGCCAGCCGTAATGGAAGTCGACCTTGCTGTTGGTCAACTCAAACGTATTGGTAAATGCCTGGTCCTTCCACCGCACTCGCTGACGTATCACACCAAGTGTATCGCGAAGCTCGATGCTCACAACCATGTCGGCACTGTAGTTACCACGGACTTCACCGGTATTGAGGACCTTGGTGAAACTCAGAAAGTCATTAGCCATGCGAAAGAACACTGCAATAGCAGCAGAGTCCGGCGATTCCACAGGGACCACATAGGCGTCAGCATAAAACCTGTCGCCATAGTCAATGAGCATTGTCCGGTTCTTAATCGTTTGTTGTCCCTGCCCCATCATCACCGAGGGAACCAGGCACAGGAGAAGGATAAGAAAGGGGCGGATCAGACTCATAGATTCTGCGGGGTTATGGATCGGACCTCTTGGATTGCGTCACGGAGGATCACAGCTGCAGCCATTTGATCCTTTACGCCCTTGGTCTGACGCTTCTTCTTTTTCACACCGGTTGCTACCATGATGGACCGCGCTTCCTTCGTTGAGAATGCTTCATCTACCTCGAACACTGGCAATGACGTATGCAGACGCAATTCGGTGACAAATCGTTCGATGGTCTCGATGATGGGAGTGGTTCTATCGTCGTGATGTCTGGGCACACCCACCAATACCACCTCTGTTCTGTCGAGTGCAAACTGCTGCACAAGTCTGTCCATCACTCCCAGTGTGTTGTCAACAACCGGGCGTGTTGAGACAACAATATGCATCTCGTCGCAGACCGCAACTCCAATCCTCCTCATGCCAAAGTCGATGGCACAAAGTCTCTTCCCATTGAGTGACAAAAGCTCTTCCCGCGTCACGCCTCTACCTCCTCTTGCAATCGACCGCTCTTTTGTCGCTGTTCCATTTCATGTGGCAACCTAAATATCACCTGCGTACCAACTCCAGGTTCACTCGAAACTCTCAGTGAACCACCGTGCAAGTTCATCACGTGTTGCATGATCATCGTGCCGATGCCGGTACCTGTACCGTCCTTTGCAGTGGTGAAGTAAGGCTTCATCATATTCGCCATGGTTTCTGCATCCATTCCCACGCCCGTGTCGCTCACGCGAATGAAGACATTTGCTCTGTCGAACCACGTTGCGATTTCCACCGTTCCCGGCTTACCCCTGAGGGACTTGATAGCATTTTCAACCGCGTTGCGCACGGCCCTAGACACCTTGAGTCGATCTACGTTCATCATCGTCCCACGGAGCTTCATGGCAAACGTCACATGAGGAAACATCGCAGGATCAAACTCGTGTCGGATCTCTGTGCAGAGTTCTGCGCTATGCACCAGTACGCGCATGATGTCTTCGGACCGACCAACACTCACCAGGTCTCGGACGCGTTGTATCAGCACGCCTACCTGGAATAGGATGCGACGTCTGCGCTCCGTATTGCGCGGATCACCGTCATCGGCGAGTTGTTCGGCATTGAGTCTGATGGTAGAAAGATTCGTCTGCATGTCGTGCGCTAGTTGCGCCCAGTTCACAAGCCTACGTCGCTCAAGAGCTTCGGTGATGTCTACACCTGTGATGATTGATCCAACGGACCTGCCCAACAAACCTATCAAGGGTACAGATGTAAAAACGTATTCTCTCTGGTCGTGTGACTCGATTACCGCCAACTTCTCAGATAATGCCGCACGCGATGTCTGAACTTGGGACAGAAAGTGTGTAAGGGGCTCCAATCCCGATCGCTGCGTATACGAACGAAAGAGTCGACGCATCGGAACGTTCTTCGAGATTCGCAGCAGTTTCGCAGCCCGTTCATTTGTGCGGATGAGTCTACCATTGCCGTCCAACACAAACACAAGGCCAGCACCCGGAATATCGATCATTGCATCAAAGAATCGACGCTGACGCCAATACAACAACCACACGGTGATGAGCAGAAGTACGAGTACGATGGGCACAACAAAACGTATCACAGTATCGAGCGCTTGCCAAAGGAACCAGAACGGATGTGATGTACGCTCTAGGATGTACGACGTTGTCCGCGACGACACAATCAACCGATCACCGCTCATGAACGATTCGCCCGCTGCACCCATGGAAAGGGGCATTGCATCTCGCGAGATAATCGAGCCATCAAGCCTCATGGTCACAAGTCCGCCACTGAACAACACCACGATAGTATCTCCAAGAGCTACGATGCCCTTAGCCGATCCATAGTCTCCCGGAATGGTCACTCCCCTTGGCAATACGTCCGGCACGTCGTTCGCGCCGGTGATCACCAATTCCGGCACACCGCTACGAGTTGTGATCATTACAAGGACCATACCCGTGGTCAGCCACATCGGACGTATCAACGCTTGGTCTACGGGGATCGCACGTGTGCCCGTGGAAAATGTTGTGGGCTCAAGGAGAGAAAAGACGGTACCGCTAGCCCCCTCCAATGTTGACAACATCATCACGTAGGGTCCAACCTGTTCGATACGTGCAGACTCTGATGCGGGAACAGATGTAGAGGCTATGGCCTGTAAGGTGCTATCGATCACGGTCAAAAATGCAGACGAGCCAATGGTATAGGCCAGTGCGATTCGTGAGCGTCCCTGACCACGCAGGTAGGCAACGGCAAAAACATTCTGTTCAAGGGGCGTTTGGATGAGTCTGCCATCGATACGCCGGACCGCTAGAACGGATGACCCTACGTGAACAACGGCAATCGGGTCGAGCGGATCTCCAAGAATGCGCACGGTAGTAGCCGCATCTACGTCTACATCTGCATCAACAACGATCTCCGAAGATGGTATCGGTGTTAGCTGACGATCAACGAGGCTGAGTATCACTCTGCGGTACTCGATGCGTGCAACCAAATAGCCACCGTACCATGGCATTGCATCTCGTACATCTTGACCGAGGAATCCACGGATACTCAGCGTTGCATTATTCTCGATAGCAGTGAGTGCCGGAGACGAGCCCGACCATGCGGGCCGAGGCGAGACAACAAGGAGTCTACCATGGTTTGTTCTATCAGCAACAATCCGCCCCTTCCACGTTGAGTAAACGGAGTACGACAACGGTTCGGTTGCATCAGCCCATGCGATACTCGAGAGTATCACCAAACCAACGATGATGCGCAGGAGCATCATGCGGGTTGTACCTCACAGATTACGTAGGCATGAACACCTTCACGTCTACCAACATATCCGATACGTTCACTCGTTGTTGCTTTCACGGCCACACGCTCTAGGGGAAGGTCACACAAACGCGCGATGTTCTCGCGCATCGTCTGCTTGAACGGCAAGATCTTCGGCGATTCTAACACCAGCGTACAATCAATATTCACAATCTGGCAATGCTGTTCCTTTACAAGGGCAACGGCATGTGCAACAAAGGCGGAACTGGGAGCCCCCTTCCATTTGGGATCCGTGTCAGGAAAATGCTCGCCGATGTCTCCAAGTGCCAGAGCTCCTAAAAGTGCATCTACGAGTGCATGAAACATTACGTCACCGTCACTGTGTGCAACGGTGCCAAGGGGCGAGGGGATTTCAACCCCTCCGAGTACGAGCGACTCACCTTCTGCAAGGCGGTGCACGTCAAATCCAAAACCTACCATGTGGCAAATCTACGGGTAACGGGGAATGTCGATCTTTGCAGCATGACAGAGCAGCCAGTTAGTGTCTCAGAACTCACCTACGCCATCAAGGGGCTCCTTGAGGAAGGCATCGGTGATGTTATGGTCGCGGGCGAGATATCCAACTACAAACACCACTCGTCCGGACACCGATATTTCACCCTTAAGGACGCAGATGCCCAAATCAGCGGCGTGATGTGGCGCAGTA
>DATGWS010000044.1:0-25138 GCA_035299365.1 Candidatus Didemnitutus sp.
CACTACGCCAATGCGACTAATGTCCATGTGTTGAATAAGCGTTGCGAAGAGTGCTCGAACAACCTGCTGAACATTTGCCGGGGCAGATCCTGCGTGTTCTCGGAAGTGCTTCGTGGCCTCAAGTATGGCCGAGGACTGCATGAGGTCGAACTTGGCCGTATACGAAGACACAAGTCCAGAGATGAGCTTCGTGAACTGACCGAAGAAACCAACAGTGATGTCAGAATAGGCATCTTCGATGAGAGAATCCGCGCAGAGAATGCCAACAACGTTGCCGCCGTAATACACCGGAACGCCGATGAAGGACATTGTCTGTGCAGACCGAACGTAATATGGCAAGAGATCCATCTCTGCAGCGGGACTGATCTGCGTGATGATCTCCGGAACGCCTTCGCGAGCGATCTGACTCAAGGCATCGCGACCCATGGCGATCTTGCGTTCCTTTGTGAACTCTGCCTCTGCTTCGGTGATCTTTGCTTCAACAACAAGTTGCTGGCGCTCGGCATTCACCCACAAAAAGGCAGCGGTTCGAGCGTTGGTTGCAGAGCGGATTACCATTAACACGCGGTTGAGAAGATAGTCGAATTCGCGTCGTGGCTCCTGAGAGGTTAGATCTTCGTCGGATTCGTCATTAACAAATGTGGTAAGTGCAACAGCGGGGGAACGGCGAGACGTTTCACGTTGGACCGGGAGAACGGTCTCTGGTTCGGTTTCGGTTTGGTCAACCGTTGTAATGGCTGCCATCTCGAGATCATCGAGCGTAGACGTTGCCTCTGCGGGAGTCTCAACAAACACCACATCGTCAATAAACTCTTCCTCGGGTTCTTCAACCACTTCAATAGGTGGTGGTGCTGGTGTGGCCACGGGTGGCGGCGGTGGTGGCGTGCGAGGTGTTCGCGACATCGGTCTGACCTTGACGTCATCCGAAAGCTGAATCTCGTCCGTAACGCGCCCGGTAATAACTGCTGTTGACGAAGAGAAGACTTCCTCTGCAGGTTCTTCAAGTGGCGCGGTTTCGAGGTTCTTTCGCGTTTCTTGGCGCAGTTCGCTTACAAGTTTGGGAGTGGCCTTTTTTGTACCCGGGCGTACACCAACGATTCGTATACCCGACTCAGCGTCTTGGTGCTCAATAAAGGCATCCACTTTCGGGGGAGCAGGAATCGGCTTTGGTGTAGGGGCGGGCTTACGGATGAGCTCACTCTGTCCCTCAAAGAGGTCGATTTGATCTTCATCAACAAATGGGGACTCTCCCGATTCGGATGATCCAAAAGACTCGCGGTAGGCTTCGGGGTCAAATGTTTGCGATCTTTTCGAGCCATCCTGAATCGTGCGCGAACCAAGGTCCGGAGTTTGTGACGGGCGCACAGGCGAGATGATCTGCAGGTCCGTTAGTCGCGGAGACACGATCATGAAAAGAGCAACCCCGCCAAGGATCGTGATGCAGATGCCGATAAGGCGGACTGACATCTCGTCGAGGAAGAGGGCTATAAAAAGACCGATCGCGATCACAAGGAAGGCGATAGAGTCGCTGGCTTGGAAGACCTTTCGCAGGTCCACCTTTTGTTTCGGCATAATGCTTACGGCAAGAGTTCGATCTCGTAACGAGAAACTTGACTTTGAGAGACTGACCTTCGTTCGCCCTTTGGTGATACGATGGTGGCAGAAACATTCATGGTGATCGTGTTCTTCTTCGAGATCGTATAGCCCCCTTCAACATCAAGGAGGGAGCGAGAAGAGCCGGATATCGACGAAGAGTTGACCTTCACCGAGAACGGAGCGTCTTTGGGGAGGGGGCGAACAGTGAACGCCCCCTTGATCGTTGCATCGATCGAAGCAATACGGCGGTTCTTCACTTCTTTGACATTGGCGATGTGGTAGCTGGCTACGGTGGACACATTGAAGAACTCCGGCAGTGGAGTGGTCATGGAGTTCGACCAACTGCCCGTGGAGTCGATCTTCCCGATGGGATAGGGGATGATCTCCTGGCCATGGAACGACCCGTATACGGCAGCCTTCAGTTGTTCGGCTAGCTGCTCAGACATCTGCGGCGATACTTCCTGCTTTGCTGTAGCGATCATTTTCTTCACGATCGGTGTTACATCTCCCACTTGTAAAATCGCACCACGTGGCGAGACAAAGACGGAGATCTCTTCACCTAACAAGGCGTTGAACTGCACGAATTTATCGTTTGAGCGATGAGTGGAATCGGAAGACGAATACGATTGTTGAAGCAGTACCGCGCCCGTATTCCGATTTCGTACTACAGCATCAACCTTCACCGAATCAAATCTCATCGTGAGTTCGAACGATCCATCGGAACGCACGGCACGGACCTTCTTTGTGTAAACGTGCGTGCTGTTAGTGGTAGCAACGGCTGAGTCTGGTCCGGCCTCAGAGAATTGCCGCACTCGATACTGAAGTTCCTGGCCTGGTGTATAGCGAAGCACAAATGAATCTACCTTGGCTTCGATGAAGGAAATCGTTTTTGCATCCGCAGTATCAGCAACGGTGATCTCTGCCGACCCAGACTCTGCATCGTCATTCGGTGCGTCATCGGTTGAGCAGGCCCACATGGAGACTGCGATGGTCAGCGCTAAAAGGATCCGTCTTACCATTGATACTGGCCTGTTAGTTTCCACTGTGTTGTGGATGTGATGCGATGTGTGAACGTCTCGGCTCGAACGGTAGCTAGGAACCAAGCCTTGGTGACGGTTGTAAGCTCATTGATCGTACCACTAGAAGATAGTAGCAATGTGTTGTCTACAACAGCACCACCATCTTTAACGGCACTTAGATACGGAATGCCGTAGATGTGAACATCTTGATCTTTACGAACAGGGATAGAGTCTTTTGTAATGATCGTGTAGAGTCCGCCGGTATAGGACGCAAGGCGAGACGTAGCCTTACCGTCAAACACCACGCCGTCTACCCGAAGCGTAAGCCCGTGTTTCCACGTGGAATCTACACCCTTGCGGAGACCCGGAATAACCCGCTTCTGAATGTCTCCGTACTGGAGGAGATTCTCGCGGTCAAGCGATTGCATCCAAATTGTGTAGACCACAGAATCAAGATCCGCGGCGTTTTGCTCAAGATATTCGCGCCAAAAATCAACCTGTTCCCCGGAGATTTTTGTTACCTCGCCATAGGGGCTTACGGTAATCTCATAGGTGCGATTGAGGGGGCCGATGTAGTTGTTGAGGTCGGCAAAATTCTTTGGCGTGATATCCTTTTGTGAGTCGTAAGAAATCTCCGTGCCCTGAGACGTGAACTTGTACGTTAGTGAATCGATGTTCACAACAAGCTTGGAAATACCGTCCATGGATTCAATGCAGCGCACGGTCATGAAATATGTCACCTTGCGATCATAGGTTTTCTTCGACGAATCACTGTGCGTCCGTTCTACCGTTGTTTGCTCCACAACCTCATAGTTCTGGGCGATCCCGGCACGGTAGAGAGCCTGCAAACGGTACTCACGTCCGGCAGGAGCTGCACCAGTTTGTTGTGCAACCATAGCGCCGGCCGTGCAAAAGATGCAGAGGGCAATTGCGAGAGGTAGTCTGACGATCATTGAAGTGGGTTTGGACATGGAAATCTACCACAAAACGTTCAGAAACGAGACGAGGGCGGATGGCCGCCCTCGTACTAGAACACCAGACGTGCTCTTCTGTTTCGTGTTGTGAATTAGGCGTTATTGATCAGTTCGCTTTCAGCGAAGAAAAAGGCTACTTCGTTGATACCATTCTCAACCGAATCCGAGCCGTGAACGGCGTTTTCACCCTTGCTTGTGGCATAGGCGCGGCGGATGGTGCCCTCGGCAGCTTCTGCAGGGTCTGTTGCGCCGATCAAGGCGCGCCAATCTGCGATGGCGTTTTCCTTTTCAAGCGCGATCGGGACAATGGCACCACTGGACATGAAGTTCACTAACTCGCCATAGAAGGGGCGTTCCTTATGAACCGCATAGAATTCACCGGCAACTGCGGGTGAGATGCGTGTGAGCTTCATGCCAAGGATGCGGAATCCAGCGGCCTGAATCATGGCAATGATATTGCCGATGTTATTGTTGCGGACACCGTCCGGCTTGATGATACAGAGAGTACGTTGCATTGGATGCTCTTAATGACGAAATGACGAAATGACGAAATGACAGGGGTTACTTCTTCTTCGGAGCGGTTTTCTTTGCGGCAGCCTTTGCAGGGGCTTTAGCTGGCGTCTTAGCGGGCTTGGCGGCCGTTGCGTTGCCTGAGAGCACATTCTTCATTGTGATACCGATGGTAGCAGGGGATTCTACCACAGTGATGCCGCAGGCGCGCATGGTGGCCATTTTGTCTGCTGCCGTACCCTTGCCACCCGAAATGATGGCGCCTGCGTGGCCCATGCGACGTCCGGGAGGTGCCGTTTGACCTGCGATAAAGCCAACAACAGGCTTTTTGACGTACTTTTTGATGTACTCCGCGGCTTCTTCTTCTGCATTTCCGCCGATCTCGCCAATCATGACAATAGCTTCCGTCTTTGGATCCTCATTGAAGAGCTTGATCGCGTCGATAAACCTTGTGCCGATGATCGGGTCGCCCCCAATCCCGATACACGTAGTTTGGCCCAGGCCTACATCTGAGAGTTGGCGCACAGCTTCATACGTGAGTGTTCCTGAGCGCGAGACAAGGCCAATAGGACCGGAAGTAAAGATAAAGCCAGGCATGATGCCGATTTTGCATTCACCGGGCGTAATGATACCAGGACAGTTCGGGCCGATGAGTCGGCTTGTTGACTTCTCGAGGGCAGCCTGCACAGGAATCATATCCTGCACGGGAATTCCTTCAGTGATGCAAACGATCACTTCAATTCCCGAGCCGATGGCTTCGAGGATCGCATCGGCTGCCATTGGTGCCGGAACGAAGATGATTGATACATCGCAACCGGTTGCAGCGCGAGCTTCGGCAACGGTATTGAACACCGGAACCGGACGAGTAAAGGTATCTTCACCCTTGCCCGAGTACATTGTACCGCCCTTACCTGGAGTTACGCCGCCAACAACGTTGGTGCCGTACTGAAGCATCTGGGAAGCGTGGAATGTTCCTTCGCTGCCGGTGATGCCTTGAACGATGATCTTGGATTTTTTGTTGACGAGAACGCTCATATTGACATGTCCTTTGTGGGATAGAAGCCAAATTTACGGACAATCCGCCAACGGAAGGAGTTTTCAATGGTTGAAATGACGTTGATCTATGAAGGAGAGCTGCGGTCGACGGCCACGCACGGTCCTTCCGGCACCACCTTGATTACCGATGCACCAGTGGACAACCACGGCATGGGTGAGAGTTTTTCACCAACAGACCTCTTGGCTACAGCCTTAGGCTCCTGTATGCTCACCTACATCGGCCTGGCCGGTAACAAGCACGGGTGGGATGTTCGAGGTACAAAGCTCACCGTAGGCAAAGAAATGGTAGCTGACCCGTTGCGACGCGTCGGACGGCTTGTAGTGAACATCCGGATGAACCAGGCCTTTGACGACAATGCGATCAAGATCCTTACAAATGCCGTTACAACGTGTCCGGTGAAACTGAGCATTTCGGAGAAGATCCAAGTACCGATCACGTTTGCGTAGGATGGGACTGAAGATGGGACGTAGGATGGGACTGAAGATGGGACGTAAGATGGGACGTAAGATGGGACGTAGGATGGGGCGCTAACGGTTTGAGCGCCATGCGCGGCGACGGGCGATTCGTTCACGAAATGGCCCTGAGTATTCTGTATCGCGTTGAAGGATTGCGTAAGAGAACTCGACGAGCTGAATCGAGAGACTACGAAGGGCATCGATCAAAGAATCTGCGTTCGTTCGTTCGATCAGTCCGCGTTCGGCTGCTCGAGCAAGACAGTTCCGAACCTCTGAAATTGAACCATCTGCATACATGAAGAACTGAATGCGTTCACCAGTCGAGACGCGACCATACCCTTCACTGATGTTGTTGCCTATCGAGTCCGCTGCTCGGACAATCTGACTACCAAGAGTGGTCTTGTGAAAGTCATTCCAGCCTGAAACCAGTTTTGAGATCTCATCTGAAACTTTAGCTGCTGTTTGGTATATCCGAAGACTGTCGAGAGACATTTGGCACCTCGCACGGAGTTCTGTAAAAGAACACTCGTGCTTTCTACCCTGAATTTCGTGACATCATCCATGTCCCATCTTACGTCCCATCCTACGTCCCATCTTCAGTCCCATCCTACGTCCCATCCTACGTCCCATCTTCAGTCCCATCTTACGCCCCCCGCCACCTCCATCAGCATCTCATCGCTGTTCATCGCCCCCTGCAACTGCATGCCGATGGGAAGACCGTTCGCATCTGTGCCGAAGGGAATATTGAGAGCAGGGATGCCGGCGATGTTTGCCGATACAGTAAAGTAGTCGCTGAGCCACATGCTCACAGGATCGCTCTTCTCGCCGATGCCAAATGCTGTTGTAGGAGTGGTTGGCATTGCGAGTACATCAACCTGACGAAAGATGTTGGCATATGCATCGCTGATGAGTCTGCGTGCTTGTTGTGCCTTGCCGTAATATGCTTCGTAGTAACCGCTTGAAAGGACGTAGGTGCCAAGCATGATCCTGCGTTGTACTTCTGCTCCAAATCCGGCAGAGCGCGACGCTGTTGTGATGTCTCCATCTTCAGCATCAACGCGGAGACCATACCGCACACCATCGAAGCGTGCCAAGTTGCTCGACGCTTCAGCCGTTGCAAGAATGAAGTATGTAGGGATCCATGTTTCGGTGTGTGGGAGAAAGACATCGGTGACCGTTGCACCAGTTGCACGTAGTGCATCTAGATATCGTTGGTAGGCTTCGATCACTGCGGGTTCGCAACCTATTAGCTGCGATAGCGGCATGGCACCAACGCGAAGTGCACGATCCGTAGGTATGTGAACGATGGAGGGGGCTTGATTTGATGTACTATCCATCGGGTCGTGTCCGGCTAGAACAGAGAACGTAACCTGCATGTCCTCAATGGACCGCGAGAACAATCCTATCTGATCGAGCGACGAAGCAAAGGCAACCAAACCATACCGCGAGACCCTGCCATAGGTTGGCTTTAGTCCATACGTGCCGCAGAAGGCAGCAGGCTGACGGATAGAGCCGCCGGTTTCGGAGCCAAGCGAGACGTGGCACATTCCGTCAGCAACGGCTACGGCAGATCCGCCGGACGAACCACCGGGCACACGCGTGGGATCTTGCGGATGCCGAACAATTCCAAACGCCGAGGTCTCGTTTGACGAACCCATGGCGAATTCGTCCATGTTGGTCTTACCAACGATGATCGCACCTGCATCGCGGAGTCGTTCAAGCACTGTTGCGTCATAAAGGGGCTGAAATCCCTCAAGCATGCGCGAAGCGCACGTTGTAGGGAGCCCCTTCATCGAGATGTTGTCCTTTACGGCAACAACAAGTCCTTCAAGGGGGCGTTGTAGTCCCGAAGCAAATCGCTCGTCTGATTCGTTTGCTGCGGCCGTTGCCCTATCCGAATCAACACTGAGAAAGGCATTGAGGTTGGAGCGTTCAGCGATGCGGAGCAGGTACGATGCAACACGGTCTTCAACGGACAGAGTACCCGTTGTGAACGAATCCCGATCCGACGTATATGATGAGTTCATTGGTTGTCTGGTGTGTCGGACTCTGCAGGTTGCGCAGATGCTTCCGGTTCATCTTTATCCGACGTGCGAGAAACGATCTCGTCCGAGGGAGTGATAACAATAGGGGGCTTTGCAGAAGCAGTGACGGACGCATCGCGAACGGCGGCATCTGCGGAGATGTCGCGAATCTGCTGCGTGAGGTCTTCCTGTGCTTTTCGAAACTGTCGAATACCCTTGCCCACCTGCTGAGCGAATTCCGGGATCTTCTTTGGGCCGAAAAGCAATAGGATGACGAGCAGGATGAGCATGAGCTCGCCGCCGCCTACGTCAAACATATCAGTTCGAAGGATCTTGCTTGGTGTCGCTCTTTGGACGCACTTCTTCTACTTCTTCTTTGCCGGAAGCTGCGTTCTTGAATTCGCGGATGCCACTGCCAAGCCCCTTCATGAGTTCAGGGATCTTCTTTGCTCCGAAGAGAAGGACAACTACGAAGAGGATAAGAATCCACTCCATGCCGCCAGGTAAACCGAACATGGATTACTCCGTGTATTGAAGATGATTGTGCTGTTCAAGATGAAGTGCGAGACTTGCAAAAACACTGGTGCCGTCCGCCGATCCAAGAAGGGGCTCGCATGCCCGTTCCGGGTGGGGCATCATACCCATTACGTTGCCACGCTCGTTGATGATCCCGGCGATGTTGTTCATGCTTCCGTTTGGATTTGCTTCAGCCGTTACATCGCCGGTTTGGGAGACGTAGCGGAACAGAACCTGACCATTGCCTTCGATGCGGTCTATCATCTCTTGCGGCGCCGTGAATCTGCCATCACCATGCGCAACAGGAATCCGCAGAATGGCTCCGGGTTTCACCGCACGTGTGAATGCCGTTGTGGCATTCTCTACGCGGAGGTTAACGTCCTTGCAGACAAAGGAGAGATTCTCGTTTCGAATGAGTCCACCCGGAAGGAGTCCAGACTCACAAAGAATCTGAAACCCATTGCAGATGCCAAAGACTATCCCGCCATCATTGGCAAAACGGATCACTTCGTTCATGATTGGGGAGAAGCGCGCAATTGCACCCGTGCGGAGATAGTCGCCGTAGGAAAACCCACCAGGAAGAATGATCGCGTCGAGTCCGGTAGGCAGAGACGTATCCTTGTGCCAAAGCTGGATGGCCTCATTTCCTGTGATGGCTGCACCGTGGCGTGCGTCGGCATCACAGTTGGAACCGGGAAATGTCACAACGCCGATCTTCATGCTGGTACTCCGACCGACTTCTCTTCGAGGTGGATGCTGAAGTCTTCCATTACAGGATTGGAGAGAAGCTTCTTGCAAGCATCCATCACGAGGTCGTTGGCAGATTCGCGATCTGGTGCCTGCACATCAAGTTCGATGTGTTTGCCGATGCGAACATTGCCAAGAGCCGGCATGTGGAGAGAATGAAGGGCGTTTTCAACGGCCTTGCCCTGCACGTCAAGAATGGCGCGTCGGAGGGTGACTGTTATTGAGGCTGTATAGGTTTTCATGCGATCACATAGTAAACGGATCGGGGTCTGCCTCTTCAACGGAGTCATCGCTATCGGATCGATCTCGCAGGAAGACTGCGAGGTGACGTATAGCACCGCCTATAAGGTAGACCACCATGAACGGGAAAAGTGCCTTGCCACCAGTTACGATGGTAGCCACGAGGCCCACGGAAAATACGGAAAAGACGATGGGTCGTTGTCGAATACCGCGAAGCGATGGTCGGGGGAGGTTGTCGTACTTCACCGTGCTTACCATTGCTGCCGCCGTCATCAAGGTAACAAAGACGATCATGCCCGGTTTCCAGCTTGCAGGTAACACATCTGCACTGTGCCAGAGATAGACATAGGAGACGATTGTGAACGCTCCGGCAGGGATAGGCATGCCGCGGAAATAGAGCTTGTCCTCCATGCTCGTGAGTTGCACGTTAAACCGAGCCAACCGCAATACGCCGGCAAGTGCCGGAAGTGATGCCAGGAGCAGTCCCCATTGGTGCCACTGTTCAAAGAAGGCTACGTAAAGGATTACGGAGGGGGCTACACCAAACGATACAGCATCGCACAGGGAGTCGAGTTCAACACCAAACTCCGATGTGCTATGGGTGATGCGCGCCACAACACCGTCGAGCATATCAAAAATGCCCGCCATGATCACCAGAAGGGTGGCCTGACTGAGATTGTCCTCAAATGCGGCAACGATAGCTGCAAAACCGCAAAAAAGGTTCGCCAACGTAAAGAGATTGGGGATCACGGACCTGGTTACGCGCATGGTCAAGCCCCCTTACCCTTAAGTCGGGCAAGGATTGAGTGGGCACTTACCACCTTCTGACCCGGACGGACCAGCACGTCGGCAGTTGCCGGCACCACAACATCCATTCTCGAACCGAATTTCATCATGCCAAAGCGCTTACCAACGGTGACGGAATCTCCGGCCTTGGTGTCATAGACGATTCTCCGGGCCAAAAACCCTGTGATCTGTTGGTAGGAGATGCGCCCAAATGGAGTTTCGAGAACGAAAAGGGATCGTTCGTTTTCTGTGCTGGACTTAGGGTTAAAGGCCATCAGATATGCCCCAGGGATATATCTGGCATCAACGATCGTCCCGGAGGCAGGATACCGATTCACGTGAAGGTTCACGGGCGAGAGAAAAATGCTAATCTGAACGGCCGGACAGCCTAATTCCGGACTGTGAGCTACGGCATCCACATTTACAACTTGGCCATCGGCCGGTGCCATAATCAAGGACGGGTCCGATATTGCCTCAGAAAGGAGGGGGCGTTCCGCATCCCGAAAGAACCACATCGTAAAGCCGATTACGAGCAAACCGAGTGCGATGAAGATCACCTGCAGGACCACTCCCATGGGCGTGAGAGCCAATAGCATAAGGCATGCACCGATGCCAAGCATGAGGAATGCGTTATCGTGTCCGTAGGGGGTTAGCATCGTAGAACGAAAATGCCTTGGGGAAAGGTTGTAGGGTCATACGGTGGTTCGTAGATTCGCCCTTCAAATTAGTGAATCCGCGCATCCTGACCCCTTATTTGGCTCCCATCGCATGAAGTTTACTGTTGCGCTCCCCGATCTCCAGAAGGCATTGCAAAAAGTTCTCCCCGCCATTCCGGCTAAGAGTACCATTCCTGTACTGGAACATATCCATGCGTCACTCTCCGGTAGTGAGCTGACGTTTACGGCAACGGACCAGGAGATCACAATCTCCTTGCGTACGCCCGTGGCAGGTGACAGGGACGGTGCGTTGCTGATCCCAGCACGCCAGTTCAACGATCTGGTGAAGGAGCTTGGCAATGCGGGTACGATTGAAGTGAATGCCGATGAGGCCACACAGCTCGTAACCGTTCGTACGCCAACCGGGTCCTTTGAAATGAAGGCATTGGATGCGAACGAGTTTCCATCTATACCTCCGTTCCCGGAATCCCAGTCCGCGTCTCTCCGTAAGGAAGACATGACGCGCATGGCAAACAAGACGGTCTTTGCTGTGTCCACAGAAGAATACCGTCCGAGCATGACAGGTGTGTTCTTCCAATTCAATGGTGAGAGTGTAACGGCTGTTGCCACCGATGGCTTCCGGCTTAGTCGCGTCATTGTAAAAGCGCCCGAAGGAGCCCCCTTCCCATCAGGGCTTGAGGCCATCGTCCCTTCGCGGGCTGTTGATCTGCTGCGTCGCCTTGATAGCGATGTGGAGATGGAAGTGTCTCGTACACATGCTCGATTCACCATTGGCTCGATGACGATCACAACACGGATTATCGACGAGAAGTATCCGCCATATCAAAACGTCATCCCGTCAGATAACGATAAGTCGCTTGTAGTGAACCAACGCGAAGTGTTGAGTGCGATCAAACGTGTTTCCCTCTTTGCAAATACGAATACGCGACACGTACGCTTTTCGATGGAGGCTACATCCCTTGCTGTGCACTCTGAAGACGAAGATTCCGGCGGTAAGGGAACCGAGACGATCCCATGCGAATTCTCCGGAAGTTCGTTTGAAGTTGGTTTCAACTATCGTTTCCTTGAAGAAGCGATCAAGAACATCACCACCGACGACGATCCCGATCTGCATGTGCGCATGACGTTCTCTACGCCGATCCGTGCCGTTCTCATCACACCAGGAGCGGGCGATGATTCGCTCCTCATGCTTGTGATGCCGGTGAAGATTTAACGGAGCGACCAATGGTCATCCGATCCGTGTCGTTGACACACGTTCGCAATCACGAGCACACGGAGATCTCGTGTGCTCGTGATGTGAATGTGCTGACCGGTCAAAACGGCTCGGGCAAAACATCGATCCTAGAGGCGATCAGTCTCTGTGCGATCGCGAAAAGCTTCGTTCCGGTGTCGGATCAGGCACTGATCCAACACGGGCACGATGACTGTACATCAACGGTTGACGCAGTGCGCGACCTTGACGTGCCGTATCGTGTTACGGTGAGCGTACGAAACGGGACGCGCAAGCGGATAACTACAGCACACGGTTCAAGCCTTACACCTCGTGATATCATCGGTGAACTTCCAATGGTTGCACTGTCTCCGGACCACAAGAGTGTTACGTTCGGTGGTCCGGCAGAGCGAAGAGCATTCTTGGATGGCGTGATGGCTCAGTCGAGCCGGAGGTTCACGGAGTTGCTTTATGAACATAGGAGATTGTTGAAGCAGCGAAATGCCGCACTACAACACGGTGCATTGTCCGGCGGTAATGAGGTGCTTGATGTATGGACAGAGCAATTCGTGAACGTCAGTGCCGAGATCGTGGAACGTAGGCATCAGTTTTTGGTTGATGTTACGCCTATCGTGTGTTCTGCGTACGAGGCGGTTTCGGGAGCAGCGGAGGAGATCAGTGTGGTCTATCAGCCAGATGTGGTCACACATGGAACGATGGAACCCGGAGCCCCCTTCACGGCAATTGCTGTGACTGCTGCGTATACCGCGGCTTCGAAGCAGTTGCGACCGCGTGAGATGGCTCGGGAAACCACGATGTTCGGACCGCAGAAGGACGAGATCGCATTTATGATCAACGGTGGTCTCGTGCGAGAAACGGCATCGCAGGGGCAACACAAGTCGCTTCTCGTTGCTTTGAAATTGGCAGAATGTATTCTGCTCCATGAACGCTGCAACGAGCGGCCGATCGTTTTGCTCGACGATGTGTTCAGTGAGCTGGATAGAGACAGATGTGCACGAGTGCTTGACAAAGTGCTTCTGATGGGCATGCAGTGTTTCGTGACAACCACGGATGGTGAGAATGTGATGAGACTGATGGAGGAGATAGATGCAGCACGCGGAGGTGGCATCGAAATGTCGATGATTAGCCTTGAAAAAGGTCATGCAGCATCCACTCCACGCACCGGTCACACGTCTATCACTACTGCGGAAGCGGCATAATGCAAACGCTTTCGGACCTACTCAGAGGTTGGGTGAAGCAACATCATCTTGAGGGTGAGCTTGCAAAGGCCCGCCTACCCAAGTATTGGGAAGAGGTGGTAGGTGAACGTCTTGCTGCTCGAACAGAGATCAAGAATTTTGAGAACGGCGTGCTGCGCGTTCATGTGCCGGAAGCAGCATGGCGAAGTGAACTCACGCTTCGTCGAGAAGAATTACGAATGAAGATCAACGCCCTAGCAGGCGGTGAATTGATCCGAGAGATCATTATCCGCTAAGGGGCACACATTGGAGCAGAACATGTCAGATATGCCAGAACAACTTCCCGTTGGATATAACGAAGACAGTATCAAGGTCCTCGAAGGCCTCGAGGCTGTACGCAAACGTCCCGCTATGTACATTGGCGATGTGGGTGAGCGCGGGTTGCACCACCTCATTCAAGAAGTAGTGGACAACTCGATCGATGAAGCTCTTGCAGGATACTGCAAGAACATCTTCGTTACACTCCATGCCGACGGATCATGCTCGGTGCAGGATGATGGTCGGGGTATTCCGGTTGGTCCTCACCCGGTGAAGAAGATCTCCACCCTCGAGGTGGTTATGTGTACTCTACATGCCGGTGGTAAGTTCGACAAGAACACGTACAAGGTATCAGGTGGACTCCACGGTGTTGGTGTGAGTTGCGTTAATGCGCTGTCTTCAGACCTCACGGTAACCATCGAACGTGAAGGAAAGAAGTATGAGCAGCTTTACAAGATCGGTGCACCACAAGGTCCGGTCAAGGAAATAGGCACGTCTACACACAGCGGAACCACTGTACGTTTCTGGCCTGACGCAACGATCTTCCGTACCGTTGAATTCCGATATGAGAAGGTTGCTGAACGTCTCCGCGAACTTGCCTTTCTCAACCCTGACGTGACGATCACGATGCAGGACGAGCGTGATGGTGCCAAGGACGTGTATGCATATCGTGGCGGTTTGGTGGACTTTGTCCGCTACATGGACGTTAACGCAACTGCAATCACAAAGCCAATCCTCATGGCTGGCACGTATACAAATGAGAGCGGTGTGGATACGGTTGTAGAGGTGTGCTTCGAGTACAACTCCGGTTACAACGAGAACCTTCTTTCGTATGTGAACAACATCAATACGGTGGAAGGCGGAACGCACGTGTCCGGTTTCCGTAGTGCACTCACACGTACGCTCAATGCCTATGCTGCGGCGAACAACCTTACGAAGAAGGATATCAACCTCACCGGCGAAGACTTCCGCGAAGGACTCACAGCCGTGATCTCCGTAAAGGTTGCCGAGCCACAGTTTGAAGGTCAAACCAAGACGAAGCTGGGGAACGGTGAGACCGAAGGTATTGTGCGTTCTACGATCAACGAAGAACTCACCAAGTATCTCGATGCAACGCCGAGTGCTGCAAAACACATCATCGAAAAGGCAATGCAGGCAGCAGAAGCACGTGCAGCTGCTCGTAAGGCCAAGGATCTCATTCGTCGTAAAGGCGCTCTCGATAGTGCAACACTTCCGGGCAAACTCGCTGACTGTTCGATGCGCACGCCTGAAGACACCGAAATCTACCTCGTAGAAGGTGATTCGGCCGGTGGTTCAGCAAAGCAAGGACGTGATCGCAGATTCCAGGCGATCCTTCCACTCAAAGGAAAGATCCTCAACGTCCACAAAGCCAGACTCACAAAGGTTCTGGAAAACGAGGAAGTACGCACGATCCTAACCGCTATCGGTGCAGGATTCGGCGACGACTTTGATTCGTCAAAGGCACGGTATGGGAAGATCATCCTTATGGCCGATGCTGACGTTGATGGTTCGCACATCCGCACGTTGCTCTTAACGTTGTTCTGGAAACACATGCCGGAGCTGATCAACGATGGTAAGCTCTACATTGCCCAGCCCCCTCTCTACAAGCTGAAAAAGGGGCGCCAGGAATTCTACGCGTATAACGATCAGGAGCGCGATGAGATTATCGGTCGCATCCGCAAAGAAAAGGCAGAAAAGAAGGCGGCGAAGAATGCCGATAAAGGAGAGGTTGTTGAAGAAGCTGAATCAACAGTCGAAGAAGGCGCAACAGCAGACGGTATCATCATCAGTCGATTCAAGGGTCTGGGTGAAATGAACCCTGAACAACTCTGGGCAACAACGATGAACCCTGAAACACGCACCTTGCTACGAGTGAGTATCGAGAACGCAGCAGAGGCAATGCACGTGTTTGAAACGCTGATGGGCGAAGCGGTGGAGCCACGACGTGAGTTCATCGAGCGAAATGCCCAATACGTCCGCAACCTTGATGTGTAAGCTGGTTGTAAGAGCAGAGCAACGATTCTAATGGAAAACTTTGGGAGTTGGGTATGAGGACTATGATTCTGATTGTCTGTGTTGTGTTTTGCGCATCTGCGCTGTCACTCTCGGCGCAGAATGAGGGCAATGAACCCATACTCCCGCGTCCGGACTTCAAATACAAGGGCAACGTTGGGCGAACGATCAAGGATAGTGACAAACCTGAATTCCCAAAGCCAGCCAGTGCGCCAAAGGGCGCGCCCAATGTGGTGTTGATTCTGATCGATGACGCCGGGTATGGTCAGTTCGGTACGTTTGGTGGCGCAGTGCCAACTCCCGGCCTCGATCGTGTAGCCAATGATGGTTTGAAGTTCACGCGATTTCACACAACGGCGTTGTGCAGTCCAACACGTGCTGCACTTCTCACAGGTCGGAATCACCACAGCGTAAGCAATGGTGTGATCACGGAGGCAGCCACAGGATATGATGGCTATACCGGAATCATTCCGAATAGCGCAGGCACTATTGCGCAAATCCTCAAACAATACGGATATGCAACCGCTTGGTTTGGCAAGAACCACAACACTCCCGATTGGGAGACAAGCATGAACGGTCCATTCGATCGTTGGCCAAGTGGATATGGCTTTGACTATTTCTACGGATTCAACGGAGGTGATGCAGATCAGTTCCGTCCCACGCTGTATGAAAACCACAACCTCGTACAGTCGTCAGAAGATCCATCATACATCCTCACAACAGACATCACGGACCACGCAATCAACTGGCTGCGTCGCACACGGAGCATCGATGCAACAAAACCCTACTTCTTGTACATGGCACCGGGTGCAACACACGCTCCGCATCATGTTACTCCGGAATTCATCGCCCCCTTCAAGGGAAAGTTCGATGCAGGGTGGGATGTGTATCGAGAAGAAGCATTCAAGCGACAAAAGGCTCTCGGTGTGATACCGCAGAATGCCCAGCTCACTCCTCGCCCGGCAGAACTGCCCGCATGGGAGTCACTATCAGCTGATCAGAAGAGACTCTTTTCTAGAATGATGGAAGTGTTTGCTGCGTTTACAGCACAGACCGACTTTGAGATGGCGCGTTTGTTGGACGTTGTCCGGCAACAACCGGATGCCGACAACACGATCATCATCTATCAGGTAGGAGACAACGGCGCATCGGCTGAAGGGGGCTTAGTTGGACTCATGAATGAGAACACCTTCTTCAACGGAGTACCGGAGAGATTGGAAGACAATCTTAAGAACATCGACGAGCTTGGTGGACCGAAACACTTCAATCACTTCCCTGCCGGCTGGGCATGGGCGATGAACACGCCATTCCAATGGACCAAGCAGATCGCGTCCCATCTTGGAGGTGTCCGCAATCCCGTTGCCATCTCCTGGCCGAAGCGAATCACAGATCGTGGAGGAGTGAGAAATCAGTTCCACCATGTGATCGACATCGCTCCAACGATCTATGAAGCAGCTGGGATCACTCCACCGAGCCAACTCAATGGAGTTACGCAGAAGCCGATCGAAGGTGTAAGCATGGTCTATGCATTTGCAGACGCCGCTGCCAAGGACCGTCATCGCCAACAGTATTTTGAGATGTTCATCAATCGAGCAATGTATGCCGATGGATGGTGGGCTGCCTCGCGAACAGCTGTTCCATGGGAATCCGGAATAAAGGAAATCGAACCGGATACTGCGGCCTGGGAGCTGTACAACTTGAACGATGACTTTTCGCAGGCGAAGAATCTAGCCACTTCAGAACCGTTGCGACTTCGTCAACTGCAAGACCTTTGGTGGGCTGAGGCTGCGAAGTACAATGTTTTACCAATGGATGGTCGCAAAATCATTCGACTAAATGCTGAATTGATGGGGCGTCCTACTCCTACAAAGGGACGTACCCACTTTGACTATTACCCAGGTACAGAAGCTCTGCCATCTGGTAGTGCTCCAAACATCTTGAATAAGTCATGGTCCGTTACGGCAGTCTTTGACCAAGGACGGTCAAAAGCTAACGGCGCATTGTGGTCAATGGGGGCCTCTGACGGCGGATTCGGGCTGTATACACTGAATGGGAAGGTTGTTTTTGTTGCCAACTATCTCGGACAACAGTTCGTTCGAGTAGAGAGCAAGAAGTCACTGCCAAGTGGTAGCGTTACCGTGCGTGGTGAGTTTACCTACGACGGTGGAGGCATCGGCAAAGGGGGAACGTTGGCTTTGTTTGTGAATGGTGAAAAGGCCGGTGAAGCACGCATGGATCGAACGCAAGCTCTCACGCTCGGACTCGGTGGTACGTTGGATGTGGGAGTTGATACGGGGTCTGCCGTTGACACGGCCTACAAACCGCCGTTCCGATTCTCCGGAACGATCTCAAAGGTCTCCATCGATATCAAGCCATAACGAGGATTACACCTCGCGCTGCAAAAGCAAAAAAACAATAAGGCCCCATACGTCTGCACGCGTATGGGGCCTTTGACACATCTGAATGGCCAGGTGGCCACTGTGGTGGTCACGGGTATAAATGCAAACTAATGGTCCATTAGTTCCAACCACCACGTCTTCATTTCTCCCTTTCCCTTGATCTCGATCGACCCACGGAGTCGCATCACAAAGGGGGCTTTCCGAATAACCACATCGGCTCCGTCAAGTGTGGGTTGAATGCCGTGGCCAAGAGTGGCTGCAAAGGCATCACTGACCTGGATACGACCGGGATGGCTGGTACTCTCCATGCGAGATGCAACATTGACCGTGTCGCCCCATACGTCGAACTGGGCGCGTTTCTTTCCGATAACGCCGGCCACTAGCGGGCCGCAGTGCAATCCAATGCGGACTTCGATATCGCCGACATTCTGAATCCAGGTTGAGCTGCCTAGCGATGATGGTATCGTAACGCGCAACGATCTCAAATGATCCTGAAGGCGCAAAGCTGCTTTGGCTATACGCTCTGCGTGATCTGGCTGTGGCTCGGGCATTCCAGCGATAGCTAAGTAGGCATCACCAATCGTCTTGATCTTGGAAAGGCCAAACATATCGCCAATCGCATCACACTGTTCAAATACAGCGTTCAACAGATGAACGAGGTGATTTGCGGGAGCCAGTGAGGCAAGACCAGTGAATCCAACGATATCTAGAAACATGACCGACGCATCGTCATACGTGTCGGCAATCAATTTTTCGCCATCGAGAATCCTCCTCACGGCCGCAGCAGGCATAATATCGAGAAGGAGTCCACGGTGTTGTTCGTGAAGTTTGTGCTCTTCTGAGAGACGCTGTTCCATGTCGAGCACAGCTATCCTATGTTTTTGATGTTCACCGAGGATAGATCGTTCGACGTCCACACTACGACGGTAGTACTCAAGCGCTGCTCGAGGATCACTGTCTTCCATAAGCTCGGCTAGTGTACTAAGGATCGTTGTAGCTAAGCTGCGTTGTCCAGATGTAACGGCATCCGAAAGGGCTTGTTCATAGAAGTGAGCAGATTGTTGTGGATCTCCTCGGAAGCGCCACACATCGCCCAGAGTAACTAATGCCTGTGTCACTTCTGGAAGAGCGTGATGATGAAGGGCCTTATTGTAGCACCATGTGGCTTCTTCCTCTGCCTCATCAATCCGTCCGAGTCGAAAGAGTATTGACGAACGGACTACTCGTTGACTATACTCGAGGCTTGCTAAGCCAAGGCTTGCGCTCTCTTCAATGGCCTTGTCAACCTGTTTTAGCGCAACGCCGAACTGCTGCAGACACATGTACACGGATGCGATGTTGCCAACGAGGCGTGGATGTGTTGCAACATCATTCGTTTGTTCGTTAATCGCTAGTGCGCGTTGTGTTGCCGCCAATTCGCGCTCATAGTCCTTCATGTCCCCATAGATTCCGGCCATATTCATGAGGACACGTGCAAGTCCGGTCCTCTCTCCGATTTCCTCAATGATCGCGTGTGCACTCTGGAGTAACTCTAGTGCCTTAGGATAGTCTGCGATCACCCTATATACGTTGCCAAGGCTGCTCAGCGTGCGAGCTTCTTCTCGACGTGCGTTTCTGGAGCGATGAATGTCTAGAGCACGAGTCAGATGTAGGAGCGCTGTAGGGTAGTCAGACGTGTTTGCCGCAACCAAACCCATGCCTCCGGTTGTGCGAGCAAGACCCTCCATGTCGCCTGTTTGCTCATGATATGCAGATGCGTCTCGATAACATCGTAGTGCTTCGCCGTACTCTCCGATGAAATTGTACACCGTTCCCATGTTGCCGATCACACGGGCTCGGCCATTCTCGTCGCCGAGAGAAGTGAAGAGCTTCAGGGCTTCAGTATAACATTCCAACGCAGGCTGAAAGTGACCCAGAGCAAGGTGAAAATTTCCTTCGAGTAGAATCGCTCTAGCCACGTCGGGCAGTGAATCAACCTCATTGAATAGTGCGCATGCCTGCTGAATAACTCCGAGCGCTTGTGTTTCATCGCCTTGCAACCCGAGCCTCACTGCCTTACATCGAAGCGTGAGGCCATCAACAATGCTGCGGGCGTTTCTATCAAGCAGTTCACGGTCCACAGAATCCAATTGCTGTAGCCAAAGCTCGACATCAGCAATACTTGGCATATTCGATGTGGATCGAATGTGTTGAAGCAACTCAGAAATATGATCAGGTGTAGTGGACATCACATCCTCCTCCGCCTAAACTAGGAAACCAGCGGTTCGCTGCTTGTGAGCCACCATGTCTTTACCGTTCCCTTACCCTTCATTTCATACGCACCGCGCAACCGCAGGGTGTATGCCTGAAGTTGGATGACAACCTCATCGTTAACAAAGGCGGGAGGAGCCCCTTGAGCCAACTCGTCTACGAATGGTTTGCTCACGTGGATCCGACCGGGGAGGCCCGATTGTTCCATCCGGGCCGCAACATTCACCGTATCTCCCCATACGTCAAACATTGGGCGTTCTCGACCGATGACACCGGCCACTACACTCCCAACATGGATTCCGATGCGGATCTGGAGTGTAGGAAAGTGTACCTCGAATTGGTGCATCATTTCGAGTGCAGAGTCTGCCATTGATCGAACCGGACTCTGGTGGGGATCCGGCGCGTTAGCTATTGCCATATATGCGTCGCCTATCGTCTTGATTCGAACTAGGCCATGTTTGGCTACAATGTCGTCAAACATGGTAAAGATGGAGTTCATCAGATCTATCAAAGACGATGCTGCTAGTCCTTCTGAATATTGGGTAAACCCTACGATATCGGCAAAGAGAACACAAACACCTTGATGTTCATCAGCTATACGGGGCTCACCGGAGATAATACGCTGTGCAATTGAAGAGGGGAGAAGCCCTCGTAAAAGGTCGCGCTCTCGCGATGCAGCCAAACGTTCTGCTTTCAGATCGTGTTCAACTTTCAGGACCGACATCTGGTGCTGAACAGATTCGTCTTCCATCGATGCCTTCACAGTTCCTTGCTCGCGCAGATATGCATAGGCTGGTTCAAACTGTTGCAAACCTTCGTGTGCGCTACTAAGGACTCCAAGAATTCGCATCAAGGCCGACACATCATTGTGTTCTCGAGCTGTTTCAAGCAAGGGTAGCACCACGCGAATGGCAGCAGTAGGATCTTTGCAATCAATGTGGATCCGTGCTTGCTCGATGAGATTCGTTGCTCTGAGTGCTTCCAAGGGCTGCTTTTCATAAGCCTCCCATGATAGGTCGAGATACTTCTGTGCCAGTGTAAGGTCACCGAGGAGTCGATGAGCCGCAGAGAGCCCCTTGCGTGCGCCACACAGGGCGGTCCATGCTGACTGTAGACCGGCGATGCGCTCTGCCTCACGTAGATCGTTGATGGCATTCGACGGTTCATTGGCTTCAATAGAGAGTAAGCCAAGATTCAACAAGCACCACAAGCGGACTCTTGACGAGTCGTCATCCTTTGTTACCTCAAGTGCCCTTGTAAAGTATTCTCGTGCACCGCTTCTATTCCCAGACTCTCCAAAGATTACACCGAGATTGATATAGGCAATTGCACGTGCTAGGTCATTGCCACACCTATCAAAGGCTTCGGTTGATCGAAACTGGGCACGGATACTCTCTTCAACTCGGCCAATGCGTCCGTAATAGGTGGCAAGATCGGTGAGTGCATTCCCAAGTGCCGCATCATACCCTACGGCGGACAACTCTCTAACGGCAATCTCATCCATTTCGATCGCCTCGGCGTAGTTGCCCGCTTGAGCCATAGCCAACGCTCGCTGATGGTGCCACCGTCCCCTATAGCCGGGATGATGAACTGTATCTATATCAACGGTTAAGAGAACTCGTTCTGCTTCATCGTACTGCGCCAACTCCATGAGAACTGTTGCATATCCCGAGGATGCACGCACAACATCGAGTTCATCGTAGCCGTCCGGCATACTATCCACCAACTCAGCGAACAAGACTTTTGCTTCGGGGAACAACCGTTTCGCCAATGTGTATTCAGCCTTGAACCACTTCCGCACAAAGGTCTCATCCGCGCACTCTTCTACCTCCGGAACCAACGCTTCCAGCATTGGGAACATCAAGGACAAAACAGCTTCGTCGATGCGGGCAAGGAGAGGATTCATGGTGCAATGTAAACAGCGAACAGCGAACGGAGAACAGAGAACGGAGAACAGAGAACAGCGAACAGAGAACAGCGAACAGAGAACAGAGAACGGAGAACGGAGAACAGAGAACAGAGAACAGTGCATACAGAAAGAGCCCTCACCATCTGTGCGGTAAGGGCTCTTTTTGATTCGCTATTCGCTATTCGCTGTTCGCTGTTCTCTGTTCTCTGTTCGCTGTTCTCTGTTCAATACCGATAATACTCCGGCTTGTACGGCCCCTTCACATCTACGCCGATGTATTTGGCCTGCTTGTCGTTGAGAACTTCGAGTTCAACGCTGATCTTCTTAAGGTGGAGGCGAGCAACCTTTTCATCGAGCTTCTTCGGAAGGACGTAGACCTTGTTCTCGTACTTCTTGTGGTTAAGCCAGAGTTCGATTTGCGCCAGGGTTTGGTTGGTGAATGAGTTCGACATCACGAATGATGGGTGACCCATCGCACAACCGAGATTTACGAGACGGCCTTCAGCAAGGACGATGATTTCCTTCTTGCCAACTGTGTAAATGTCAACTTGTGGCTTGATTTCAATCTTTGACTTGCCATGGTTCTTGTTGAGCCATGCCATGTCGATCTCGTTGTCGAAGTGGCCGATGTTGCAAACGATGGCCTTGTCCTTCATTGCCTTGAAGTGCTTTTCGCTGATAATGTCGCAATTGCCGGTGGCCGTCACAACAATATCTGCTTCCTTCACGGCATCGATCATCTTCTTCACTTCAAAGCCATCCATGGCTGCCTGAAGTGCGCAGATTGGATCAATCTCTGTTACGATCACGCGAACACCGGCACCTGCAAGGGATGCGGCAGAGCCCTTGCCAACGTCGCCGTAGCCGGCAACAACAGCAACCTTGCCGGCAAGCATGATGTCTGTTGCGCGTCGAATAGCATCAACGAGCGACTCTTTGCAACCGTACTTGTTGTCGAACTTGCTCTTTGTAACCGAGTCGTTCACATTGATAGCAGGCATTGGTAGCGTGCCATTCTTCACACGCTCATACAGACGATGAACGCCAGTGGTAGTCTCTTCGGAAATACCGCGGATGGCTTCAACAAACTCCGGATACCTATCTAGAACCATGTTCGTGAGATCCCCGCCGTCGTCGAGGATCATGTTAAGGGGCTTGCGGTCCTTCCCAAAGAACAGTGTTTGCTCAATGCACCAGTCAAACTCTTCTTCGTTCATACCCTTCCAGGCAAAGACAGGGATGCCGGCCTTAGCGATGGCAGCGGCAGCGTGGTCCTGCGTGGAGAAGATGTTGCAGCTCGACCACGTAACGTCCGCACCAAGATCAACAAGCGTCTCAATGAGAACGGCAGTTTGGATCGTCATATGGAGACACCCTGCGATACGTGCTCCCTTGAGCGGCTTCTTGCCCTTGAACTCTTGACGCAATGCCATAAGTCCAGGCATCTCGGCTTCTGCCAGACGGATCTCCTTGCGGCCCCATTCGGCGAGGTCCATGTTCGCTACAGCATAGGCAAGGGGCTTGTGTGCAATCTGACCCTTAGCAACACGGGCTGGTGTCTTTGTTTGTTTTGTTGCCTTAGCGGGCTTTGGTGCAACGCCGTTCGTTGCAGGTTTGGTCTTCTTTGCAGTCTTCGTTGACATAGGGTATGAATGAGAGAGGTGAGAAAGATTATGCGAAGTTCTTAGCAAACACGTCACGGAGGTCAAGATGTTCCCAAGGGAACTCATGGCGACCAAAATGACCATATGCCGCTGTTGGACGGTAGATGGCGCGCTGCAGGTGAAGGCGAGCAATGATGCCGGCTGGAGTAAGGCTCATATCCGGATGTGTCATGATGAACTGCTCAAGTTCGCGTTCATTAACCTTGGACGTGCCATGAAGATTGATGTTGATAGACACCGGTTCAGCAACGCCAATAGCGTATGCGAGCTGAATGGTGCACTCACGCGCCACACCGGCGGCAACGATGTTCTTTGCAAGGTGACGTGCTGCGTACGCCGCTGAACGGTCCACCTTTGTTGGATCCTTACCTGAGAAGGCTCCACCACCGTGAGGAGCACGGCCTCCATAGGTATCAACGATGATCTTGCGACCGGTGAGCCCCGTATCACCATGTGGTCCACCGATCTCGAACTTGCCGGTTGGATTTACATGATACTTGGTTTCGGGAGTGATGAGATGCTCGGGGATTACAGCCTTTACAACGTTTTCGATAACGTCTTCGCGGATGCGAGCCTGGGCGTTCTCCATCGGATCGTGTTGTGTGGACACCACAATGGTGTCTACGCGAACAACTTCTCCGTTATCACCATACACCACGGAAACCTGTGCCTTTGCGTCGGGACGCAGGTACGGCATGAGGATGTTGTCGGTCTTGCGAATGTCCGCAAGTCGCTTTACCAGCTTATGAGAATAATACAGCGCTGCGGGCATGTATTCGTCGGTCTCAGCTGTGGCATAACCGAACATCATGCCTTGGTCCCCAGCGCCACCGGTATTTACCCCTTGGGCGATGTCTGGCGACTGGCGATTGATCACATTGATCACGGCGCAAGAGTCGGCTTCGAAGCGGTATTCACCACGATCGTAGCCAATATCCCGAATGACGCCGCGGACAACTTCCGGGAGGTCGATATACGTTGTTGTTGTGATCTCGCCGCCAACAACGATCATGCCTGTTGTTGCGAAGCACTCGCATGCAACGCGACCTGTTGGGTCTTTCGACAAGACCTCGTCGAGTACGGCATCGGAAACTTGATCGCAGACTTTGTCGGGATGTCCTTCAGAGACCGACTCTGATGTGAAGATGTACTGCATGTCTGGAATGAAAGTTGGGAGAATGCTAATGTGCTAATGTGCTAATGTGCTAGTGTGCTAGTGTGCTAATGTGCTAATTCATTGAGAGAGGCGCACAATGGAGGCGTCGCCGATGTTAATCGACGAGAAGCGGCCGGTTACTTCGGCGTTTTCGCCGATGATCGACTGATCGAGAGCAATGTCTGCCACGGTTGCTTGGTCGCTGATGATACTGTCTCGAACGATGCTGTTGCGAACCAGAGCCCCTTTCGACACAGAGGCATATGGGCCGATAACGGAGTGTTCGACGATGGCCGTTGGATCTACGTGTACGGGAGGCACAAAGACACATCCTTGTGGAGCCGTTGGCATAGTGTTGCGTTTTGTGAGGAGGAATCGATTTGTTTGAAGCAGTGTTT
>DATGWS010000045.1:0-8642 GCA_035299365.1 Candidatus Didemnitutus sp.
GGACCCTCAAAATTATTCAGTCGAACGCTATACATCGGATCTCATGGAATGCGGACTCCCGGCTCTGTAGCCAGGCGACCTGTGAACGATCGTGGAACACGTGCGGAGATCGTGGTTGTGATCTCGTACGGAATGGTAGAGGCCCATTCTGCGATCTCAACGGCATCAATACTGCCCATGTGGCCATCCCCGCGGACCTGACGTCCGAGAAGAACCACTTCATCACCCACGTGAACGTTGGCATCTCCAACCTCAACCATGAGTTCATCCATGCAGATCGACCCCACCACTGGATATCGGTGCCCACCAATAAGACACTCCGCCTTACCGGTTAAACCGCGCATGTATCCGTCCCCGTACCCTACCGGCACCGTAACGATCGTTGTCTCGTTCGTCACCATGTATCGTCGCCCATAACTCACCGTCTCACCTGGCCATGCTCTACGCATCGAGAGGATACGAGAGGTAAGAGACATCACAGGATGTAACGTCATCTCGCTGTTCTCTGGAGCAGCATAGCCGTATAACGAGAGACCCGGACGGACCATGGAGAAATGTGTTTGTTCAGACTGCCACATTGCACCGGTATTGGCCGCGTGGACCGTGGCAAAGCTACATCCCGCAACCTCACATTGAGCCCGAACTTCGTTGAACGTGGATAACTGTTCGTGCAGGAAGGGGCTATGGGGGTCATCTGCTGTAGCAAAATGAGTGCAGATCCCTGTGAGGCGTATGCCCGGAATCGAACGAATGGCCAGGGCAGCCTCTACGGCGTCACGTGGCCGAAAACCCTCGCGGTGCATGCCGGTATCGATATAGAGGTGAACTTCGGCCTGTTTTCCAAGCGATGTGGCAGCTACACCCAGTGCAGTTACCTGTGAGATATCACATGCTACGGTGATGAGGTCAGAAGTAACGGCCGCCTCGCATTCATGTGTTTCGATTGGCGTTAGCACCATGATCGGCACGGTAATACCTGCAGAGCGCAGCTGTAGGGCCTCATCAACAAAGGCAGTACCCAACATTTCCACACCGCAGGCCTGCAGAGCTCTTGAGATCGGGATCATCCCATGCCCATACGCGTTGGCTTTTACCATGCCTAGGATTGCCTTACCGGGCGTGTGCCTGCGGATCACGCTCAAATTCCATTCCAGTGCATCGAGATCTATGGTTGCCACTGTGCTTCTCATGCCAAGATGGCTCCTTCTGCATCAGCCCATTCAAATGAGTTACGAATCTCAGTGACGGTCAAACCGGCTCCAAGCGCACAGATGAGTTTGATCCGCGCCTTTTGACCGTTGAGAAAGTCGGCAAAGATCACGCCGGCTTCATGAAGGTGTTTGCCAGCCCCCTCATAGGCATAGAGGTGCTCGATACGGCCTACGGGACAACGAGACACCAATACTACCGGTAGACCAGCTGAGGCAGCGTCTTTAAGGGCATAAAAGACGTCGGGCGTAACGTTCCCAACACCAAAGGCCTCGATCACGATCCCCTGCGCATTGCTCATTCGGCAGCAGTCGATCAGCGTTTTGTCCATACCAGCGTAGGACTTTAGGAGGGGCACAAATGTGGGGAGGTTTTTCACATCGTAGGTTTCACGATGCAGAGGACTGCGATGGATGATGAGCACACCGTTTGTGATTCTGCCAATGGGGCCGAAATCAAAGCTGGTGAACGTGGACAGATCTTGAGTGTCCGTTTTTGAAGCCTCAGATGCTGCAGTTATTGAACCACCAAGGCAGACCAATACTCCCAGACCTCGCACAGCTGGATTTGCAGCCACGGTTACGGCATCTCGCACATTCCGAGGTCCGTCCCAGTCTGGCTCACTGCTATTGCGCATCGCACCTAGTACCACGATCGGTTTATCCGTTGCAACCGTACAATCGAGGAAATACGCTGTCTCCTCAAGGGTATCCGTTCCATGGGTCACCACAACGCCGTGAACTGACGGATCCTCGACGTAGGATCGTACAATTCTCGACAAGTCAAACATTCTCTCCACCGTCATGTGTGGTCCGGGGAAAGTACCGTACTCGTGCACAACGATGTCGGCAACCGACCGGATTCCCGGGATGCGGGCAAGGATCTCGCCCCCTGACATGCTTGGAACTACACCGCCCCACTCGCGATCCAGAGTGGACGCGATGGTGCCGCCAGTGAAAATGATAACGACGCGGGAGAGGAGAGGTTCGGGCACGGTATAATTCATGTCAGTGAGAACCCGCGAAGATAGAGACACCGTTCGTAGTTTTGTGGTTCATGATCGTTCCCAACCCACATCTTCAGCAGATTGCGTCCTATACACCGGGCGCAACACCAGATCAGATCAAGGCCGAATACGGACTCGACCACGTGGAGAAATTGGCGTCAAACGAGAATCCACGCGGTTCGTCCGCGGATGCCCTTGCGGCAGCCCATAGCGCCATCACCCAAGCACATTTGTATGCAGACGGCGGAATGCGTCTGCGTCAGCGCCTTGCAGAATATCACAGCGTAGGCATGGATGCTATCAGCGTGCACAACGGAAGCGACGCGATCATCCATCAGATCATGCGAGTGTTTCTTCAACCCGGAGATGTTGCTCTGAGTTCTCACGGAACATTCGTCAGTTTTCATCTAGCCGTTAAGGGAGTTCCTGCCGAACCAGTATTGGTTCCTCTCACGTCAGAGTATCGATTCAACGTAAGGGCGCTCGCCGATGCAGTGACCGATCGTACCAAGGTGATCTATATCGCTAATCCGAACAACCCTACCGGAACCTACATCACCCACGACGAACTTGTGTGGCTCATGGATGCGGTACCGACCACAACGTTGGTTGTTCTCGATGAAGCATATGTGGAGTACGCACGGTATCTGGCACCCGAGAACTATCCTGATGCACTCTCCTTGCAGCGTCCCAACCTGCTGTGCCTGCGTACATTTTCAAAGGCCTATGGCCTGGCTGCACTTCGCGTTGGCTATGCGATCGGTCATCCCGATGTAGTGCAGTGGCTCATTCGAACCAAACTTCCATTTGATCCCAACGGTCCGGGATGTGCAGCTGCCGTAGCTGCACTTGACGATCAGGATTTTGTCCTTGACACCATTGAACTGAATGGCAAGGGGCTTGCACTACTCCTCTCCACATTACGTGAATGCGGATATGTAACGAGTGATAGTGTTGCCAACTTTGTAATGATTGATCTTGGTGACAAAAACAAGGCCTCGGCTTTTCACACGCATCTTCTTCTTCAAGGCTTCATAGCCCGTCCGCTTATCGGCTTTGGGCTTCCAACATGTGTACGAATTAGCACCGGCACGCAAGAACAGAACCTTCGGCTTGCAAACGTACTTCGTGTTTATGCAGCAGAGTTTATTGAAGCCCCTTCCCCATCCTTGATCCAATAGTCGGAGAGTACATCCCATGAGTAAAGACACAATGTCGGCCCCTGCACCAACCGCAACAGAGGACTTTCTTCCTCTGAACGGGACGGACTACATAGAGATCTACTGTGGCAATGCCAAACAGTCGGCCTATTTCTACCGCACAGCATTCGGGTATCAGCTCGTTGCCTATGCCGGACCTGAGACCGGAGTGCGAGACCGTGCTTCCTATGTTCTCCAACAAGGCAAGATCCGACTTGTCCTTACTTCTCCGATGCATCCCGACAATCCGATCACGGAACATATCGCAAAACACGGAGACGGTGTAAAGGTTCTGGCGCTGTGGGTTGACGATGCACGTTCTGCATGGAAGGCCACAACCGATCGAGGGGCAGTAAGCCTGCAAGAACCAACCGTGCTCACGGATGAACACGGCGAAGTGGTTGTAGCATCGATCAAAACGTACGGAGATACTGTACACACGTTCGTTGAACGAAGGAACTACAACGGTACATTCATGCCGGGCTACAAGGCCATTGACGATGGCTATAAAACAGAGCCGATTGGCCTCCTGTATGTGGACCACTGTGTGGGGAATGTTGAACTTGGCCACATGAATGAGTGGGTGAAATTCTACGAAGACGTGATGGGATTCAAACTTCTGATCACGTTCGACGACTCCGATATCTCAACGGAATATTCAGCCCTGATGTCAAAGGTTGTTTCTAATGGCACAGGGTATGTGAAATTTCCGATCAATGAACCTGCTTCGGGTAAGCGCAAGAGCCAGATCGAAGAATACATTGAGTTTTATCACGGTGCCGGAGTGCAACACATCGCAGTTGCAACAAACGACATCATCCACACGGTGAGTGAATTGCGCCGAAGAGGCGTCCAGTTCCTCCATGTGCCGGAAACCTACTACCTTGACTTGCTCGACCGTGTTGGATCTATTCAAGAAGACATCAATGATCTTCGTAAACTCAATATCCTTGTAGATCGCGATGACGAAGGATATCTTCTCCAGATCTTCACAAAACCTGTTGAAGATCGTCCAACGGTTTTCTACGAGATCATTCAACGCCGTGGCGCTCGTTCATTCGGTAAGGGTAACTTCAAAGCCCTCTTCGAATCGATCGAACGAGAGCAAGAACTCCGCGGCAATTTGTAATTCACAGACACTTGTTTCACCTTTAAAGCCTTCTTATGGCTTCCAAAGCAAAACCGAGCAAGGCGCCAACAGCGCTCTTTCACGGAAACAACCCCTTTCTCGATTCGGTGAACGCCTACTTCGACAAGGCGGCCGCAATTATGGATCATCCGAAGGGACTCCTTGACCAGATCCGAGTATGTAACTCGGTGTACTACATGCAATTCCCTGTGCGTATCAAGGGTGGTATACAGGTCGTTCAGGCCTGGCGTGCAGAACACAGTCACCATAAGCTGCCAACAAAGGGCGGCATTCGATATGCACTCTCCGTTGACCAAGAAGAAGTACAAGCACTTGCCGCACTGATGACGTATAAGTGTGCAGTAGTAGATGTGCCATTCGGTGGTGGCAAGGGTGGCATTCGTATCGACCCCAAGGCATATACAATAGAAGAACTTGAGCGTATCACACGCCGATACACGGTGGAACTGATCAAGAAAAACTTCATTGGTCCATCTGTTGACGTGCCGGCTCCTGACTATGGCACCGGCCCTCGTGAGATGGCTTGGATCGCAGATACCTATCAGGCATTTGCCAAGGACGAGATCAACTCACTTGCCTGTGTTACCGGCAAGCCTGTTGGACAAGGTGGCGTTCGCGGCCGTACGGCTGCAACAGGCCGAGGTCTCTACTTTGCCGTGCGAGAAGCGGTGAACGATCCAAAGCTCATGAAGAAGCTGAAGATGACCACCGGGCTTTCTGATAAACGTGTCATCGTGCAAGGGTTTGGCAACGTAGGATATCACGCAGCAAAGTTCCTCGCTGAAGCCGGTGCTACTGTGATCGGAATCATTGAATGGGACGGCGCTGTCGTCAATCCAAAGGGTATCGACGTTGAAGCGCTCAATGCGCATCGCATGAAGAAGGGCTCCATTACGGGCTTTGCCGGTGGTAAGACGATCAAGGATGGCAATAGCGTTCTTGAGCACGACTGCGACATCCTTGTGCCGGCTGCTCTTGAGTCACAGATCCACAAGGGCAACGCTGCAAAGATCAAGGCGAAAATCATCGCGGAAGGTGCTAACGGTCCGATCACTTCTGAGGCAGAACCAATCTTGCTGAAGAAGGGCATCCTCGTAATGCCAGACATGTATGTGAACGCCGGCGGTGTTGTTGTGTCCTACTTCGAATGGCTCAAGAACATTTCGCACGTTCGCTTTGGTCGCATGGATAAGCGTTTCGAAGAAGGAACGAATACACGCCTTGTAGAGACCGTTGAACGACTCACCGGCAAATCTTTGACGGTAGTTGAACGCAATATGGTTGCACGTGGCGCTGATGAAGAGGATCTTGTGAACTCTGGTCTCGAAGACACAATGATCTCTTCGTATCACACGATCATGGAGCAGTACTTTGGGAATCCAAAGGTGAAGGACATGCGTACTGCTGCCTTCGTTAGCTCGATCGATAAGATCGCACAATCGTATCTGTCGCTCGGGATCTTCCCGTAATCGAAGCACGTATCAAAAAAGAAAAAGGCGAGTCGCAAGACTCGCCTTTTTTATTTGTCGTGAAAAGTATGATCGTTATCGAACGATCACTTTCTCAATGCGCGAAGATCCAAGTTGTTCAATGAACAGCACGTAGAGTCCTGGAGATACCGTGCTTCCATTTGCATCGCGTCTGTTCCAGATGATCTCATTCGAGCCACTCAGGAGCGCAACTGTGTTTCCTGTGACCGTAACGATGCGTACGCTCATGCGACTTAGCAGTGGGCTTACGATGCGAAGTTCTTCAGACATCGGATTTGGCGAAATGCGGATCCCCGCTACTGGTGCCTCTTCTTCGTCTACGCTTGAGATCACTCGACGGGTAAGCACAAATGAAACATCACCGGCATCGGTCTCTACCGTAACGAGTGCGTCATCGCCTGTTTCCGTGGCTGTTTCATAACACAGTTCACGTTGTTGTCCGCTTACAAGCTGGAACGGAACGGTCTGTGGATTCGTAGCTGTCCACGTAGATGCTCCCGGTCCCGTCACGCGGATGCGACGAACCTCCGTTGCTGCACATGGCAGTGGAAGTGAGCTATTGCACTTCTTATCGCCAACAACGCCCTGAGCGAACACCACCGTGTCGTTTTCAAATGCGAGGCCGGTAACTGCATCGCCCCCTACCGTGAACGTCCGATTACCGCTTGATGCAAAGAAGGTAACAGTTCCGGAAAGCGGACCGGATGTCTTTGGTGAGATCTTGAGTCGAACATCACGCTGTTCATTTGGAGCAAGGACAACTGGTGCAGTAAGTCCTTCAACAGAGATGTTTGCTACAGGTTCAGCAGAGATAGACGTGATCGTGATCGATGAGCCCCCTTCATTTACAAGGAGTCCGGTTATGGTTGTGTCTATTGTAGTACAAGACGGAACGTTGTCCAGTGAGAGTCCCGTGGATGTAAGTTCGAGCTGACCCGGACCCGCAGATGCTGTGACCTTTACAATGGCATTGCGCGTGATTACGGTGTCGCACGTATTCATTACGCGGCAGCTGTATTGACCTGAGTCCGCACGTACTACCGGACTCTTCCGATAGATCCTCTGCGTAGCACCGGAGATCAGCAGCCCGTTACGCAACCATTGATATGTGAGTTCTTCGCCGGAAGCATCAAAGGTGAGGACAAGCGAGTCACCGGCCTTGAGATTCTTATCGGCTGGTTCAATTCGAACGAGCGGACGCTCTGTGATGTTGAGCCGCGCAACCGCGCTTTGCACTTCAGGTGTGCAGGATCCACGGACGATCACGCTATAGTCACCTTCATCAAAGAGCGTGGCGTTGTTGATGGACAGAGTATTTGTCAGAGCTGCGGGAACAGGTTCTCCATTCTTGAGCCACTGATACGTAAGGTCATTACCAGTTGCCTCAACCGAGAACGTAGCACTACCCAATTCGCAGATGGACTTAGCAACCGGTTGCGTTGTAATCTTTGGTTTTGCCCCTATCGTAACCGTCGACGTTTGTGATGTAACGTTGCCACCACATCCGAATATCACACAATCGTACACTCCGGCTTCAGCAATGGTCACGGTGTTGATGACAAGCATGGCGTTGGTTCCGCCTGGGATATCTACACCGTCTCTGCGCCATCGGTATTGAACAGCAGTACCGGTAGCACTCACTGAAAGGTTAAGGGGCTTCCCTTCACATACCAGGAGGTTCTGTGTGGGCTGCAGGGTGATAATGGGTGAGCCGGATACCGTCACCGGTGTAGTGCTGCGAGCGATTTCTTGTCCTGTGGCTTGATCCACCATGCGTACCAGATATCCGCCAGGTTCTTGTGTTCCTGGGATGTTATACGTAAGCGTTAGCGTTGTTGCATCCGCAGCCGTTGCAATGGTTTCGGTGTTTGCAAAGTTGTCGCGCGACCACTCCAAGCGGACTGTTGTGAGTCCCGTTTGCGTCCACGTAAACGTCACGGGATTACCGCGGCAGATGGTTGTTCCCGCTGCCGGACCCGTGAAGGTTGCACCGGTTACCGTTAGGTTGATGTTGCCCGTTACATTCCAATCGTCGGCATCCGTGTCATTTCCATCGAGGTTAACGGCATTGCCAGCGCCATTAAAGTTATAGACGCCGTGGGCTGCTGGTGCTGTCCACGTAAAGTTAAAGCGTGCACCACCGGCCCCCATTGCTAGTGGGGCTGTGTGCGTGAGTTCGCCGCCGATCACTTGTTGGCCTGCGCCTGCACCAAGCACTCCGGCTGGACCGCCACCGTCACGGATGCTGACATTGAATCCGGCGTCCTGGTTATTAGGGTCAGGGTGACCAACAACAAAGGTGTAGTTGGCCATCTGACCGGCTCGGACTGTTCTTGGACCTTCGAGCGTAACAGCAGTTGCTGCAGATTGTCCACCATGACATGGCGTACAGCCAGCTGCGAAGGATCCTGTTTTACCGCCGCCGTTTGCCAGAAGCGGCACGGCTGCACAAAAAACAGCCAGCGTGAGTATGCTTCGTAAAAAGAGATTCATTGTGTACCTGAAAAAGTTCATCGTGCTTCGGTCTATAACTTGCCAGCCGGATGTTTGTTACCAGCCTAACCCCATAAAATAGCAAGGGCCGGCGG
>DATGWS010000046.1:0-2092 GCA_035299365.1 Candidatus Didemnitutus sp.
GCGATTAGGGAGCCGAGAAGATATTTGATGCGGTACATGAACTTCACACAGTAGATCAATGCAAAACTACGAAGTGGGTAACTTCGTAACCCCACTCAGTGTTCCCCAGCGCATGCACGCGATACGATCTGATTATTCCGCCCTTCTTGAGATCCTGAAAAATTCGGAGCCTGTTCTGCAGGCAGCCGAATCGTTATCTCGTTCCGTCTCCGTCTCGGTAAAGACCCTCACGGGATCCGCCCGGGCTGCAATGGTTGGCGCATTGTGGTCGCTCGGTTCCATGCCATTTGTAGTCCTTACGTCTGATGACAAGGACGTGGATGACTTTGTTCACGACCTATCAGCGCTGATCGGCCCGGACCTCGTTGCCGGTATCCATGGTGCAATACGACACAGTGCGTTGGCTGCCGGAGGCATGATCCACCATGAACAGGTAGACGCATTGACCAGACTTCGGGAGCGGGAGAGATTCGTCGTAGTTGCCTCGGCCTCGGCACTTGCACTTCGACTACCTGCACTCACAGATCTTTCATCGGCTCGGATCGAGATCGCACGCGGTGAAGAGACCGGGTTTGAAAACTTCGTTACGGGGCTGGTCCTCTCAGGATTTGAACGCACAGACTTCGTAGCCAAGCCTGGTGAGATCGCCGTGCGCGGTGGCATCGTGGACATCTTCCCGGGCGGATGGGATAATCCTTTGCGGATAGAATTTTGGGGAGATTCCATCGACTCTATACGAGAGTTTGAGCCCCTTTCCCAGAGATCGATCAGAGAGTACCAAAACGCTGCGTTTTTGGGTCGCGTTTATCACGAGGATGATGATACGCTCACAAGCGGCATCATGGATCACATCCCTCGTGAATGTGTTCTCGTGCTCGATGGACCGGAGGCACTAGACTCTGAGATTCATCGGGGCGATATTCCGGTGGACACATCAACGTGGCAGTGGCCTACCCTACGGATTAATCCGCTTGGTGAAGCAGCAATCACGGCACGTACACAGCCACAACCATCCTATGGTGCTACGATCGAAATGCTGCTGCGTTCTGCATCGCAACTACAGTCTCGGAGTGTGACGGTTACGCTCGGAGCCGACGGTCATCAGAATGTGAAAAGGATCCGTGAGCTCTGTGACGCACTAGCTGATCAAGTAGAACAAGACAACGCTGATGATGGGGCTATCTATCACCGCACCATCGATGGTATGCGTTGGGTAAGTATTGCCCTCAGCGAGGGTTTCCTGTGGGAAGACCTCGGAATTGCCTGCCTCACTGAACACCAAGTGTTTGGAAGACAACGTGCACAGCGCCGAACGAAGAAACAAGAAGGCGGGTTTTCTCTCCGTGATCTGCAACAACTTCACCGTGGTGACTATGTAGTACATGCAGACAAAGGCATCGGAAAGTTTGATGGTCTTGATACAATTACGATTAATGGGTCGGCAGTTGAATGTGTAAAGCTTGTCTTTGAGGGTGGTGACAACCTCTACGTCCATCTGAACTACGTCCACAAGCTCTCCAAATATGCCAGCGAAGAAGGTGCCGTACCCAAGCTCAGTAAGCTTGGTTCAGTAGAGTGGGAACGCAAGAAGGCCAAGGCAAAGAAACGGATCAAGGACATCGCCCGCGATCTGATCAAACTCTATGCACAACGGAAGTCGCAACCCGGATTTGCCTTTGCTCCGGATACCGTATGGCAAAAGGAGTTTGAGGCATCGTTTCAGTATGAAGACACGCCCGATCAAGCACGAGCAACATCGGAGGTGAAATACGACATGGAACAGGCTACTCCTATGGACCGACTCGTCTGTGGTGATGTTGGATTCGGCAAGACGGAAGTGGCCGTTAGAGCTGCGTTCAAGGCCGCGCAGGCCGGACGTCAAGTAGCGGTTTTGGTACCTACAACTATTCTTGCTGAACAACATGGTGTGACCTTCCGCGACCGACTGCACAGGTATCCGGTAACGATTGATGTACTCTCGCGATTTCGTTCTAAACAAGAACAGAAGGAGATCCTCGAACGCATCAAGTCCTTGAAGGCGGATATTGTGATCGGAACACACAGATTGTTGAGTAAGGATGTAGACTTCAAG
>DATGWS010000047.1:0-2839 GCA_035299365.1 Candidatus Didemnitutus sp.
TCATACTCCAGCACGGTGTCTGACCACCGTCCGGTAACCACGCGTCTGGCGATTGACGGAGCTGTTTCCGTTGACGAGTCAGGCCCCCAAGTCTCATCCGTTCGCGTCTCTCCAAACCCAATGTCGGTCACCGGCATGGCAGAGATCGTTTCCGAGCAGGGTGGACTGCTCCGTGTGGACCTCGTAACGTCAACCGGCGAGCGCATCTCCCTTGTAAATGAGTCCATTGCCCCCTCTGTGCGAATAGTCGTACTCCCGGTCTCTCAGCTCTCCAGTGGCACGTATCGACTCGTTGTGACCCTCAACGGCATGGTTGCATCCACTCCCGTGATGGTCATTCGGTAACGTTTTTACAGATAGATTGTTTACGTATGGGGCGGTGGCAACGCCATCGCCCCTTTTTGACTTCGTAGGACAGGTACATTCAGATATTCACTTCGCAATGAGGGGATCATGGCGCGTCTATTCTTTTTCCTCGTGTTCTCTATGGCTCTCGGCACAATTGGTACCGTGGGTCAAACCACACGCAGCACAACCCTGATCACAGAGGGCCGACGCTACATGGTGGCGTTTCCGCAGGTCTGGGCTGCTCCAACCGAGAAGCCCCTTTCACAGCCGATGTTGTTGTTGCTCACCGCGAGAGACACAACAACAGTGAGGGTAAGCACACCTGCATCAATCACTGATATTGCTCGAATTGACAAGTCATACATTATCAAGCCCAATGAAGTCCTGAAGGTACCCATCTCAACAGGCTACATGAACGTTGAGTCACAGTCCCGTAAGGGCTATGGTATCAGCGTCACGGGCAACCGGCCATTCTCAGTAGGGACACAACAGGCATGGAATGGTAATGGCGAAACGGCGCAGCATCTTCCGGTTGAGTCATGGGGTACCTCGTATTACTCCATGAACTTCTATCTGGATCGATATGGAACGAGCGCTACTGGATATAAGTATCGGCCAAGCCAGATCCTCATCATAGCCAGTGAAGACAGCACCATTGTTACTTATACACCTACCGTAGATACCGAGGGCGGTATAGAAGCCCCTTCCGTAGCTAAGGGGGCTTCCCAGTCTGTCACGTTAATGCGCGGCGAAACCTTCCTCATCAAGTCGAAAGTGGTAGAGAATAAACTCCGCGACTTCTCTTCCGACCTCTCCGGAACCTACATCACGTCAACAAAGCCGATCGGCGTTGTCTCCGGACATACAAAGGGCGCAATCATGCGAATGCCGGACTTCCTGCCTCCGACGGGGATGTTCGCTGCTGAGGCACACTTCGTCCGCAACAATGTCCACGACGTGATGTATCCAACCACATTGGCGGGAACGTCCTTTGTAACCGTCCCTGTGATGTATACGCCAACGCGCGTGGTTGGACAAGGTTCAGATGAATACGGAATCGATGACGATCGTGGCGATGTCATTCGCGTTGTTGCTCTTGAGGATAGTACAACGGTGAAGGCCCGTCGAAGAGATGGCGGTGGATTACTCAACAAGTTCGTTCTTGATAAGGGAGAGACACGATTCGAAGCGTCGCTTGAGGTTGCAACCTATTGGGAATCAGACAAGCCGATCCTCATGGGCCAATACGGCAAGTCCTATGCAAAGGTCATTCCGCCCCCTATCAAAGTTGGAGGGGGCTCAGCAGACGAAGCACAAGGACACCCTACCATTGAAGCAGGCATGCCTATGCTGCAGATGGTTCCCCCAATCGACAGATGGATCACGCATGCTACCTTCTCGTCACCGGAGGGAATGGACGACTTCGTGAACATCGTTTTCAAAACCGACCACTACTCGATGATCCGGTTTGATGGCCAACCATTGAGCATGATCTTTGGCGGTTCAATGCGCCTGGTCAGCGGAAATGAATACGCTTACATTCGCACTCCTGTTCAGGCCGGCACACATACGATTTCCTCAGTTTCAGATTCCGTTCGTTGGATGGCCTGGAACTACGCATCTCTCGACGGACTCCAGCAAGGACGTGCTTTTGGCAGCGCCGTTGGCATCGATCTTTCAATTCCATGTGTCGGAGATACACTCAACGACCGTGCTGAATCAGCATCATGCGGACTCACAACCGTGACATCATGGGTTGCGTCTTCAGGTTGCGGATCCATCCGCATGATCCATGCACTAGACCTCAATAACGCGTCATTGATTATTGACGAAGGGTTCCGCGCAGGAGACACCGTAGGCGTGTACAACGTTAGGGTCCTTGATCTTTCAAAGAGCGCCTCAGCAACTGTGCGCACGGTGAGTGCCTCCGGCGATGTGATCGATCGGGTCGTAACGTACATGCCAGATACTGTCATTGCTTCCAAGTCCAAACACGATTTTGGCGAACAGGCAAAATTCGTTACGGTAATGGACACACTCACGATCTCTAACCCTCATTCGGATCGCTCGGTGGTAGTCACAGACATCTCTATGAAGAACAATGAGCCAGCATTCACCCTTTCTGGTTTTGCAGCTCCGTTTGTGTTAGCCGAAGGGGCAAGCGTGAACATAACGGTCTCCAGCCGTTTGCTGTCGGACGTTACTGTGCGTGATACTCTCGTGGTTCGTGCGAATTGTGTTGATTGGAAACTCACCGAATATCTTGTTCGAGCAATTGGAGACACCACAACGTCCGTGAGTGGAGAAGCCGAGACGCCTGGCTTGTCCTTCATCATCACTCCACAACCGATCAATGAAACGGCAACACTTACGCTCACAACAATGGAGCGTGGTGCTGCAACCATTGAAATGATCGACCTGCTTGGGAACGTTGTTTTCAACCGGACAGAACAGATCAGCGCATCTCCACAGTCCTTTGTGGTTGGTGAGA
>DATGWS010000048.1:0-34067 GCA_035299365.1 Candidatus Didemnitutus sp.
GTTGAAAACGGAATGGCACTTGTGATTTCCACGCACAGCAGTGGACTTGTTACAGCCTTCCCCGAGGCAACGGTCTGCACAATAAACGATGGAATCCTTACTGTCCATGAAGCGCAAAAGAAGGAAACAACCCTATGACGCGTATCGCCCTCATTGGATATGGTGCCATGGGCCATGAGATCGAACGGCTCGCCCCCTCCCTTGATTGTGACGTTACGAGGATCTTCAATGAGGATCGTCCGCTCCAGGTAGATGGTCCGGACGAATTTGACGTAGCAATCGACTTCACACAGCCAGACGCCGTGATTGGGAATGTTCGCACTCTTTGCGCCATGAAGAAGTCCGTTGTCATAGGTACAACTGGCTGGTACGACCAGATGCAGGAGGTTAAGGGGCTTGTTGAAACGGCCCGGATCGGCTGCATTTGGGGTTCGAACTTCAGCGTTGGCGTGCAGATGTTCCTACGCATCGTACGCGCAGCGGCCATTATGGCACACGATGAAGCCTCGTATGACGTTATGGTACACGAATGGCATCACCGCCGCAAGAAGGACAGCCCGAGTGGTACTGCACTTTCTGTAGCGAACGTCATTCTCGACGAAATGTCGCGAAAGGACCATATCGTGAGCGAAACTCTACACGGACAAATCAACCCATCGGCATTACATGTTACGTCAACACGTGGCGGTGAGGTTGTGGGTAAACACGTGGTCACACTCGACAGTGTTTTTGACTCCATCGAGATCACGCACAATGCCAAGAATAGAAGCGGTTTTGCTCATGGCTCACTTATCGCAGCCTCGTGGATAGCCCAACGCAAGGGGTTCTACAATTTCTCAGACGTGTTCCCTGAGATTTCGGAACCAACACAATGATTGCCCCCTCCGCCATGATCCTTGCTCTTCTTGTTTCCCTAGGAGCACTTCAGCAGCAACCAATGCCAAAAGTGTCCGTTCGATTTGATCCACCAGTGATTAGTGTTGTGCGCGACTCAACGGGCTTTGTTCAAGCGATGGTGAACATTTACAGTATTGCGGGTGATAGCATTCGTATTACAGGTATCAAAGGGTCATGCGGCTGCGCTAACGCATCCGTGCAACGTCCGGTGATGTTCGATAGCATCCCCGGCAAGATCTACCTTGCGATCAACGCAGGACATTTCACAGACTCTGTGAACTACGTTGACTATACGATCACTCATACCGGTTCAGGCTCACCATCCGGCTACCGCGTTGTTGTGCGCCTACCCAAGGAGAAGCAATGAAGTATTGGCTTGTGAAGTCTGAACCGGAGGTGTACTCCTGGGATCAATTCGTAAAGGACAAGAAGACGTATTGGGACGGTGTGCGGAATTATCAGGCACGCAACAATATGAGAGAGATGGAAAAAGGAGATCACGTAATCTTCTATCATTCCGGAGATGAACGCGCCGCCGTTGGCATAGCCCAAGTTGTTACAACAGCCTATCAAGATCCAACAACAGACGAAGACGCCTGGGTTGTTGTAGATCTCAAACCCGTTCGCCCCCTCAAAACCCCCGTCACTCTAACCACAATCAAATCCACAAAGGGATTCGAAAACATCGCCCTCGTAAAACAAGGACGATTGAGCGTGGTACAGTTGACGAAGAAGGAGTTTGAGTTAATAGCGAACAGCGAACAGTGAACAGCGAATGCAGAAAGAGCCCTCACCAGAGTATGGTAAGGGCTCTACTAGTTTCTACAGTTCTCTGTTCTCTGTTCTCTGTTCGCTGTTCGCTGTTCGCTGTTCTCTGTTCTCTGTTCTCTGTTCTCTGTTCGCTGTTAACCCCGCAGCGCCTTCTTCAAGAACTCAACATCTTGGCGGACCTTCTTATCCGTGTCTATGTAGTTAAGGATTTGTTGGCATGAGTGCAGGACGGTTGTGTGGTCTCGTCCGCCAAAGTGCATGCCTATGCTCTTGAGCGACGTTTGGGTGAGCTGTTTGGAGAGGTACATGCACATTTGGCGTGCAAGTACGATCTCGTGTTTACGGGTCTTTGCTGAGAGTAGCGCTTGATCAAGATTGTAGTACGCAGACACTTCCTTCTTGATGTCGTCAATCGTCATTGTGCGAGACGATGCTGAGTTGGACACACCACGAACAACTTCTTTAGCCAGTTCGATGGTGAGTTCACGATTGTCGAGCGAGACCTTGGCCAGAAGTGAGATGAGACACCCTTCGAGTTCGCGTACGCTGGAGGTAACGTGGCGGCCTACATACTCGAGAATATCGCCCGGAAGATCCATGCCCTCTTCCATGCTCTTCTGCTGAAGAATAGCAATTCGAGTTTCAAGGTCAGGGGGCTGGATATCTGTTGTTAGTCCCCATTGGAAACGTGAGATCAGACGTTCGTCAAGATCTGCAAGGTCCTTTGGTTGTTTATCGCTAGTAAGGATGAGCTGGCGTCCATCTTGGTGCAGGGCATTGAACGTATGGAAGAACATATCCTGCGTCTTTTCCTTACCACCAAGGAACTGGATATCGTCAACGATCAGAACATCTACACCACGGTAGAAATTCGTGAAGTCTGGGATCTTGTTTGTTTGAATAGCATTGATGTACTCCATGGTGAACTTTTCAGAGTTCGTGTAGAGCACACGTGCGTTGGGGTTCCGTTGAAGTACACGGTTGCCAATGGCCTGCACGAGGTGAGTCTTTCCGAGGCCTGTAGGGCCGTAGATCACCAACGGGTTAAACTTGGTACCGCCTGGGTTGTCGGCCACAGCTATGGCAGCAGATGTAGCCAGCTGGTTATTCTCACCGCGGATGAAGTTCTCGAACGTATATCGAGGATTGAAGTATGTAGGATAATGCGCCGTTGGTCCGGTCTTAGGCTGAGTGGCCTTTGACTCCGAGAACGGTAGCGATGGTTGGCTAGCACCTCGCAGGCCCGGAAGTTTCACCGTACGCTTTTCCGGCGTGGTAGCCCCTTCATCTACAACAACTTCAAATTGCAGTTTTGCCTTAGGACCAAGGACCTTCTGGACGGTCTTTTGGAGAAGCGAGGCATAGTGCTGCTCAATCCACTCGTAGAAGAAGTGGCTTGGTAGTTCCAGTGTAAGCTGCGCACCGTCCCATTTGATAGGGCGCATTTTCTCGAACCACGTCTTGAAGACCTGATCGGAAACGTTATCGCGTATGATGCCTAGGCATTGAGACCAGAGTCCTTCTGCATCCGACGCGCCGAGGTGTGCAGTGCTCCGGCCCATCCCCTTGGTACCCACAATTGTCGACGTATCACCGGCAGACGCATCTGCCGCAAACAAGTTTAGCGTCTCAGTTTTTTTCACCCAACATTCCCTCCACCGCAACATGCGCTTACTGAACACTTTGTTGCGGCGATGTGGACCGCCCCGTTTCAGACCTGAGTTGGCCGTCGACTATTTGGCTTTTCCACACCGCCGTCCCTTTTCCGAGGGGGTGCAAATTTGAACGCCGGAGGCCATCGCTACAAGGGAAAAAGTTGGTCGGTGTGAACTTTTTTCCCTTGCATTTGTGAGTAATGCGTTAAGTGGATGCAAACACTAGCCCTTTAGTCGTTCGGCACGCCATTTGCACTCGCGAAACCCCAAAATGAGTTCGAGTCGTGCGTATCTTCGTCTCTTCACTGAACTCAACACAACAATATGTCAGAAACGGCAGAACCGAACGCAAAGGTTGGACACGAAATGGGATTTCTCGATCACCTCGAGGAACTTCGTTCGCGTTTGTTCAAAGCTGTAGTGGGAATCCTCATCGGCTGTGTAATCGTTGGGTTCTATGGCGATGAGGTGATGAACATCATCTTATTGCGCCCAGCTCTGGATGCACATGTGAAGCTCCAGAACATCGAGCCGTTTGGCCAAGCTTTCCTCTACTTCAAAGTGATCTTCCTCTGTGGCATCATTTTGGCTTTTCCGTGGGTGTTGTATCAGGTATGGGGCTTTGTGGCTCCCGGACTTTACATGACGGAACGAAAGTGGGCCGGACGGATCACGGTGATAACGTCTCTCTGCTTCCTTGCCGGTGTTGCCTTTGGCTACTTCCTCCTCGTGCCAAGCATGATGTCCTACGTTTCGCAATTCGCCAACCCGAACATCGAGAACAACATTGCCGTTGGTAATTATTTCAGCTTCCTTGTGAATATGCTTCTTGCATCCGGACTGATCTTTGAGTTACCGATGGTGACCTTTGTGCTTGCACGTGTGGGCGTGGTCTCGGCGAAACTCATGTCTACGTATCGCCGACATTCGATCGTCGTTATCCTCATTCTGGCCGCCGTTATCACTCCCTCCCCAGATCCTGTATCGCAACTCATGGTAGCCGTTCCGCTCTGGATCTTGTTCGAGATCAGCGTTGTGATAGCACGTTTTGCAAATCCGAAGACCAAAGCATGAACGCTACGTCGATCAAAGAAATCAGTGCTTCCGTAGCGTCAGAGCTCGAACAGTTCGACGTGTATCTGCGCGAACAGATGCGCTCGCGTGCGGCTCTACTCGATACCGTTATCCGCTACATTCTTCGCCAACGTGGCAAACGTGTGCGCCCGGCCCTGGTCTTCCTGGCAGCCGGTGCCTGTGGAGGTATCACAGACCGCGCCTACGTGGGTGCGGCAATGGTTGAGCTTTTGCATACGGCAACTCTTGTGCATGACGATGTAGTGGACCAGGCAGATGAACGCCGAGGCATGGCATCCATCAATGCTGTGTGGAAAAACAAGGTTGCAGTACTGGTGGGAGACTTTCTCCTATCAAAGGGGCTCCTGATCGCCGTTCATCATGGTGAATACGATTATCTCCGCGTCACCAGTGAAGCCGTTCGGCGAATGAGTGAAGGTGAACTGCTTCAGATTCAGAAGAGTCGACAAAAAACTCTCGATGAAGAGACGTACTTCAAGATCATCTCAGACAAAACAGCCTCTCTAATCTCTACATGTTGCGAAATCGGAGCGATTGCCTCATCCACTGATCCGGCTGTACGCAATGCCATGGCACAGTTCGGCGAGCTCGTAGGCCTTGCCTTTCAGATTCGCGATGATGTTCTGGACTATACCAGCCGTAGCAGCATCCTTGGCAAACCTGTTGGGAATGACATTCGCGAAGGCAAGATCACGCTCCCGCTGCTCTACGCGGCCAAAAGCGCTCCAAAGGCAGAAACCAAGGATGCCATCAAGATCGTAAAGTCAAAACGCGGCAACCGGAAGGATATCGACGCTGTGCAGAAGTTTGTCCTTGCCTATGATGGCACCAAACTTGCCCAGGAAAAGGCCATGGAGCTGCAACAACAGGCCATCGACTCACTCGTCATAGTCCCGGATTCCGTCTACAAAACGGCCCTCATCGACTTTGCTAACTTTGTTGTCACGCGAACGTCGTGACCCATCTTTTCGAGGCGACCTCATGAACATGCCATCTTCACAGTCCTTTGGCGGAGTTGTCTCCACCGATGTCGTACGTGCCTACGTCCAACGCGTCTACGCTTGGATGACGGGCGGTTTGCTCCTTACAGGTGTAACGGCCTTTACAGTGTCACAATCACCTACGATCCTCAACGCCATCTTTGGCACACCACTCTATTGGCTCGTATTGTTTGCCCCGCTGGGATTTGTCTTCTTCTTGTCGGCTAAGATCGACACCATGAAGCCGAGCACAGCCGCAGGTGTCTTCATCGCCTACGCGCTTACCAACGGACTCTCCTTTAGTATCCTCTTCCTGGTCTACGAACTCGGAAGCATCTTTCAAGTTTTTGTGATCGCTGCCGGTATGTATGGTGCCGCTGCAGCCTATGGCTTCTTCACAAAACGCGACCTCCGCGGTATGGGTTCGTTTCTCTTCATGGGGCTTATCGGTGTGATCATCGCCTCCGTTGTAAACATCTTTCTCGATAGTTCTGCAATTGAGTTTGCTGTTAGCCTCATCGGTGTAGGCATCTTCACCGGCCTTACTGCCTATGACATGAATCGGATGAAGGATCAGGCTATCGTGATGTACGCTGGCGAAGGTTTGGCTCAGAAACGGGCTATCATTGGAGCACTCTCGCTCTACCTGAACTTTGTGAACCTCTTCCTATTCCTGCTTCGCCTGCTCGGCGGGCGCAAATAGTCACAAAGCCCCATACTGACAATGTCCGAACGCCCGGCACCATCCTTTGCGGTCACCGCTGCATCCTTGCTCCGCAATGATCGCGCCGTTGATGCTGCACGGCTTTGTGCCAGCGGACTCCAGTATTATCCGGATTATGCTGGCGGTTATATCCTTCTTGCAAAGGCATACGACGTCCTTGGTCAGCCAGACGATGCACGCCTTATCCGCAACGAAGCGTCACGACGATTTGCATATGTAGCGCCTGTTCCAGAGCCTGTTCCAGCGCCTGTGCCAGCGCCTGTGCCAGAGCCTGTTCCAGCGCCTGAGCCAGAGCCTGTTCCAGTGCCAGTGCCTGTGCCAGCGCCTGCGCCTGTGCCTGTGCCAGTTCCGCTCTTGGTGTTGATCGATTCTGTGCCGCATTCCAATGACCAGCGGATCATCAAGAGTTCGAGTGTTCGATTGATACCGGGGCTTGAGTACACCACATTGCGATTTGAGGGGATGCGTTCTCGTGGACGAAGAGAGATCGCGCATTTAAGTGAACCACCGGCGTTTCGTGAGTTCCATACGATGCGGCGCACAACACGGTTGGTAGAGCAGCCAAAGGAACCACGGCGAGCTGTTTCCCTCGAAGAGCTGGCGCACCGACTCGAAAAGGCGCGTATGCCACGTCAGGCAGTGGACGTGGTCCAATCTTCTGCGCCAGCTCCACAGCCCGGGAGTGGTCCAACGGTGGTTACAGAAACCATTGCTCGCATCTACATGCAACAAGGCAACTTCGAGCGGGCCATCGAGGCGTTCCGCACGTTACAAGCAGCAAAGCCGGAGAAGCACACACATTTCGAGCAGCTTATTGCCGAGTGTGAACGTGCACGTACCTGACCGATGATCCTCTTTCGATACATCCTTCGTACGCACATCGCCCCCTTCATCTTTGGGACATCGGTGATCATGGCCTTGTTCCTGCTGCAATACATCATGCGGTGGGTGGATCAGCTTACGAGTAAGGGGCTTGATGTTCCAACAATCGGTGAGTTTCTGCTCCTGAATCTATCGTGGATCGTTGTCCTTGCTATTCCAATCGGCGTACTTTTTAGCACACTCATGGCCTTTGGTGCATTGTCATCTGCGCATGAGATAACGGTGATGAAGGCCAGTGGAATGGGCCTCTTCCGCATGATGGTTCCTACAATGATCGTGGGGCTGTTGTTGTGGGGCTTTTCGTTCTGGTACACGGATCAGGTGTTACCGAACACCAATCTTCGATTGAGTGGGATGATGCGAGACATCACGCGAACGAAGCCAACGTTTGCCCTAGAGAGCGGACAGTTCACCACACACATTGAAGGCTTCACGATCCTTGCACGGAATGTTGATTCCATGGGTCTGATGACCGGAGTAACGATCTACGACCGTTCAAATAGTGACCGGAGAACTGTGGTATCAGCAGATACCGGGCGTATGGCATTTTCGCCGTCGCTAACACGACTAATCGTACACCTCTTCCATGGCGAGATTCATCAAACGTCTATACGGCAACCCAACGATTATCGTGTGATCCGCTTTGACCGACATCAAATGGCAATGCAGGCGGATCGTTTCTTTTACGAAGAATCCGATGTGTCCGGCTCCTCGCGTAGTGATCGCGAAATGAATATCGACGATATGTTCGTCATCGTCAACCGAGCCCGGTCAGAAGAAGTGTTGGCTAATCGCGAGTTTGACTCTGTACTTACGACGCACCTATCCTACCTTTTTGTACCACGTTCAATACCCACCTATCAACCAACTCAACGCGAAGTGTTGGATCGTGCAACAGCAACGATATCCAGCGTACGGTCTACTCTTGAAGGTCAGGCTTACCGTGCCAGCAGTGAACATGAAGTCGCAAACAAATACCTCGTTGAGATCTACAAAAAGTACTCGATACCCTTTGCATGTGTGATCTTTGTGCTTGTTGGATGCCCCCTAGGCGTAGTAACAAAGGGCGGTAACTTCGGCATCAGTGCAATGGTTTCGCTCGGCTTCTACATCCTGTATTGGGCTACGCTGATCGGCGGGGAGAAGCTCGCGGATAGGAACATCCTTAGTCCTGCCATCGCGATGTGGTCCGGCAACATTCTCATCGGCATCATAGGTATCGTGGTTGCCATAAAGGTCAACTACGAGACAACACCGGTTAAAGCTGCTCTACTCTGGTTTAGGCGACGGTTTCAGCGGCAGTGACGAAGTGCCTGTGCTTGTTTGACGACCTGCAGCAATTGCCGATCACTGTCATATTCACGATCGTCGCTTCCGTTCGCAAACGTCAACGTTATCTCGAGCCAGGCACGCAGTTCCTTCATCTCCGTACACGATAGTACGAAGATCCATGACGTGTCTGCAGACACCATAGCGCGTTCATAGAGCGAAAGCCCGTTATGAACAGTCACCATGAGATCTTGTTTCGGCGAAAAGTTCAGTTGCTCTAGCGTGAGAGTACCATTCTCTACAGACCACACCACTTCGGGTTGACGCAATTCGTCGTCAAAATGGTGATCATAGCCAACGCTGTCCGCACGCGTTGCCCTTCCCTTTACCTTCCACGGCAACGCCGTCACCGTATCACCAACAAACGTTGTGGGAACGCCAATGAGTCGCCCCTTCCCTCCATCTACCGTCAACCTGAATGTATCGATTGAACTACCTTGCCAGTGCGTACCCGTTGTGAGTCTATATGGCACGTGAATCGGTGCATCCACACTGCTTCCGGTGTTGAATCGATACGTGTGTTTAACCCTGGTCTTGCCTGGTGGAAATGTTGCTTGGAAGAGATAGACAAAGTCTCCGGCATAGAGATGCTGGTTCTGCGAGTGTTCGGTGGGGTCTACCTTGCGGACCTTCCACGGGAGCTTCTTACCATTCACAAGAACGATGAAGTTTTTGATCTGTGGTTTGCTTTGGAGCTTATCAGATACATCGCCAAAGGCAGGGGGCGTTACAAACCCAACAGTAATGGTCTTCTTGGGACCGTCATTGACAAAGACGTAGTCCACATCTATCCGTGCTTCCTTACCCCGTATCGTGATCTTGAGATCTTCGCGAGCCATACGTATGGAACTGTCGCGCAACGGTAGTAGCGTACTGCCCGACGCTTCAAAGGAACTGTCGTTGGCCAACGCCGAACAGCAGGAAAGCAGAAGCAATAGGGCAACAACTACCATATGAAACGCTCAAGCGCTTGGTTAGCGCGAGCGAATGCTTCGTCTACTGATGCGCCAGTAGCGGTAAGGTGACCCATCTTGCGCCCCATACGCACGTCCTTTTTACCGTAGAGATGGAGTGCTACATCATCAATCTTGAGCATCTCTACAACACTGTCAGGAATTCCGCTTCCAGTTCGCTCACCAAGGAGATTGATCATACACGCTGCCGGAACACGCATCGCTGGCGAGCCAAGGGGCATGTTCGTAACCGCGCGGACGCAGTTCTCATACTGTGAGGTAACACAGGCCTCGATGGTATAGTGTCCACTGTTGTGCGGCCGTGGTGCGATCTCATTGAAGAGGATCTCATCATCTGTAGTAAGGAACATCTCCACGCCAAAGACGCCAACACCATTGATCGTTTCAACACAGGCTAAGGCAATCTCTTGCGCACGTTTCTGCAAATGGTCTTCGATCGGAGCCGGAGCAAGCACCGTTACGCAAATATGTCCTTGTTGAATGGTCTGCACACACGGATAGACGGCAACCTCACCGCGCTTGTTCCGCGCCACCATCACTGCCAGTTCCTTGGTGAAGGTCACAAAAGACTCTGCAAGTAATGGACGGGGCTCCTCACCTTCCATAAACCTGCGCCAAACCATGTCGATTTCCGTGTCACGCTTGATGGTAGCATTCCCATATCCATCATATCCGAATCGCCTTGTCTTTGCAACGAACGGATATCCATATTTCTCGCCAAAGTTGAGGAGATCTTGTTTTGTTTCGATGACTGCAAACGCCGGAGTTGGTACTCCAACCGCCGCAAAGGTTTGTTTCTGCGTGTATTTATCCTGGACCAATCGCATTGTATCCGCCGTAGGAAACACGTACCTGCGCTCTGCGATGTGGTCTAGGATCTCAGGATCGATGAACTCATTCTCAAGCGTGATGATATCCGACGCTTGAATGAACTTCTCAAGTTCCTCCGGATCCTTCCAACCAGCGGGAAATTCGAGCTTCGTCATCACACCAGCTGGTGAATTCTCTCCATGTTCGATCACTGCAACCCGAAGCCCCATACGATAGGCAGCCTGAGCCGTCATCTTGGCTAGCTGTCCGCCACCGAGAAGTCCAAGGGTAAATGGTTCAGAGGGGTTGTAGATGGAAGGAAGCATTGGGGGAAGTGACGATATGACGGAATGACGGAATGACGGTACACATCGCGTCGGGCTTTAGCCCCACGTTACGGCAGTGGTTGCATACCCATGAGGGCCCATTCTTCACGTGCGGGGCCGTAGATGCCGGTGACGGTGAGTCCATGATGGCGCATCATCGCCGTCATTTGACCCCGGTGATGCACTTGATGGAGAATGAGAGCATGGAGCCCCATACCCACACTCCATTGCTCGCCGTACATATCGCGCATATCGGAGAGGTTGGCATCGGTCCACGTTGCGTGGATTGCAACTACCAGCTCATCCGACTTCTTGCGATAATCAGCGACCAGATCGGCAACTGTTGTATGTGTGGGGAATACTTCTTCAAGGGGCAGGCCCAGCTTGTGAGGCATTTCCGTGAGTGTTTCGATGAGGTGATTGGCAAGCCTACCTAGAGTGCGGCCATCAGGGTCGATTTTTGCCGACAGACTTTCATCTGTGAGATGCTCAAAGATCTTGATCGTTGACTCTGATTCATACTTCCACGTGGAGAAGAAGTCGGCAAGTGAACTAAACATTATGCTGGCTCCTCAATGACAACAACGGCTAGTCCGATGGTGCCTGTATGTGAAAGTGTTACAAGAATAGTGTGCTTGCCCCAACGTTCTGCCATCTCACCAAAAAGTTCGATAATCGGCTCACCCGAAGGCATGTTCCGTATCCCAACTTGCTTAAAGGACATACCGTCGCGCATTCCCGTCTTAATAGCCTTCGAAAACGCTTCTTTTGCCGCGAACCTCGCCGCATAGTGCAAGAACCGCGTCTCACCAAAACGTTCACAATATTCGATCTCCGTCTCTGTAAACACACGCTTAAGAAAGCGCTCCCCGTACTCATCAAACGAATGTTTGATTCGCGGTACGTCTACGATGTCGGTGCCAATGCCGTGAATCATGGTAGTGTGCTAATGTGCTAATGTGCTAATGTGCTAGTGTGCTAGTGTAACTAGTAACTAGTAACTAGTAACTAGTAACTAGTCATTAGTCATTACTCATCTCTTCCTCCAACAACAAATACGCCTTGATTAGCTCATCCAGATCGCCGTCCATCACGGATTGAACATCCGTGATCTTGGTTTCGGTGCGGTGGTCATTAACCATGGTATAGGGTTGGAAGACGTAGCTGCGAATCTGGGAGCCCCATTCGATCTTTTTCTTGGTGCCTTCGATTGCTGCTTTGGCGGCTTCTTCTTCCTCGCGGCGTTTTTGGTAGAGTCTGCTCTTAAGCATCTTCATTGCGTGCTCGCGGTTCAGGAGCTGCGAGCGTTCCTGTTGGCAAGCTACAACGATGCCGGAGGGAATGTGGCGAAGACGGACGGCAGTTTCAACCTTGTTCACGTTCTGTCCGCCCTTACCGCCGGAGCGGAAGGTGTCCATTTCTACATCTGCCGGATTCACAACGATCTCAACCTCATCGTCAACTTCGGGGTAGACGTAGACCGATGAGAACGAGGTATGACGTCGGGCATTGGAATCGTACGGACTAATGCGAACCAATCGGTGCACACCATTCTCGGCCTTGAGATAGCCATATGCGAATGGGCCACGGATCTCCAGCGTACAGCTTTTGATCCCGGCCGCTTCGCCAGCTTGTTCATCGGCAAGGTAGACTTCGTATTCGTGTTTCTCTGCCCATCGTGTATACATTCGCATGAGCATCTCTGCCCAGTCCTGGGCTTCTGTACCGCCAGCGCCAGCATTGATGGTGAGGATGGCATTGCGATTATCATCGGGGCCGGCAAGGATCTTACGCAGCTCAAGGTCATCTACGGCCTTCTGGCTACGCTGGAGTTCGAGAACGATGTCCTGCTCCATCGACTCGTCCTTGACCTCTTCTGCCAGCTCTATGAGGGCTTCTACATCACCCACAGATCGTTGTGCAGATTCCCAGGTATCTACCCAGTCCTTTAGAGTAGACGTTTCTTGCATCGTCTTTTGCGCCTTTTGGGCATCGTCCCAGAAATCAGGCGCTTGGGACAACATCTCACGTTCGGCTATCTCGTCGCGCTTACGATCGATGTCAAAGGAACCTCCGAAGTTGGTCCACGCGGTCGCGGAGTTCGGAGATACTTGCTTTTTGTGGTTCGAACATCAACAAAGATACGCTTTGTATCACACTTCGCCCGACCTGTGTGGGATCTCTACGTCATCTCGGATGTAAAGTCCGCCAGGACCCGCAGGAGGAAATCCCGCGACGTGAGTTCGTGAGAAGCCTTGATCTTGGTGGCCACACGTAGGGCCGTTCGATCGATGATCGCTGTTGCGACGCTCTGCGATATTCCCGCATTTGCTGAATGGAGAACGTCTCGTATCACACGAACGTCCTCATCTGTGAGCAGGCGCACGCCCGGGAACATCACAACGTGGTTAGATGCAGTATCTACGCGTAGGGAACGGACGTTTACACCCTTCGGGATCTTCACAACAACGGTGCCGGCCACAAGGTCGCCTAGACGTTGTGAATACCGGGTCATAACAACACTCACCAACCCTATTACGCCTACGGACGCAACCAGTTCTACGAGCCCTGTGAGCCACCGAGTAAAGAACGCTCCCATCGAGGGCGAAGAACCATCCAATGCAATTACGCGGATACCCAATATTCGCTTACCGATTGTCTGGCCATCGAGAAATGCCTCTTGGATGAAGGGGGCAAGAATGAAACCAGCAATAATGAGGAGATAAGATACTCGAAACACATTACCTAGAATAGGTGAGCCCTCACTTGCAGATTTCACGATATCCAAGATGGAATACATCAACGCCATGGCGGCAAAGAACAGAATGTAGTCGATTACCGTAGCCACCATTCTCGAGGAGACTGGAGCAGCCTCGAATGCGATGTCTACGTGATGGGTGGTGGCAATAGGGATCGTCGACATATATTCGGCCAGAGATGGGTTGCGTAAGATACAGAGTTAGAAATTTAACCGGAGGGGGTAGGTGCGAGAGATCGTCTTTATTGAACGTCATGAAGATCGATGGAGGTCCATCGAAGGTCGACTTGGGAGAACCTCATCGGTTGACCCTGATGTTCTTGCATCAGACTATGTGTCCGTGATCGACGATCTCGCCTATGCCCGGGCTCAATACCCTACCAGCCTTACCACGGAGTATCTCAATCAACTTGCAGCCCTAGCACATTCAGCGCTGGCTCGTAATCGACGAGCTCACGTGCGCGGAACTGCTACGTATTGGCTATCAACCGTTCCATTGTCGTTCCTCGCTATCAGACAAGACATCCTGATATCACTCGGGGGTCTTCTCTTCATGAGTGTTGTGGGATTCCTTGCCGGCATTACAGACGAATCCTTCATCAGGCTGATCCTTAGTAATGCCTACGTGGACATGACGATCTCAAACATCGAAGCCGGCCATCCTATGAATGTCTATGCCTCCCGAGATGGTTGGCAAATGTTTGCCGGAATCGCCATTAACAACCTCTTCGTGATGCTCCGCGTTGTGGCGCTCGGTTTGATCCCCATCGTAGGTGTGATGGGCAGTGTGGTCTACCACGGTTTGATGATCGGCTCCTTCTTTGCCTTATTTGCCAATCACAGTGTTCTCGAGACAAGTTTTCTGGCCGTGTTTGTTCATGGTGCTTTCGAGTTATCCTGCCTCGTTGTAACAGCTGCGGCTGGACTTCACGCGGGCATGTCCTACGTGAATCCCGGCACCTTGCCACGGCAGACTGCCTTCATTCAGGCCGCACGACGGAGCATTACAATCGCCATCGGAATGATCCCCTTTATTATCGCTGCGGCAATACTGGAAGGCTTCGTTACACGATGGTCGGATATGCCCCTTCTCCTCAACCTCGTTATAATCGTTGGGTCCTTTGTTCTAATCTGGGGCTACGTCTCCATCCTACCAACTTTCCTCATTAAGAAGGCCCATGCCCATGCCAGAACTCGTACACCCGTTGCGTAAGGTTCGAAACCTAGGAGACGTAATCTCCGCTACCATCGAAACCGTCCGGCTACACATTAAGCCACTTTTCTTTGCGGTTACGAGACATGCCGGTCCGCTCGCAATTACAGGCTCGGTGCTCTTGGCAGTAGCGCAAACATTTACTTTCTCTGCCTCATTCTCCGATATCCTGATGCAGAGGCAGACGTTGGCCGATGCGCAGCCTGCCTACTATTTTCTGCAGTTTATTGGGATGATCCTTGTTGCATTTGCCTCGATCACGGTAGCGAACGTTGTTATCTCATACTTGCAGTTTGTTGACAACAACACGCGCGAACCGGAGGCAGCCGAACTCGCCGCTGCAATGCGGTGGAGGACGTCGAAGCTACTCCTTACAACCATCTTTGTGGCGTTCCTGTTCTCTGCCGTCATAAGTCTCGCAATACTTGCAGTCGTTTTGCTGATGCGTTCGTCCGAGGCGGCATTTGTGTCTATCCCAATCGTTGTTCTTGGCTTTCTTTACATCATAGTGCCGTTGATCGTATTGTACCCGGTGGTACTATTTGAAGACCGTGGGTTCTTTGATGCATTGAAGCGTTGCAGACAACTCGTCAAGAACAAGTGGTGGTGGACGCTGGGGACCGCCTTTATGATAGCGCTGATCTCATCTACGATCAACCTGCTCGGGAATCTCCCTTTCTATGTAGTATCCGGCATCTCGGTGTTCATGACCAGCTCCGGAGATTCCAGCGAGCCCAACATCATCGTTCAAATTCTCTCCATCATCTTCGGGTCGTTCGCGAATCTTGTCGGCATCTATGTCTCAACGATCACGATTACGGGCGTCACATATATCTACTGGTCACATCGTGAACGAATAGAAGGTGTGAGCCTCCTCGACCGAATAGAATCTATTGAAATCGACAATCATCTCGTTGATGAGCCGGAAGCATGACTGTTGTTGGCGATACCATACTTCAGAAGATCCCGCCGGCATCTGTTGCGTGGCTTGATTCGTTGCGGTTAAGCCCGGACTATCAATATCAGCATGCCGGCCAGAGTCGCTCGATTTGGTCGATCATACTAGAGTTCGTAGGCGATTACATCGCAGAGATCCTCGATGGAAACCTAAACTCAACAGCTGACTATGCATCCTTGATAGCACTGGGTTTCGGCGTTGGAGTTCTCATCTATCTCATTCGGCGCACAGGCGTGTCTTTGCCGTTCAGATCCGCCGGGTCATCACTCGTTCGCACTACAACGGGAGCGCCCAAAACATCGATCGATCTTCTCAAACTCACACAGGTAGCAGAACAAGAACACGAGTATGCCCTTGCTCTTCGATATACCTACCTTCGAACGCTTTCAACACTTGATGGAATGGGGCGCATCGCTCTCCGTCACCATCGCACGGACACGGACTATATCCGCGATCTCCGATCAGATCCGTCGCTTTCTCGTTTCCGGCAGGCTATCGATGTCTTTCGAAGAACATGGTATGGGGGAGCAACGATCTCTCATGATGAGTACATGCAAGCGAGGCGGCTCTTTGACGAGATCATCGGTGGTAGGCCATAATGAGACGTATCCCATTGACGTGGGTCGCTGTTGCGGCTGTCCTCCTGGTTGTTGTTCTGATTACGCTACGAATGCCACCTCAGTATTCGTATGTGCGTACCTATAAGACATCATCAACTGCGCCCTATGCTTCTCGAAGTGTCTTTGAGTACCTCACTCGCGTATCAGGCTCGTCGCGGATCAATACCGATAGACTTGCGCATGCAATGCAGGTTGGCAGAAGGGAGACGTGGCTCTTTGTTACGGACAAGTTTGAACCTGACTCAGCCAGTCTTGTTAGGCTCTGCTCAGCACTGCGCAATGGCATGCAGGTAGTACTTGTAGCACACAGCTTTTCTACATCTGTTCGAGACTCGTTTAATCTGATCATTGGTCCCAACACCTCCAGCACGGTGTACGAGTCCCGCAATGATAGTTGGCACGAGGTGTATGGTTCGGATAGCATCGACTCCTATTCCTCTATCGACGGTGACTACTTCCTTGGTACATGGGAGTCGTTTCTCGAAGACGAGGATGATGTTGTCCTAGCCGCCGTCAGACCATTTGGTAGGGGGCGATTGGTTGTCTCCACCATTCCGGATGCATTCACAAATGTTGCTCTGGTACAACTCTATTTGGACGAGCTGCCACAGGCGATCTTCAGTAGGATGGAATCTCGCCCATTGGTCTGGGATCAACACTACATCCCACTCTCCATCGAAAACACAGCCTTTCTTGCCGTCCTCAATTCTTGGCCGGGCATGCACTATGCCTACTGGACGCTGATCTTCACGGGTCTTGGCGCAGTACTCGTACATGCCCGCAGAAAACAACGTGCCATTCCTGTTCTTCCCACCCACCAGAACAGTATCGTGGCATTTGTGGATCAGATCTCGATGATCTATTGGAATAGGAAGGCTCATGGAGCTGTAGCAAGGCAATTACTTCGCCAGTTCCGACAACACTGCGTTCACAGATACCGTTTGAATGCCAGCCAACTTCATGTTGATCATGCCGAGGATCTCCATCGCATCAGCGGGTGCCCGCTGCTTGTTGTTGAAAGAATTCTCGTGATGGTTGACGCTGTTGGCCCAACGACCACGATCACGGAAGCACAACTCAAAGATCTCCATCACAACATCGCCCTCTTCTTCTCTTTTAGCCCACCATGAATACTCAAACTGATAATGAATCTGCAGCCCTCATCGAGACGCTGAGAACGCAGGTGGCCACCGTTATTGTTGGTCAGAATGAGCTGCTCGACCATGTTCTCATTGCCCTGCTTGCCAACGGTCACGTCCTCATCGAGGGCGTTCCTGGAGTTGCAAAGACGCTCTTGGCACGGTTAGTGGCACGACTCCTCGATTGCTCTTTTGCGCGGATCCAATTCACTCCGGATCTCATGCCGGCAGACATCCTCGGTACCAATATGTTCGACCCGCGAACCACAGAGTTTGTCTTTCGAAGGGGGCCTGTGTTTGCCAACATTGTGCTTGCCGATGAGATCAATCGTGCGCCGGCAAAGACACAGTCTGCACTCTTCGAAGTAATGGAGGAGGCCCAGGCAACAATCGACGGTGTTTCCTATCAAATGCCATTGCCCAGCATCGTGCTCGCGACACAGAACCCAATCGAACACGAAGGCACATATCGTCTACCCGAAGCGCAGCTCGATAGATTTCTCATGAAGGTCCTCGTAGAGTACCCTTCTCTTGAAGAAGAGATCCTGATCCTTGGACTGCACCATGAATCCAAGGGGGCTGGCCTCCTCGATGCGATCAAACCGGTCATCACTGCAAGCGAACTTCTCGACCTCCGTTCAACGGCACGCAGGGTTACCGTGGAGGATAGCATCATGCGATACATCGCAACCATTGTGCAACAGACGCGTTCGCATCCTCTCCTCGATCTAGGAGCCTCTCCTCGTGCGTCTATCGGCCTGCTCAATTCCGCCAAGGCTGCCGCTGTCCTTGATGGTAGGTCCTTCATTATTCCGGATGACGTGAAGCGTGTGGCTCCAAGTATCCTCCGACATCGCATCAGACTTATTCCCGAGAGAGAGATGGAAGGTATGACTCCGGACGATGTTGTCTCAGGCATTCTCCATTCCATAGATGTCCCTCGGTGATCGATCTCCTTCGAAACTGGTTCCCAACGTTCCGCATCACGTGGGCGATTGTTGCGATTGTTGTGACCGCTGTGGCCTCAACATGGCTTCCTGTGCTCCTTTGGGTCGCATACATCGTAACGCTCTGCACGATTGCAGCCTGCGTCATAGACACAGTGCTCCTGTGGTCCGGTCGCGTTTCCGTTACTGCTGAACGGCAATGTGATCAGCGTCTCTCCAACGGAGAGTTCAACCCAATCGCTGTTCATGTAAAGGCAGAAGCCCCTTTTGCAACGCAACTCACGATACTAGACGAAGTACCGATTCAACTTCAAGAACGATCACTCACCTTTGATTGGATGAATAGTGGAACGGACACTATCACCTTCTCCTATGAGATCAGGCCGGTAGCTCGGGGAGTGCTTCGTTTTGGCGCGATCAATGTGTTTGTTCGTACCAGACTTGGGCTCATTCAGCGCCGATTTCCACGAGATGCAGAGCGTGCAGTTGAAGTTCATCCGTCGATAATGGAAATGCGTCGTGCCGAGATTGCCACCTTTAGCAATAGGCAACATCGACTTGGAGTTCACAAACAACGTCGGCTCGGGCACACGATGGAGTTCGAGAAGATCTCTACCTATACCACGGGAGATGACCTACGCACAGTGAATTGGAAGGCCACTGCGAGACGGAATTCGCTGATGGTGAATCAATACCAAGACGAACGGTCGCAAGACATTTATAGCGTGATCGATCTTGGTAGAAGTATGCGATTTGCACACAATGGCATGACGTTTTTGGACCATGCCATTAACGCATCACTTGCATTCTCGAATGTGGTTATCAAGAAGCAGGATCGTGCCGGACTGATCACATACGGCGCTCATGAAGCAAAGATCCTTCCCGCAAATGCAGGCAATGCCCAATTAGCCGGTGTGATGAAGGGGCTCTATGCTATAGAGACAGAGTTCGAACAATCCGATGATGACCGTCTGGTTGACCTTGTTCGAAGACGTCTGCCAAGCAGGACATTGTTAATGCTTTACACGAACATCGAGTCCGTAGACGCAGCCAGACGCAGGCTTCCGGCATTTCGACTACTCTCGCGTTCACACGTACTCGTTGTAAACTTCTTTGATAACACTGGTATTCGAGCAACGGTGGACCAAGAGCCACAAACAATGGAAGACATCTACCGTCAGACCATCGCACGTGCAACACTTTTAGAGAAGAACGAGATCCGCGCCGAACTGCGCAGAGCGGGTATCTACACGGTTCTCTCTGCACCACAGTCCCTAAGTATCGCCTCCATCAATGCGTATCTCGATCTAAAAACACGGGGCTTGGTCTAGCCCCTTACAACAGTGGCGAAGACAGCGTGATGGCCCAGCCAAAAGAGCCTCGTGGGGCTAGTGGGCCAACTGGCCACATTGCATCAAAGCGAAGCCAGAAGAGATCGCTTACAAATGTTGGGATACGTCCGATAGCAAAACCGGCCTCCATATATATGCCGGGGGTGGAATCAAAGACCTGCATAGGGACTACCGGTTGCGCACGCTGCGTGACGTTGAGCGCTGCAAAACGCCCAATGAGGTCAACTCCGCGACCGGACGAGAAGGTTGGCAAACCAATGAGGCGCCACCACATATCTGAAAAGTTGTGTTCACTCACCACGGATACAAACTCCGTCCCAGCAAAGGCGTTGATGCCAGCCGTTGCAAAGTCAAGTCGAGAACCAAGAATCGGAAAGCGTCGTGCAGTTACAAATCTGCCCTGTGTTGGCGTCTTCGTTGATTGGATCCCGGCGTGAAGGGTTACGTCCAATTCCATTGGCATATAGCCGGTTGTGAACGTAGCTATACGTGCATCAATGGCAGCATCAACGCTCCAGAATTCAACCTCTGTTTGAGTTTCACGACCAAGAAGTCCGTTCACACGCATGGTTACAGGTGAGGCAGTACCCATGAAGGCATCGATGATGCCTGGCTCCAAGAACGTCCCAGAAAGTTGGAGCATCTGATAGTCACCGGATGTAGCGGGAATGGACACGCGATTTACGGTTTCTACAAGTGGCATATTGATATGGCGTGTCCATGATCCACTAGCGGCGATGTTTATCTCGTCGGTCTTGATGACTGCACCAGCCTCCCATCCGTCTCTGCGGAAGTAGTCAAAATTGTCCGTGTACAGCAGGTTTGAGAGATGAAGAAAGTCGAGGCGCTTCACAATTGTTCTTGACTCTTGCACTGTTGCTAGCGAAGACATCGCAGATCCGAATAGTCTCACGTTCACGTCGGCATGCTTTATGACATCGATCTCTAGATCTACGCTACCAACCTTGGTATCCTTGTCACCAAAGCCCCCTCCAATAGTGAGTTGTATTGGCTTCCACCTTGCGTTGATTGAACCACCGTATATCATGCCTGTGATGGACGATCGATCGAGCATAGGATCCACACCAACACTCACCCCACCGGCATTGAAGAGATTCAACACAGAGGTACGGCCACCGTTACGACCAGCCCCTGTGGTATCCCTGCTTCCTCTACCCTCCTTCTTGAGACTGTCTTGACGTTGATAGATCCTTCGTTCTTCGTCCGAGGGTTCGGCAAAGGCATGGTCCTCCCAGAACTCTGGTTTGGTGGAATCTGCAGCTGCGTCTACTGTAACCGAACTGTTCGACTTTTCGATGCGGACAGTAGCGCCCCCTGCCTCGGTTTGTGATGAGGAGTTGCTTGCGATGGGTGGCGTGAGTAGGGAGTCCTCGATTGGGACATTGATTGCAACATCCGTCACATACGTCTGCGCCGCCACATCGGCAGAGATCTCCATCAATCCTGCTATGATCATGATCTTGGCTACAGCCGTTACGTTTTGATAGGTTGGAGCCCAGATACTGTCATTCACCTTCTCATAACGTTGCTCATAGGTGAGATCCTTAAGGAAGGGAAAGGCCGTTTCATCTGTTGGTGAGAACTTCGCAGCCACTACCTGATATGTACCTTCAACGATAGTTAGGATGCCTTCGAACCCCGGAAACACACGGGCTTTCGGTTCAAAAGCCAATTCGTATACCATCTGATCTCCAAGGGGCTTTTTGCCGAGGAGTGTGTACGTGTATTCGTCGAGGGCGTCCTTACCAAGCGGCGTCACCATCGTTGTTTTGATGAGCGTTATCTCATCCTGTGTAAAGTCAAAAAAATCATCGAACACCGCCAGGTTGTCCTGGGCTCGAACATTAGCGGTTTGCCTACGCTGTAGAATACGAACATGCTTTTTGGGATCCGGACTCCGCCGATCATAGATCTTGGAGAACGTCTCCGTGATACTGTTTTCTGGACCCGAGTTTCCTTCGTCGAGTCCGCCCATATCGATGTTCACCTTCAGCTTCGAATACGTTGTGCTTATGATGGATGTAATCCTCTTGGCATTATCCTCCTTACGTTCAACTGCTCGTCTAACGATCTCCTCCGGCGTGATGTCCCCAACAACCTTTACTCCAACGAGCGACATTGCCGAAGTTGGCAGCAGGATGGTCATCGTCTGTTGATTCGGATCGATGCGGACCAGACGCTCGGCATACCCAACGCTTCGAACACGGAGAGAAGTAGCTCCCTTGGGAAGGGGCAGTCTGAAACGCCCGCCCGACCTCGTATAGGTTCCCGTTGTTGTGCCCTCAACGCGGATAGAGGCACCTGCTATCGGCTCTTTTGATGAGCTGTCGATAACAGTACCAGTAACGATCGTCGTTGTTGACGGTTGGGACGTTGCCGAAGCAAGCCCAGTTACTAGGGCGATAAAAAGGAGTACGTGTTTCATGGGTGAGGTGGTACGGTCGGAACGCTGTATGTGTTACAATGATATGGTACCGAAACTTCTACGTAATTATTTACGTAAGTTCGAAAAACCCCTCTAGCAGCAATTGGGGGGTTGGATCGTTCACATCCATTATTTAGGGGAAGTCGTATGAAACGACTAGTAACTCTTGCAGCCATTGCGCTGCTTGCATGCACATTTACGTTCGCCCAAGGCGAATCCACCGTACGCCGCACAGCCGGCTCCACGGCTCTTCTGTTCACTCTCACGGGTCTTGGCGAAATCGGTGCCAGTGACTTCATGGGTGGTGTTGGTTTCAATCACTTCCTGGGCGACGACGTAGCACTTCGTGCAGGGATCGGTTTTTCCAATTCGTCGGAAACAACGAAGCCAACGTCTGAGAGCACAGAGTCGGTAGTGAGCAGCACGTCATTTGCGATCGCCCCGGGCATTCGCTTCAACCTTGCACGCAACAACAACATCGCAATGTATGTTGGCGGTCAAGTTGCTTTTGGCATGACGTCGGGAGCAACAAAGGTTGCTGGCGAAGAAACAGAATCAAATTCCAGCACCATGCTTGGTGTTGGTGCATTTGCAGGCGCTGAATGGTTCCCATGGAACAACGTTTCGCTTGGTCTGGAGTATGGCCTTGGCTTCTCCACAGAGAGTGGCAAGTCAAAGCAAGGCACCAATGGCACTGAAGTTGACTCGCCGTCAACAACAACGATCAACCTCGGTCTTAGCACCGTACAGTTTGTCCTTGGTTTCTATTTCAACTAAGTCGCAAGAAAAAGGTTAAACCTTTTTGCTTTGGAAACATCTCGGGTGCCATCTTTGGGTGGCACCCGTTTTTTTATGTAGGTACAAGCATGACACTTCGAGCGACATTTCTCGCGATCGCAGTCCTTTTAACCTCCTTGAATTCCTCGGCCCAAACGCCCACATGGTCGTCGGAGATCGCGTCGGTGGTCTATGCCAAGTGCACCCCATGCCACCGCACCGGCGAGATCGCACCGTTCTCGCTGTCTTCATATGATGAGGCCGCGGCCTTTGCGGGGTCTATCAAACACGCGGTCCAGACTCGCGAGATGCCACCATGGCCACCGGCTGCCGGACACGGAACTTTCATGGGAAATCGGTCCCTGTCAGAGGACGAGATCGCCAAAATCTCGGCATGGGTTGATGCCGGGGCTCCATCCGGAGACCTATCACAAGCACCGAAGCCCCCTACCTTTCCCTCGGGATCTCAACTAGGCACTCCGGACCTCGTACTCGAAATGCAAGAGACCTGGCAGGTTCAAGGCAACAGCAAGGACGTCTACAGATACTTTGTCTTACCAACGTCGTTACTCGAGGACAGATACATTTCTGCCATCGAATTCCGCCCGGGCAATACAAAGGTGGTTCATCATGTATTGTACTATCTCGATACTACCGGTACAGCGCGGGCAAAGGATCTCGCCGACCCTCTACCTGGCTATTCAGGATTTGGTGACCCCGGTTTTGAATCTGCAGCCTCATTCCTCGGGTGGGTCCCTGGCGCACAGATGAGATTCTATCCACCCGAGATCGGCGTCCGATTCCGCAAGAATTCAGACCTCGTTATTCAAGTGCACTATGCACCATCGGAGGAAGCCCAGACCGATCGATCACACGTGAACATCTTCTTCCACAAGAATCCGGTAACCCGATTGGTCCAAGAGTTCTCACTCAACCCCATTAATCTTGTGCCCGGTCAAAATTTTGTGATCCCGGCAAACACTACGAAGAGTTTTACTACTCGGTTTACGGTTCCCCTTGATGTAAGTCTCGTAGGTGTTGCTCCACATATGCACCTGCTGGGCAAGAACGCCCGTGCGTATGCAGTCACGCCGCAAAGTGACACGATCAATCTTGTGAAAATCAATGACTGGGATTTTCATTGGCAAGGGGGCTATGCATATCGCAATCCTGTGAGAGTCCCTCGTGGTTCTACGCTGTACTACACCGCAGAGTACGACAACACGATCAACAATCTTGAGAATCCAAATTCGCCGCCAAAGACGGTACGATGGGGAGAGAGCACTACAGATGAGATGTTGCTATGCTATTTCCATTGGGTCGTCTATCTCCCAGGTGATGAGGCCATGGACATGGAAACAACTATCCCAACATCGGTCTCTGAAGGTGCTAACACCTCATCTACACACATCTCGGTGTATCCCAATCCATCAGCTGAACGTGTGAACATTTCCGTGGAACTATCATCCTCAGCCCGGTACTGGCTCGAGATCGTAGATGCTTCCGGCAATGTTGTTCGCAGGGAATCCCAGCCTCGGGCAATGGATGGAGGGCTGAATGTGATCTCCGTAGATACGAGAGGGCTATCCTCCGGAGGGTATATCGTCCGCCTCAGCGGAGACCACTCCTCACTCACTTCAACCTTCGTCGTGCGTCACTGAAAGAGCGATCGGATCGCACCTGCATGTCTTCTCGCATCGTACGCTCTTGTTGTTCGATCATGGTGGCGTCTACGCCTAGGTGACTCAGCACGGCTGTGAAGACCTTGATGCTCGATTCGAATTCTTCTACCACAACTTCATCTGCCCCCCGTTGAAGGGCAGATTCGCTGTCACGCGCATACCGAGAACGAACGATGATCAAGACGTCTGGACGTATCCGGCGCACAAGTTGCACGCCCTGCGCGATTGCTGTTTGATCGCTGATTGCAATGATCACAACGGAAGCTGTATGTATGCCGGCCAACGCCAGTGCATGTGCATCCGTGATATCTCCCGCAATAACTGGTTCGTCTTCGGTCCTCAACGCAGCAACATTCTCGCGGTCGAGCTCTAGGATTCGATAGTTGATTCCTGTCTCACGAAGCACCGTTGCAACATTTCTTCCCAAGACGCCGGCACCGACGATCATAACTGTTGGCCCATCGTCATCATTCTCGGCAAGAGTTCCGAGCCGGAAAGCCCCATTCTTATCATCGATATCCCATTTCCGAAAGCGCGGAAAGAAACGCGTGAGGGGTGTAATGCGCTCGGCAATGACCGGTGCGAGTGTTACCAGGGTGGGTGTGACGATCATCGTAAAGATGATCGAGACCAGCATATTCTGGAAGTCCGTAGTGGTGATCACTCCGTACTCCACACCAACCGTAGCAAGAACAAACGAGAACTCACCTACCTGTGCTAGGATCACGCCAGCCATCACTGCTGTTCGAAGGTTCACACGAATACTCGCGAGAATGATCATCACTACGATTGCATTCGCAACAAGCACCAACATGGCTGTGAGAATATTCACCGGCAGCCACGTCCATGATACCTGAACAAGTAGGCCTACGGAGAGAAAAAACACACTCGTGAATGCATCGCGCATTGGCTCCATCACCTTACCGATGGCATGGCCTTCTTCACTACCTGCAATGGCTACACCGGCAATAAAGGCACCAAGTGCCATGGAGATCCCGGCTGTTGACGTGATCCACGCAGCACCGAAACACAAGGCTAGTCCACCGAGGATCAAAACCTCCGGTGCGGAGACACGTGTTACGAAGGGAACGAGCCTTGGGAGGATAAAACGCAGACCTACAACAAGACCAACAGTAACGCCTATCAGGGTTGAAATGCGAAGGACAATATCCGTAGTGTCTATGGCACTGTCTGATGAGAGCAGCGTAACAATGATCATCATTGGAACAACGGCAATATCCTGAAAGATCAATATGCCCATCACAGCCCTTCCATGTGGCATGCCAAGCTCTCGTCTGTCCTTCAGCATCTTGATGCAGATGGCCGTTGAACTTAAGGCCATAGACATACCGATCAGGATAGCCCCATTCAGACTAATAGGAAGGCCGGTAAGAGACGCTGCGATAAGGGCACCACAACCGATCACTATTGTCGACAGAGTTACCTGAAGTGGACCTCCCACAAGAACGATCTTTCGCAGGCGCTTCAGATCTTCGAGGGAGAATTCTAATCCAATAGTGAAGAGGAGCATCACTACTCCAAGCTCGGAAATAGCCGTGATCACAGCCCCTTCCCGAACAAGTCCAAAGCCGCTGGGTCCAATGAGGAGCCCTGCTGTGATGAGTCCAATTATCGGTGGCAGTCTAAATCGCTGAAACACCAAGATCACGGCTAGACCGGCAAAACACAGGAGTACTATCTCGTCTAGAAATTCAAATCCGTGCATTGTACCCCCACATCATTGCCGATCACCAAAAGCGGCTGTCCCAACACGGACCATCGTTGACCCTTCTGCAATAGCCCACTCAAGATCCTCAGACATTCCCATCGATAGCTGTGATGTTGTCCCGTGTTGTGCATCAAACCCATCGCGAAGAACGCGCAATTGCTGAAAACACCGGCGAACTGCCACTTCGTCCTCACTAAGTGCGCCGATGGTCATAAAGCCGGTGATTCGCATTGTTGGACGCATCAGTACTTCATCGATTACTCGCTGCACATCGCTGATCGGCGTCCCGTGTTTACTAGCTTCGCCGGACGTATTCACCTCGATCATAACGTCAACCGAAGTGTTGCGCTTCAAACATTCGGCATCCACTGCCTCGATGATCGAGGCTCTATCGATCGATTGTATGCATGAAACCCTGCCGATGACATCCCGCACCTTATTGGACTGAAGATGTCCTATAAACTGCCACGTTATAGGCAGATCTGCCAGTGCCTCAGTTTTAGGGACGAGTTCCTGTACGCGATTTTCACCGAACAAGGTCTCACCAAGCGCAAACGTCCGGCGCAAGGTTGCAACGTCTTGGGTCTTTGTGGCCAACATGAGACGTACCATCGAGGAGTCTCGTCCGGCTCTCAATGAGGCATCGGCAATACGCTCATGAATAGAATGAAGTCGTTCGGCAAGAGTGTGCATAGGACAAATCTATCGGATTGCCTAGCTTTCGCGCCATGAAGAAAAACATCTTTCTCCGCTCGCTCGATCTTGTTGAGAGACTTGGCAACCGTCTGCCGGACCCAATATCTCTCTTTGCCATTGCCGCACTCTTGGTGATAGGGGGCTCTTGGCTAGCCTCGTATATGGGAGTGTCCGTTGTTCATCCCGGAACAGGAAAGTCCGTTGCCGTTGTGAATCTACTCGCTCCTGAGAACATCAGGAGAATGTTCACGGATGCGGTTGCAAACTTTACGGCCTTCCCCCCGTTAGGCCTTGTGTTGGTAACAATGATCGGCATAGCGATTGCCGAGCGTGGTGGATTCATCACGGCACTTCTTCGTGTTTCGGTCCATAATGTACCGCGCCCGCTGCTCACTGCGTCCTTGGTGTTTGCCGGTGTAAACTCTAGCCTGGTAGCCGATGCAGGGTATGTTGTGCTTATCCCTCTTGGTGCTGTGATCTTTGCTGCCGTAGGAAGACATCCGTTGGCCGGACTCTCAGCAACGTTTGCCGGTGTTGCCGGTGGGTTCAGTGCGAACCTTTCTATCACCTCACTCGACCCGCTTCTTGGCGGACTTACGCAGTCGGCAGCTCAGCTTATTGATCCAACGTATGTAGTGAGTGCCGCTGCAAACTGGTATTTCATGATCGCATCCACCTTCCTCCTTACCATTGTGGGTACCTGGGTATGCGATCGCATCATTGAGCCGAGATTGGGTCCGTGGACCGCATCTTCCAGCGATGCTGATGACATGTCAAAACTGTCCGCTACAGAAAAGAAGGGGCTCCTGTGGGCCGGCACAACATTCGTAGTGATGGCAGCACTCATTGCACTTATCAGCATACCCGAGGGGTCAATCCTTCGAGATGAGCACGGCGGAATGAAGCCCCTTGAAAAGAGCATCGTTGTGATCCTTATGGCGATGTTCTTTATGATGGGATTGGTATACGGAAAGGTCACGGGGTCTATTCGTAACGATAAGGATATTGCAGACATGGCGGGCGAAGGCATGGCAACGCTGGGTGGCTACATCGTTTTGTCCTTTGTGATGGCACAGTTCATCGCCTATTTCGGCTGGTCCAACCTCGGAGTTGTAACTGCGGTGTCGGGTGCAGAGCTGCTCAAGTCCATGAGTCTACAAGGTCCGGTGTTGCTTGTTGCCTTTGTTGTTGTGGCAATGATCATCAATCTTCTCATTGCAAGTGCATCTGCAAAATGGGCGATCATGGCACCGGTCTTTGTTCCGATGTTCATCTTGATGGGAATATCACCTGAGGCAACGCAGGTTGCATATCGCATCGGTGATTCATCCACCAATATGATCGCTCCACTTCTAAGCTACATTCCGCTCATTCTCGTTGCGATGAGACGCTATGTAAAGGACTCTACGTTGGGCACGTTGCTCTCGCTGATGTTGCCCTACTCCATAATCACAGCCATTGCTTGGACGATCTTCATGCTGATCTGGCTCTACGCCGGTATCCCTCTTGGTCCTGGCGTGAGCGCCTTTTACACACCATGATGATCAGCGTTTGATCACGAGGCTTGATGAAACAGATGTAGCACCTCGGTAAACCGTAACAGTGAAGGTTCCGCTTGGAAGTGTTGTCAGGTTGAGGTTCGTACATTCCTCTACCACTGATGCAAGCACAACTCTACCTTCCATATCAGAGACTTCTATGCGAGAATTGCGACTGCTGTTTTCGGGTACACACACACGGACGCTATTCGTTGTAGGGTTCGGCTCAAGGCGGAGAGTTGTTTCGGTGGCATCGGTTTCGTTGAACGAAGACAATAGTCCCGTCACAAATGACTGCCTATCAGAGAAGAGTCCAACAGCATCAGCGTCTGCAGAACGAACACGCCAGAAGTAGCGCTTATTATTCTCCAAACCGCGAACAAGGATCGATGTATCTGCCAATCCGTCGGTCTTGGAAACAACAGGATTGAACGCAGCATTCGGAGATACCTCGATACCGTATGACGTTGCCTGCGGAACACGCTCCCACACGAGCTCAGCCTGTGTTATACCCGTGGCACCGGGAGTAGGTGTGTAGAGTGCGGGTGGTCGAATTGCCGTGGCGAACGACCATGTCTCAGATGGTGTACTTCCTCCGCCGCCGCCATAGGCTTCTATATTCCAGTTATAGATCACCGGGCCTTGCATAAGCTCATCAACGGCGAGTGTTGTCTCGTTAACACCGGCAAACGTGCGTATGGTATTCGGTGTTGCTTGGTCCCACACTCGAACAGCATAACTCGATGCGTCAGCCACGGCGTTCCATGTCAAAACAGTATCGCGATAAATCCCACGCGTACCATTGTTCGGCGAAACAAGAGTTGGTATGCCGGGCTTTGAGGGTAGCGAGGTTATGCGGCCGGTATAGACGCCACGACCATGTGTAGCGATAGCAAACTGACCATCCGAGGCACGACCAACAGCCATATCGCACGGTACATTTCCGATAACTTCTGCTGCTGTCTGCGTCCACACCGTTGACATGCCAAACGTGGTCGATGCAACATAGAGTCCGGTGGATGTTGCGGCAACAAGCACGGTGGTCTCATCATCATAGGGGGCTATTCCTACCCAGTTCGCCGCAGGACCATTGCCTGACCCATTCGGCTTTTCCTCAAGGTTGCCGGAGATGGCACTCCATGTTGTGCCTGCGTCTTCTGACTCCCAAATACTAACAACGCCATAGTTTGAGAAGCACAATACAAGGTGCTCGCTCCTTCTTGGATCAACACTGATACTGTTTATGTAGGCACCGCGAGGCATAGCAGGTGACGTTATGTCTACGGGTGTTGGAACACCAACCTCTGCGTTCTCTAGTCTGAACACCTTGCCATTGCCCGTGCCGTAATACACTAAGTGATGAGCTTTGTCGAGCGTAGATGTTGCGCAGACGGAAGAGATCACATTTGGCGCAACGTTGGTCGTTGTGAGCGAATCCCAGTTTACCGATGTTGAATCATTGATACCTGCAGGGATGTCGCGGAGGTTGTTGTTTCTCCACAACACAGAGCCCCCTGCCAAATACATCACGTGTTGATCTATTGGATGTAGCACATATGGATTAATGAAGAGGTAGTCTTTGCCACCCCGAGGATCAATTCGCGAGCGATCGATCTCGTTGCCTACGGCATCACGACGGATGCGAAACATGCGGCCTTGCTGTGAAGAATAGTACTCCGTCTGCCCACTATCGGCGAAGTAGCAATACGCCCCATCGCCACCACCAAGTCTTCTCCAGAATGCCGTGCCCGATGTGCTGTCTGTTGCCCAGGTTGCATTATCCTGCATTCCACCGATCAGCTTTGCACTTCCTGCCCCCTCTTCTTGATCGATAGTATAGAACTGTGTTGTTAGATATCCTCTATTGAGGTCTGTCCAACTCACACGTGATGCACGCACATTGTCTGTTCGCTGAATACCACCATCATTTACACTGATGAGTACGTCGGGCTGCGTTGGATGAAACACTACATCGTGCTGATCTGGGTGGTGATTGGGATAGAGCGAATATTTGTCCCAAAACGGGTCTTCCTTGTCGTATCCGCCTATCCACGTATTATTGGCTGTTGTTGTGAATCCGTCTGTTGAACAATAGAGGTTGGTTCCTCCGATCACAACACAATTTGAATCGAAGGGCGACACGCGGAGGAGCAGATCATATCCACCCTGCGAGTAAAAATCTCCGCGCTTTGCGTCGGTCAGTGGGATATTCGCACTGCGCACATCCCACACTCCACCGCTTGCTGTTCCATCACCACTCACATAGGTATACTTGAACAGGCTGTGCCATTCGTACTGCAATTCACCTCTATAGGTGGTAGAACCTTGCGCACCAACACCTGGGGTTTCGGCAAGGACATAGATCTGATCCTGACTTTGCGGCACAGAGGCGAGAATAATGCGACGTGTTTGGTTGTTGATTTCAGGTGGAGTGATGTTCACCCATGTCACACCATCGGTAGAGCGGAAGACGCCCCATCGAGAGGCAATGCTTCCTACTTGTCCGGTAAAGGCGCTGAAGGCCGCATACAAGGTGCCGTTTGGCGTAATCGTGACATCGCTGAAAAGTGCATTACTTCCTGCCGCACCAGTCCACGTGGTGCCTCCATTGGTTGAGCGTTGTAGTCCGGACCGTCCGGTTGCTACATATATCTCGCTACTGTCACGCAACGGATGCGTAACGATCCTCCACGTATAGGCGAATTGATGTGTTGCCGGTGTGTTCGCGGATGTTGTTGATGGCAATACGAACCATGAAGCCCCATTATCGGTGGACTTCCATATACCATTACCGGAGATCTGTGCGGAGTTGCCGTAGATCTCACCCGTTCCGTAGTACCAAACGTTTTGATGGAGGGGGCGTCTATCCTGTGCGATGGTTGTTACACTGTGTAACTGATCTGGCTTGGTAGTGAGCGTCCAGGTTGCTCCATTATCTGTTGACTTCCACATCCCACCGGAGACTGCACCGGCAAGAAGTGTTTGGTCATTGCCGGCATCAAAGGCAATGGCGCGTGTTCTACCCCCAATGTTCCACGGTCCGCGATGTCTCCAGTCGCCAAGATCTTGCGTTCGCTCACCATTGTCCTTGCGTTGGAGAGTACCCGGCAGAGTTGCGGCGAATTCGAGTTCACGAGCACGAATGTTGTTGGGGAACGTACCTGTTGCCGGGTCGCGATATTTGAGGAGTTCGAACTCTCGTCGGCCTTGGGCGGATGGTGCGTTACTAGAATCATGCGTAGTACAGCCGGACAATAGAAGTGTTGTGGCTGTGCCCACAAGGACAAGCGTACGGACAATGTTCATCGTTTAACCAATCGAAGGAGAGTGCGAATTGTGGATGCTCCAAGGACACGTGTTACTACGAGAAGGAGCAGATAGATCGGAAGTGCAGCGGCACGTGCAAGAAGTTGAGTTGTATTGTCGGTTGGCAACATCATCACCACACCGTAGATGGTTGCTGTGATAGCGAGAATGAGCCCTACTCGGATGAGGTCATAGTGAACCGGATACACACGCAGTTGCACCACATACAGAATCACGGCACTGACAACATAGGCAGCCACCTTGGCCCATGCAGCACCCATGATGCCATAATGCGGAACGAGGAACCATGTGGCTGCAACACTGACCACTGCTGCTACACCCGTTGCTATGGGGAACAGTGACGTTCGCTTCTGGATGTGAAATCCGGCTGACATGTTGATGAATACGCCATTGAAGAAATAGGCGAACATCACAACCGGAACAATGCTCAAACCAGACCAATACGTAGGGTTGATGAACCGTCCACCAATAAACGGCAGCTGAACCACATAGGGCATGAAGAGCGCTGTTACGAGGAACAGTGCTCCGCAGACGATACTGAACAGCGTGAAAACACGTGCAAAGAGCCCCTTTGCTTCCGGATCATCACGATGATGCAGATAGAATGGCTTCCACGCATATTCAAACATTGTCACGAACATCATCATCGGAATGGCTAGGCGGAAATTGGTTTGATACATACCCACCATTGCACTCCCGGTAAGCATCAGCATGATAGGTCGGTCTGCTACCTGTACCATGATCGCGGAGAAATTCGATGGCACCGTGGGAAGTCCAAACCGCAGCATGTTTCCAAACAGAGCCTTTGCTGCCGGGAGATTTTCGCGTACCCTGCGGACTACCCCCGTCATAGAGGGGAGGAAGTAGAGGAGCGTAGCAGCACTGCCAAGAACTCCTGCCCACAAGACACCTTCGATCTTCATCCCGAGAACAACAACAAACAGTATGTTCAGGGCAACAGTAACTACGATGGAAAGTAATCGGAGCGCAGCAAACGTACGGGGCTTCTGCTGCATCCGTAATTGAGCAAACGGGATGAGCACCATCGCGTCCAGGAGCGGTATCAACGATGCAATGGCCACATAGGTGGCCCCTTCACTACTCAGTTGCAGGAAGGTGGATCCAGCGATGGGAGTTGCCAGCGCGACCGTTAAGGCTGTGACTACGAGGCTGACGGAAACAACTGCTAGAACGGCAACAGAAAACACCCGCGCATTCGATTCGCCGTCCGACCGTTCCCAGAAACGCATGAAGGCTGGCTCCATGCCAAGAGAATAGACGATGTTCACAAAGGCGATCATGGCATAGATGGCCGTGACATCTCCGATCTCCGATGCTGAGAGGAAGTTCGTGTAGAGTGGTGTGAGGAGAAATGAGAGGAAACGCCCCAGAACGGTGGAAACACCGTAGACGATAGTATCTGATGCCAGGGACCGGATCTTCGACTGCATGAGCTATTCGTTGGTGCGCGCCCCCGGGGGGACGTAAATTGTGAGCCTACAAACATATGCAGAGCACTATGCCCTACCTCCGTCGCATTCTTCTCGTCCTCATTCTTGCCCAATCAGCTGCTGTTGCTCAGCAGCCCACCACTCCCGAAGGTATGCGCATTGCAGAACATGTGCGCATCCTTGCCTCCGATAGCTGTGGGGGAAGAGGCCCGGCCACGATGGGCATTGAAAAGGCTGCAACCTATATCACCAAGCACTTTGCGGAGTACGGGCTTCAACCTGCAGGGCGTGTGGCCTATGCAGATACCTTCAGTCTTACGACAGGTGTAAAGCTCGGAGCCCAGAACTCCGTAGTTTTTGAGGTTGTCATTGAGCGTCCAGGAGTGCCCCTTGACAAAACAAAGCCTACAAAACTTGGGTGGAAGTTAGGATCGGACTATCAACCATGGGGATTCAGTGAATCGGGTACGGTAGCGGGTGAAGTTGCCTTTGTTGGCTACGGCATCTCTTCTGCCACGTACGACGATTACAAGGACATCAACGTCAAGGACAAGATCGTTATTGTACTCCGTGGACTTCCCAAGTGGGCTGAAAAGGACGAAGCCTTGAAGCAGTCTGCTTCTCTCCGCGCCAAGGCAACTCTTGCGCGAGATAAAGGAGCGTTGGCTGTTGCATTTGTGAATGAACGAGGAGATTCTGCGGACGTGCTTGCTCGGTTTGGTCTCGACCGACTTGGCAAAAACTCTGGAATTATCGCTTTGCAAGTTCGGCGCACGCCATGCTCAAAGATCTTTCCACCAAAAGGAATGTCTCTCTTTACAGCTGAAACCACCATCGAACAGACAAAGAAACCGCAGTCCTTTGTATTCGCCAATACACGGGCAACGGTTGTAACCTCGCTTGCCTTTGAAGAGGGTGTTACACAGAACATTGTGGGAATTGTTCGTGGTACCGATCCAAGCTTGGCTGGTGAATATGTTGTTGTTGGTGC
>DATGWS010000049.1:0-12081 GCA_035299365.1 Candidatus Didemnitutus sp.
AAAGGAACTCGGGCGAATGCTTCATCGTCCGTCGTGGCTCAGAGTTCCCGAGTTCATTCTCCGGCTCTTGCTTGGACGTCAAGCCGACATTGTCGTACATGGTCAGCATGTGATCCCGATGCGCCTTCCAGGCACAAGCTATCGTTTCACGCACCCTACATTGGCAGAAGCGTTGCGGAGAATTGGTTAAGTTGCAAGTCTCCACAGATGAACATTACCTGGCAGGAAAACATCAAATGAGCATTGAAGTAGTTATGCCCAAGATGGGCGAATCCATTCAAGAAGGCAAGATCCTTCGGTGGGTGAAGAACGTCGGCGAGAAAGTTGAACGTGATGAAGTGATCCTCGAGATCTCCACGGATAAGGTGGATACGGAAGTTCCGTCTCCGGCATCCGGTGTGATCTCGCAGATACTCTTTGCAGAAGGTGATACTGTAGAAGTTGGCAAGGTCATCGCCATCCTTGGTGATGGTGTTGCTGCTTCAGCACCTGCTTCAGCACCTGCTTCGGCACCTGTTGCAGCGCCAGCGCCAGTCCCATCTTCAGTCCCAGCACCTGTCCCAGCACCTGTCCCAGCACCTGTCCCATCCTCAGTCCCATCCTCGGCAGAAGTTGACGTTGTGATGCCAAAGATGGGAGAGTCCATTCAAGAGGGTAAGGTTCTACGTTGGGTGAAGAAGGTCGGAGAAAAAGTTGAGCGCGACGAAGTGCTCCTAGAGATCTCCACGGACAAGGTGGACACAGAAGTGCCAGCGCCAAGCGCAGGCACCCTTGTTGCCATCCTCGCCAACGAAGGTGATGTTGTTGAAGTTGGTGCTGTCATCGCCCGCCTATCGGCCGGCGCAGGAGCTGTTGCCGCCCCAGTCCCATCTTCGGTCCCATCCCCAGTCCCATCTGCGGTCCCATCTGCGGTCCCATCTGCGGTCCCATCTTCGGTCCCATCCCCAGTCCCATCCCCAGTCCCATCCTCAGTCCCGTCTTCCGCCTCAGCCCCAGTCCCGCGCCAGTCCGGTGCACGGTTCTATTCGCCCCTTGTACGAAGCATTGCGGCTACGGAGAACATCAGCGTTGCCGAACTCGATGCAGTGCCGGGAACCGGTCTTGAAGGACGCGTAACCAAGAATGATGTATTGGGCTATCTCGCGCGTCGAGGTAACGGGACATCTTCAGTCCCATCTTCAGTCCCATCCCCAGTCCCATCTTCAGTCCCATCCCCAGTCCCATCCCCAGTCCCATCTTCAGTCCTCACCGGTGGCGACAGTATCGTCATCCCGATGGACCGTATGCGTCAGCTCATCTCCGAGCACATGACACGTTCGAAGCAGACATCTGCACACGTGACCAGCGTTGCTGAGGCAGATGTTACAGGAATGGTCAAGCTTCGTGAGAAGTACAAGGATGGCTTCTTGAAGCGCGAGGGGATCAAGCTCACATACAACCCATTCTTCGGATGGGCAGCGTGTGAGGCTGTGAAGCTTTGGCCAGGTATCAATGTGAGTGTTGATGGTAAGAACATCATTCAGCACCGTCGCGTAAACCTTGGCATGGCAACGGCCCTTCCTGACGGCAATCTCATAGTTCCGGTTATCAAGAGCGCAGAGACGTTGAACATCACTGGTATTGCCCGTTCGATGAACGATCTTGCCAATCGTGCGCGGACAAAGAAGCTCACTCCTGACGATATTTCAGGCGGAACAATCACTGTTACCAACGTTGGTTCGTTCGGGTCGCTCTTTGGCACTCCGGTGATCAATCAACCACAAACAGCCATCATTGGCCTCGGAGCAATTCAGAAGCGTCCGGTGGTTCGTGAACTCGATGGCGAAGATGTGATCGTTGTTCGCAGCATGGTCTACCTCTCCATCACCTACGATCACCGCGTGATCGACGGTGCACTTGCCACGCAGGCACTTGCTGCAATGTGCAGAGCGCTCGAAGGCATCAACGAGAGCACAGTTACGCTGTAATCCACGAAAAGAATTCGATAGTGTCAAGGGGCTTCATGGAAACATGGAGCCCCTTTTTCGTTGTGGCAGTCCCCCCTAACCGAGATCCAGTTCAGTAAAGGTATTGTCAAGGTGCATAAGAGGTGGTAAGGGGCGATGTTGCATGAGAAAGGAACGTCAACATGATGCAACTACTTGCTATTGCAATAATCTTACTGACGGCAATTGGTCAGAGTCTATCAAAACAACAGGTGCTAGATCCATCCTGGAGTATAACACCGCCAGCAGGTTTCTCGTATTCCAGTATCGGAATCCGATCTTTTGCAATGATCCATGCGGATACTTTGCGTGTCCATTCAAATGAACAGGGGGCTTACGAATGGAGTGCTGTGTTGCCAAATAAAATCCACGATACATGGTTCATCAATAATCGAGAAAATGACTCAATCATTGTGGCTGCATTTGACACAGTCCAAACAAGCAATGGCGCTCGAGCGGAATTCGTGTTCTTTGCTGTGAATGAAAACCGGATAGATCAGATTTGTAGAATACAGTCAGATGATTCCCTGCTCTTAAGAACGATAAAGCTGCCCCTTTCCATTCTTCGTGTTAGTGCTTCAGGCAGGTATGTTGCCTTGACATTGTGGGACAATATGTATGGGGCCACATTTGGATTGTTTGATCTCAAGGAAGAAAGAATGGCAGTTGTGCCAGAAGCAGTAGAGGTAATGTGTTTCTCTCCAGACGAAACAAAAATGATTGTGTACTCCTCATATGTCTATTTCGGAGGACGTACGAATCCATATGTAACGCGAAATGTTCTGATCCCAACAAACATAGACTCTCTGCGCTATGGGAGAGAACTTGGCGGTTACTACGACTGCCTCGCTGGATTCACACCATCAGGCTACATCTACTGGGCTGACCAAGTGCGCGAGAAGAACGGGTCGAAAGCAATCTACCGGTTGCCAATGCTCATAAATGGGATGTTGTTAGCAGATGGAATCCATACAGTTGCAATTCCGATCACGATGAAGAGAGACTCTCTTATCGAGATCTTTGATCTTTCACGCGGAACAATTGAATGTAGACTTGGTGAGACTCAATCTTCAGTTAACGACGTTATGAAGTCATGGGGTGTGTCGGAGAGAGGGGGCGTCGTCTCTCAGCACCCAAATGGGAAAATCGTTGGGCATGAGTTGCCAATGAAGTGGGACGCCACTGTCATCTTTACGAATGAGGTGCCAGATAGTGTGAAGGAGCACCATGTCGTCCGAATTCGTGCTGCAACTCTCCCAATTGATCCAACTATCTCGATCGAATTAGTTGTTGATGGTGAATTGGCTGAAATACAGCCATATGTAAGTCTTTCACAGGGGAGCCATGTGATAACCATCAGAGCAAAGCGTGGCGATAGTGTGATCGGAGTAATAGAAAGCCAAATTGAGGCGCACGCAATACCTCCAAGTGTCCACTCATTATGGATTGGTTCAATTGATAGTTTGTCATCCGCCTCAATCAGTCCAAGCGGACGAAAGGTTTCTATGAATGGTGCACTTAAAGCTGTTCAAGATGTGGACGAAGGTATACTCAGCTTGATCGACACGTATGAAATCGTCGAGAACCAATTCACATCTGACTACTATTGGCGAGCTGGGAAAACGGCCTGGGCAGGAGAAGACTGTCCAGTTTTCATCGAGTTCACGGAGCAGACGTGGTTAGGGAGTCAAGGGGCATACTGGAATGAAAAGTACACCAAGAGTCAATGGTACAGTCTCAAAACAGGAGCAGGGCAATCACGCCAGTTGCGGGAGTACTCAACGGATCTTGAGCAATACATAGAAAGCGGGCTGAATGTAATCGAAGTGAAGGAACGAGGCGCAGTATACATTCAAGGATGGCACCAAATCGATGAGTTCGCCGGAATCAGGCTGACGGTTGGTAACGTAAATCTGCAAGACGGTGTATTCAACGAAATCGACATCTGTGGCGAACGAACGTCGGGCTCTGGACAACCTCGTCGAGCTGAACTCGCATTAAGTGGCGGCCCCCGTGCAAACTGGTCAATAGACCCAAATAGCATTTCGATCGTAAACTCGTCTAATGGCACTTGTACATTTCAAATACCTAGGTCTAGTTCTCGACTCAACTATACTTCGGATGGAGAATATCTCGTTACTGATAGCCTCGTGTTCGAAACGAAAAATTGGACCATCGCAGGCGTTCATCACCATTCAGGTGACAATCATTCTATACCGCATAAGAAACTCGTCATTGGAAGCAATGGCTCGAATAGCCTAGTCTTCTACACACTGCCATCTTTCGATTCAGTTGGAACGTATGTAGCCGCGTCAACATTGAATAACATTGATATTGATACATCGGGAAGGCGTTTGCTCCTGCATAGAAGGGATAGATGTGTCGAGATCGTCCAACTCGATTCGATCCTTCAAGATTTGGGATTATTAAATATGGTATCAGGTGTTTCAATCGAGCAATACCCGACAGATTCAAACAGGGTCAAGCTTTCCCCGTTACCAGCAAGAACATGGGCAAAAATTACCTTGGACTCTCCTTTGGACACCGAGGCTATAATTCTCATCTCCAATTCAATGGGCCACAACGTCGCTTCTCTTATTCTGAACTCAGGCGGAACTGAATTCACATGGAACCTTACGTCCGAGAGTGGCCTTCCTGTCGCCCCAGGCATGTACGGCTTCCTCCTCCGCTCGCAAGACGGACGTATCCTTGAGTCTGGCACGTTCATCGTCGCTCCCGAATAGGATCCCGTCGATACTGAATAAGCCCCCTAAACTAGATGCAGCACTGTAAAGGTTATGTCAAGGTGTAAGTGAAGTGGAAGGGGGCGATGTTGCATTTGCACTTATAGAATGGCCTGTAAATGACACTCCAAACATTTTCACGATTCATCATCGCCTTCCTCTGCTGTCAGTTGATAGGGGTGGCCGTCCTTTACGGACAGTGGACGGATATTGCCCCCGCATGGTCAGTACAGGCCGAATCGGGTGCTCATGTTCGAGTCGCGGACTCAGTTGTTGTTGTGGCAACGAAGGACTCGGTTGTGGTGTTTGAGGCATCAACTGGAGTTAGGCGTTTTGCATGGAAGCCAGGTGTGGAAATTGGAGGGCTTGCGCTCGAGACACACCGCGAGGGAATCGTCTTGTCAACGTTAAGGTTTCTTCCCGCTCAAACGATGGTCCTTTTCCATTCCTATACCTATGGCGGAATGCTTCGTGAGACGGATTCGTTTGAAGTTCAAAGACCATTCGACTCTAGCAAGTTCATCGATGGCATAAATGCTATTAGTACTTCCGGTCGATACATCGTATTTGCCTCTCAACAAATCTGTGACCGCGTATCGAAGAATGTTGTTAACGCTCGTGGCTACTCGGTTAAGAGTGTTTCATTCAATTATGATGAGACCGCTTGCGCTCTCATGTACGGTGGGAGGACATATGGCAATCACGGTGAGACTGTACTGAAGCATGAAAGCAGACTCTTTTCACTCGATCCATTGACGTCGGGAGAGATATTCCTTCCTGGTCGTACAATTGACCGGCTAGCGCAATTCATTCCTGGTACAAATCTCCTATGGAATGGTAGTGAGGCGTTTTCTTTTCCAGATTGGAAAGTCGTGCGAAAGATGAGCCATGGTCCCTACGGTTCGCTCGCCGATGACGGTTATCGAAGCTCAACGTACGAGGCGACAGGGGCCAATCACTCCGTAGTTATAAGGGGCTATAAAGATGATATCACCTATAGGCTGCCATACTCGAGCGTGTATGAACCATTGCGTTTCGACAAACCATGGTACGAAACCACTCGAGCATTGAAGGTTATTGCCTTGCCTGGCGACACCATACGTGTCTTTGTCATTCCTGATACCGACTTAAGGCCGGCACTGAACTGGGTGTACATCCCCAACCCTTTTCTTGAACACACACCGCTAAGACTCTCTCTCGGCTACATTCCAGCCACAGCCACTTTTCGTCTGACCTTACGAATCGATGACGCAATACATGACCCACATCTTTTACACTTGAATTCGGGTGAACATCGGATGCAGGTAGAACTTCTCAACGGTGATAGTGTGGTTGACAAACTTGATACCACGTTTGAAGTCAAAGAAAGGAAGCGCACTAAACATAGTATCTGGGTTGGTGAGGGCTCTGGCAGTACAGATTTAAGTCCAAGTGGAGATCACATCGTCGTTGGAGGGGATGAGATCTATCTCGTTGATGTGATTCGAGACACCTTGTTTCAAATAAAAGGTGACCCACAATCAAGCGAGTGGCGTGCTCGTCCGCGATTCATCTCAGATCGGACACTCCTTCTCACTAATGAGTTTGTTACCGGGAGTGGACCATCGGGAGGATTGCCCGGCCGCTACTATCACGGCCAATCACATTTGGCTCTGAACCTTACAACAGGAAGCGTGCAGAGGGGAGCGTTCGGGCTTAACAGGTATGACAATGAACCTGCACCAGTCTACACTGGAGCGATAGATCGCAGGAGAGGTCGTGGTCTCTTCTATACGGGAGGATTTAATGGTGATTCGAATAGTGTTGTGTGGGTGGTGACCGACACGGCACTTACTTCTGAAAGGCCATGCTTTTACTCTCCAAGATATGTTGCAGTTGATCCATCAACAGATCGTCCGTTGTTGATCGGTACGCTTACGATCAATGCACCGCAAACACGCACGTCTCGACGAATCGATGGTCAGTCAAGGGCCTGTTTGGAGTTGATCGGCCTGCCGGCGATTCCAATGATGTTTGTGCACGATGGTAAGATCCTCTGGTCTAGAGACGGAACGTATAACTCGCAAACGGGGCTGAAGATCAATGCAGCCTCCCTGCAAGAGAACTGCATTGCGGTGCCTCACTCAAGTCTCGTCCTGTGCCCCGTCGCACAACCACAATCATCGCCGACTGATCTCGTGTTTTACTCGGCCCTGGACGCCCGCCCGCTTGCGACAGTCCATTATGGGACTTCTATTGGTACGATCATTTGTGATACCTCTGGTCGCCGACTTCTCATCACGCGAGGTTATCCAGCAGAGCTTGAAGTGCTAGACCTTGAGTCCATAATCAAGGACAACGGTCTTGAACAGTACTATCTCGATTCACCCACGTCAGTATCAGAGAGTGACCCAGCCGTGCTGTGTGCGCCTCGACCTAACCCTGCCTCAGACATCGTTCGATTCGATTGGCCTGCATCGCGTGAAGTCCTACAAATCGAGGTTCGTGATCTAATGGGCGTATGTAAATGGAACTACTTTGCTGCAATGGGATCTACCTACATTGACTGGGATCTACATACATCCTCCGGTCAACGCGTCGCCCCAGGCATGTACGGCTACCTCCTCCGCACAATAGACGGACGCATCCTTGAGTCCGGTAAGTTCATCGTCGCACACGAATAGAATCCCGTCGATACTGATAAGCCCCCTAAAACAGATGCAGCGCAGTAAAGGTATTGTCAAGGTGCATAAGAGGTGGTAAGGGGCGATGTTGCATTTGTTCAACATCACCCGAGAAGCTCAATGATCAAGATTACGCTCCTTGCAACTGCCTTCGTTCACCTTTTGAGTGCCGTGGTCTATGGGCAAGACACACTCATGCCAGAGTGGAAGCGGCAGTATGCACCTGAATATGATCTTATGGCCACGGGTAGAAACACCTTTGTAATGGCATCGAAAGACACACTTAAAGTCTATTCACTTTCGGATGGCTCGGAGCAATGGTCGTACCCACTATCTAAACCCATCAATGACGCTGCCTACCCGGAGGATGAATCATTATTCGACTTCTTAACCATAGAACAAAAACCAGTTAGGTCCGACAAGTCTGTCTACTTCGATGTGCAAGTTGTTGCTATTCAAGGCGCACGAGGAGTGAAGAGGGATTCGTTCTTACTTCCAGGAACCTACAATTTCGGAGATAGCGCGAACACGAGGTTGTCGATCAGATCAACAAGTCGCAGCGGCAGGTTCATTGTCCTGAGTATGAGCCAGGAGGTCTTGAATGCCGGCCGAGTGTCGTTCTTGTATGATCGGGAGACAAATTCCTGTCGGAAGATCGGCGTGGCCCACAGCGTTTCCTTCTCTAAAGACGAGAGGTCGCTTATCGTCTTCTATTGGGAGGTGCACTTTAGCGGCACCAATGTTTACAACAACAAGAAGAATACGCTCTACGTTCTTCAAGGGTCTGACGCCGGCGTGGAGCGGGATTTGCGAGGCTTTAGGAACGGACCGTTGGTCTATTCACCGGGAGGGCGTGTACTGCTTACTGCTGAAGGTGCCTATTCCGTGGATTCATTAATGCTCATCGCAAACTTTCCGTTCGCAAAGAGAGGGGATCTTTTTGACGATGGTATTCACTCGATGTCTTCGAAGTATGATCGATACTGGACGGACTCCTCGATTACAGTAAACACGTTGAACTTAGATCGTCCTCGCTGGATACTCTCAGGGACAAGAAACTGCATGTTCGAGGCCAAGAGGCGACACGTGTGGTCACGGTCTGGCTCGATCCTGGTTCAGGCCGGTAGTGGTGAAGTTAACAGGTTCCGGATTGCTCAACTACGTGATACCCTGATCGGACTCATGGGGTCGTTGACAGACACAGTCTTCGAACACACTCCCTATCCATTCAGTGCGGTCTGTCTCCCTCTAGATTCCATGGGAATTGTGGAGTGCTCATTTAATGGACAGAGACTTAACTACGATAGCACAATCATGATGCCAGCTGGCGACATCGAGCTCTTGATTGAGACAAAGACAAAATCAGGAATGCAGCAGGCTACGCGCTTTCCGTTACGCGTACACAAGCTCTTGCGCAATGCACGATCTGTGTGGACCGGATCATTCAAGAACTGCGTGGATGCCGCAATCAATCCAAGCGGAACGGGCTTAGTCGTTACAGGTGAGATCAGGTGTGCCATTGATTTACGTTCAGACGCGATGATCCACTTTTCGACTGTAGATCTATCGGGCGGTCAAGGAGGTAAAAGTGAGCCTCTACGCGCTGGTTGGGCTGGAGACTATGTGTTTGCTTTCGGCGGTAGGCACCAACAGGTATTTATGGTAGGCAGTCGATACACCGGCGGAAGAAGTGCTACTGTTCTGAACTGGTTTGATTCGAGAACAGGCCAAGCTTGGGTGCAATACTTCGAGAGGTGGTTTGGCGATAATGACTACGACAGGTCTTACCGTTTAGACATGGTCCAGGATCAAAGCAAGGGAACAGTGATATTTCTAGCGGGAGGTAATGACGAATACGATGGGAAGGTTCGGATTTTCTCGTCATCATTAGCTCTACACGATACAACACACTCAATTGAGAACACTTGTGTTATCTCAGTGTCTGGTTCGGCCGATCCATCTCGTGACCGTCGTGTTTATACCGGATATCACTACGATGATCTAGAGATGAAAGGTCGTGAGGTGTGGATCTACGATGGTGAAGTCGATTCATGCATGTCGTTGCCCTCCGTAACCGCCTCATTGGTATCGTTTGTGTCGGATGGTAGATACATCCTTGCTGATCGAAGCGTGATCTCATCGAATGATCTGAAGGTTGTTTCAACTGGCCTGCAGCTCCACGATGGAGTTTCGATTCCGCATACTCGATTGTTCGCAGATTTCGTCAACAGACCACGGCGTACTAGGGCTGACACAGCAGATGTGGTGCTCTATGAATATCCCAGTGGTGACAGTGTTGGGACGTTCATGGTGTTGGGCGGACTGAAAGCACTCAGGATCGATTCGTCTGGTAAGCATCTGATGTATGTCCGCAATGATGCGATCGTTGAAGTCGTTCAGTTAGACTCCATGTTATCCGATATGGGGCTTCTAGGAATGTACACCTATGTATCAGACGATAGGACGTATCGTGCCGGGTCTGCTTTCATTTCACCAAATCCTGCACGCGAACTTGTGAACTTTGGACACCGTAGCAACGAAGGTCTTGCCACTATACTTACCGTCACGAACCAGATGGGTTCTACTGTCTGGCAGTGGGACGTCGCAGCCAGTGCCTCAGCAACTACTTGGAACCTCCTTACCTCCTCCGGTCAACGCGTCGCCCCCGGCATGTACGGCTTCCTCCTCCGCACTCCAGACGGACGTATCGTTGAGTCCGGCACCTTTATCGTCGCTCCCGAATAGCTGGGCAATACGCTTGCACAAGGCACTTGAAGAAGGCGCTTGCAAAAGGCGTTTAAACAAGCTACCTGTCAAGGCACAACGTAACCGGCCCATCGTTTACCAGATGTACGTCCATCATCGCGCCAAAGACGCCGGTAGAGATCTTGATCGGTTGGGGAGTATCTCGTGAGAGATCTTCGACGCGTCGAACGAGCTCATCAAAAAGGGGCTGAGCATGTTCCGGTCGGGCGGCCTCAACAAAGGATGGACGTGTGCCTTTGGATACGTCTCCATAGAGCGTGAATTGTGAGACGAGAAGGATGCCCCCTCCTGTTTCCTTGATGGAGAGATTCATCTTGCCTTCGTTATCGGGAAAGATGCGTAAGGCGATGAGCTTTTCTGCCATCCAGGCAACGTTCATCGAATTGTCCGTGTGGGTGATGCCTACAAGAGCTAATAAGCCCCGGTCGATGCGGCCCACAGTGATGGAGTCCACAGTTACGTGGGCAGAGCTGACGCGTTGGATGACGATGCGCATGGTGTTCCTTGTTCGTCTGCGAATATGTAAGTTCGTCATCGATTATCACGTAGAAACAAGCCCCCTATGAAGAACTTCGCTGCCGTCTTTATCGCATGTGTTGTAATGTCGTTTGCTCCTCAAGAACCTGCCCCGGCTAAAAAGGGTCAAGAATATGGTGCGGGCGTAAAGGCAAGCACGGTTCTTTCTCTTTCTCGTGCTGTTACGGAGAAAAAGTTCAATACACACATTGCTGTGACGGCATTGGTGAAGGAAGTATGTCAAAAGAAGGGGTGTTGGATGATCTTGGCCGATGGGAAAACAAAGGTCCGCGTGACATTTAAAGACTACGGCTTCTTTATGCCAAAGGACTTGGCAGGAAAACGGATCGTTGCCGAAGGAATGCTGATGGAAGGTGTTCTCAGCGAGGCAGATGCCCGACACTATGCAGAGGATGCCGGAAAGTCAAAGAAGGAGATCGAAAAGATTAAGGGAGATCAACAAGAACTCACGTTTGAGGCCACGGGCGTTCGCATCCGATGAAAATTGCCCTACCCGAGTGGATGGAGCGTGTTAAGCCACCTCAATACGCTGATGATGAATCGGCGATGAGATATGTGTTTGCGTTGGCAGAGAGGAATATCGAGGAAGGGACGGGTGGACCTTTTGCGGCTGCGCTCGTAGATGAGAACAAGCGGGTGATCGCATCAGGAGTTAACCTTGTTACATCACTCAAGTGCTCGATTCTTCATGCAGAAATTGTAACGATTATGATGGCAAGTGAACGCCTGGGTACGTGGGCGCTTGCAGAACGTGGACGTTTTACTCTGGTCGTCACCGCTGAGCCATGCGCAATGTGTCTTGGTGCTATTCCCTGGGCAGGGATTAAACGAATCGTTATGAGCGTTCGCGACGAAGATATTCGTGCCATCGGTTTTGACGAAGGCAACAAACCGAGTGGTTGGATCGAACACTACACATCTCATGGCATTGACGTAACGCGCGATGTCATGCGTGAAGAAGGTATCAAGGTGCTCGCAGCATATGTTGCCTCGGGTGCCATAATCTATAACGGAGACTAACATGAACTTCACCATCGAAAACGGTCCTGTCTATGCATCATTGCGTGTAGACATGCAACAAGGCGAGAGATTTCGCGCAGAACCTGGTGCAATGTTGTCCATGACGCCGACCATTGAACTGGAGACCAAGTCCGCAGGAAAGGGGCTTCTTGGTACACTCAAAGCCGCCGTTGGTGGAGAGTCCATTTTTGCGTCGATGTATACGGCAGTGCACGGTCCGGGCGAACTTTACCTTGCGCCTTCAGCACCGGGCGATATCATGCAGCTGGATCTGAACAACGAGACGATCCTCGCCTACGGCGGTGCCTACCTCGCTGGTAGTCCCGACCTTACGATCAGTGCCAGAGGTTCGATCAAGTCACTCGT
>DATGWS010000050.1:0-3963 GCA_035299365.1 Candidatus Didemnitutus sp.
GGTACTGTGAAACCCAATGTTGCTATTGCCCTCTTCCTTGTTCTGTTGGTTGGAGATCTCTGGCGCGTTGACAAGCGCCCCTACGACCCGAAGAAGGGATCACCGGAGAAGAATGTTTTTGCAACGACAGACGTAGTGGACTTCATTAAGCGGGACCCTGGTGTGTACCGCATTTGCGACCTCTCCAGCAGCGCAACCCCAAACTGGTGGGCGTACCATTTTGTTGAGAATGTGCACGGCTATTCATCTGCCAAACTTCGCGTCTATCAGGATCTGCTGGACGTAGCAGGACCCGGCCCAACGCGTGAACCGGTACCGGGCAATTCGATGATCCTCAATCCTTATCTGTGGAACCTGCTCAACGTGAAGTACATCGTTTCTTCACAACCATTGTATCAAGGTGTTGAGCCTGCATTCCGCTCTCCATCAACGGGGCTAATGGTATACATCAATCAGGATGTGTTGCCACGCGCTTGGTTCGTTGATACCGTTGTGGTTGAACAGAACAAGCGCACGATCCTCGAAAAGCTGAGAGACGGCACGTTCAATGCAAGAACTACTGCCTATGTTGAGGAAGACTTTGCAGGGCGCACGTCTCTTGGCACTGACACCACCGCATCAGCACGTGTCACAGGCAAGGGCAATCAGCATCTCTCGATCGCAACTACGTCTGCCACGTCGCAGTTGTTGGTTGTAAGTGAGGTGTTCTACAACGAATGGCACGCCTATGTTGACGGTGTTGAAGTTCCGATCGTCAAGACCGACTTCGTTCTGCGTGGTGTGAACGTCCCCGCCGGGAAACACAACGTAGAATTCCGTTTCATCAGTCCTTCCTTCCAACAAGGGCGCACCGTGAGCATGGCATCCAATGCAGCAGCTATCCTCATTGGACTTGCCGGACTCGGCATGTGGTATCGCAGGCGCAAGGAGTCTCAAACTACATGACTACCGATGAACTGATATCGCGTGCCGAAAGCTCCATTGCTGAGCAACGGCCCCTTGTTATCTCAACAGATGAACTTGTTGAGATAACCCCTGAACAAGTTGCGCTTCTCCAGAAGAGATTTGGCTCACATCTGCTCATGAACATGCCGGATCACGAGATCGCTTTTCAAGAGTGGTTGAAGGTGAATGACCTTCCTGTTTGGAGAGATCTCTGGGATGACCAGGATGACCCACCGTATACGATCTCACTTGCATTTCTCAGCGACATGATTGGCAAACCAAATGAAGGGGCGTTCTTCATCTGCGATCTGCAGAAGACGGACAACTATTTCTTTACGCCGGACATGCTTCTCGACAAGGAGTCGACAGACTTTGTCTCCGCCGTACGAGACCGATTCGTTGGTGGTCGGACACTTTCTCCCGAACAGGCTCTCACCGTGGAGATCTCTGCCGGCCCAACAGACATCTGGCATTTTGCCTATCGCAGAGGTGTTGAACTTGAGCGAGCCAAAAAGGCCGTTGCCGCACTCGTTGAAGATCGTATCATCGTGCATGTGCCAAAGGCGGATCATCTCTCGACCCATTTCGACGTAGGCTGACATGCTCGTTATGAAGTTCGGCGGTACATCCGTCCAGGATGCCACCGCACTCCGTCAAGTAGCCTCGATCATTCACAACCATGCCGCTGAACCCGGTGGCGTGGTTGTTGTGTTGTCTGCAACTTCGGGCACAACAAATACGCTGCTCTCCTTGGCTGAACGTGCCGGACGAGGCGAAGAGATAGACGCTGACCTTACGATGTTAGAAGTAAGGCACTCTGGCATTCTATCTGAGCTCGCACCACAAGCCTCACATGCTGATCTCAACGAACTCTTTCACGAGTGTAGGTCATATGCACGCGCATTGCAGATTTTAGGCGAGTGTACACCACAGTCGCTCGATCACATGACGGCATTTGGTGAACGACTAAGTACCACCATCCTCTCTTCGGCACTTCGCGCCACGGCCCATTCTGCCGTCTACTTTGATGTACGCACCGTGATGCGGACCAATGATGAGTTCTGCGCTGCTCAGGTGGATATGTACCACACTCGCAGTCTATGTTCGCAACACCTCGCCCCTTTATGTGCATCCGGCAGTGTTGTTATCACACAGGGTTTCCTCGGTTCAACATCGGATGGCAGAACAACAACGCTAGGTAGAGGGGGCTCCGATTATTCCGCCGCAATACTCGGTGCCGCTCTTTCAGCGCGTGAGATCCAGATTTGGACTGATGTGAGTGGTGTGTATTCTGCAGACCCGCGCTTCGTTCCCGAAGCTCAACCCATCACGGAACTATCATTCGGAGAGGTACGCGAACTTGCGCTCTACGGTGCCAAGGTACTTCATCCGGATACGATTGCACCAGCCGTTGAAGCGCTCATTCCCGTATGCGTGCTGAATACGTTTCGTCCGGAAGATGCCGGTACGAGGATCGTTGCCCATACACCATCAACAGCGGCCATACACGCAGTGTCTATCGTGCGAGGGTGCTCGTTGGTACAGTGCAGCGTAACAACTGCGGCTCATATCAGGTCGGTACCGGAGCTTGGAAGATCCATTATTTTGGAGTCCGAAACGGTTGAGTCCGCGATGATCGTTCTAAAGAACTCGGGTGAGAATGGCATTCTGGCACTCGAGGTAGCGATTGCAGATTCTGCAGTGGCCATTCGACCAACGTCGCTTGTAGCCGTCAGCGGCCCTCACGTAAACATGCCCAACATCCTCGCTGAGATAGCTGCTTCAATCTCTGCATTTACGATTCATGCCATTACTACCGGCGCTGCAGCACATACGATCTTTATTGCGGTAGAAGAACTGCAGAGTAACGATGCCTTACGCGCGATACACGAGATCATTCCTCGTCATCGCTGAAGGAGATCGTCCTAAGGACTTCGCGGATGGGCTCAACGTGGCGCATGAAGAGCAAGAGCGAAACGGCCGCGACAAAGAGTCGCATTTGCATTGGGTCATGGCAAACAACTAGCGTTGTGTCACGGATCACTCTATCCGGCGTACTCCATGCAAGCACTGCAGTGCCGATGATGGCTGTCATGGAGCCAACATGGACGTTTTTGCGGATCGCATAATAGCCGGTGAGATACGTAATCCACCAAACGATCAAGAACAGCGGGTCCACCATGGCAAAAACACCAGTGGCTGTGGCAAGCCCCCTGCCACCTTTGAATCGTAAAAGTGCATTCCAGTTGTGGCCAAGGACAACAGCCGTACCGGACACAGCAACAGCAGCGAACCAATCCCCGTGAAGAAGCTGTGCTACATACACCGCTGCAACTCCCTTTACAGCATCCACTACACCAACAGTGATGCTGAGCCACGTACTCCCTGAAACGTCATAGACATTATGAGCGCCAACATTACCTGTACCCTCGTTACGTATGTCCTTTCCATGCGAAAGCTTCATAGCGATCCATGCCGTTGGAATACACCCAATGGCATATCCAATAAGGCCAATGACGAGAAGTCCGAGATTCATGAACGCACCTTCAGTAGCCGCATTTGGATGAATGATATGGCCAACAAGATCACAAAGATGATATAGGCAAGTGCACTGGCATACCCCATCATGTCGGATTGCTCAAACGCTTGGTGGTAGACTTCGTAAACCAACGTGGACGTTGCGTCGAGTGGTCCGCCCTTGGTCATAATATAGATCTCAACAAAGATCTGGAAGGACTTTATGCTATTGATAACGACTACAAACAACATCGTTGATCGAAGCATGGGCAACGTGATACGCCAGAACTGCTGCCAGCGCGATGCTCCGGCTAGGTCAGCTGCTTCATACAGGTCCTTCGGTATTGCCTCCATGCCAGCGAGGAACAGCACCATATAGTATCCCGTGGAGATCCATACGTCCATTGCCATGATAGCACCAAGAGCGGTATTCTGATCGAGCAACCATCCTTGTGTTGGGTGAGGCAATCCAAGCATACTCGCAAGGATGTTCACATATCC
>DATGWS010000051.1:0-4617 GCA_035299365.1 Candidatus Didemnitutus sp.
CAGGTGACCTATGCAGGTGACCTATGCAGGTGACCTATGCAGGTGACCTGTTCAGGTCATTACGTCATTACGTCATTACGTCATTACGTCATTTCATGAAGTCATATCCATACGTCGAAGTTTCGGATTCTTCCACGCAACGATCGCTACCACCAGTAACGTCATCATTCCACCAATAACAACACTTGGCACGGTGCCGAAGAGTTTGGCCGCAATGCCACTCTCTACGGCACCGAGCTCGTTTGAGCTGGAGATGAACATCGTGTTGGCGGCCGCCACTCGCCCCTTCATATCCTCGGGAGTTTCGAGTTGGAGGATGGTATGGCGCACAACCACGCTCACGGCGTCAAAGGATCCGGCGATGATGAGGATGGCAACGCTTAGAGCAAACATCGTACTTGCTGAGAATGCGAGCATACAAGCTCCGAAGCCTGCCACCGACCACAACATGTAGCGTCCGGCATTCTTTCCAATAGGCTTCCACGAAAGGAAGGCCATCATAGACACGCTTCCGATACTCATCGCAGCACGAAGGAGACCAAGGCCGGATTCACCTACATGTAGAATGTCGTGAGCGAACACGGGAAGAAGTGCGACCACTCCGCCGAAGAGCACGGCAAAGAGATCGAGTGACAACGCACCAAGGATAACCGGACGTGAGAAGATGAATCGAATGCCAAGCGTGAGGTCCTGCTTCATGGATCGTCGCTCAGTCTGTTCTACAGGGGGCTTAGGGGTCAACCGTAGGGAGCCTGTCCCCCCAAGGACCATCAGTCCCACATACACAATGGCAGCAACGCCCACTCCATAGAGTCCGTAGATAAGTCCACCGAGTAATGGGCCGGCAATCATCGCCCCCTGCCATACAGAGCTGCTCATTGCCGATGCGCGCGCTATCTCGTCGCGTGGTACGATCTGTCCTAGAGCACTGAACATCGAGGGCGAATAGATCGCTCGCGCACTGCCGTTGATCATGATCATCACCAACAATCCCGTGATCACTGGACCCACACCGTACTCAGCGGCAACCCAGGGCTGCACCAATACGGCAGATACTATTGCAGACGTGATGATCATGAAGACTGCAATACGTATCCCCTTCCGCTTGTCCATACGATCAACGAAATACCCCGATGGAAGAGCGAGTCCGATTGCGGGCACTGCTTCTGCCAACCCCACCATGGCCAACATCAGCGGGTCATGAGTGAGTGCATACACATACCAACTCACAACAAGTGCCTGCATGTGCCATCCCATGGCAAGAAAGAGGCGGAGCTGAAGAAAGGCAAGGAATTCCATTGGGAAAGTTACGGGCTTTCTAGCATCGGGCTTTAGCCCGATGACATGAGATGAAGATTAGCCCGATGACATGAGATGAAGATATATTGCGCGATGAAGACTCTTGCCCTGATCCTTGCTGCATTTGCGTCTTTTACCGCAGTGAGTGCACAATCACGCTTCGCAATGGGTGTGAACCTCGACAATGCCAACGCGTTTGTGAATATCGTGAAGCATACGGCGCGGTATTCAAAGGCAACAGGGTTTGACTCGCTTGGATGGCCTACAAGTGACTTTGATCTTGTTCTCCTCGACGGACGTCCGGCAACGGAATGGAATGGCACAATTGATGATCCGGAGCAGTACCGCATCGACTTCAGTGGTCGTTATGAAGCGCAGTTCACGGGTCAGGCAAACGTTGCCGTCTCAGGGACCAGCGTTTCGATAGAGAATCTCACATACTCAGAAGCAACAAACACTACCACCTTCGATGTTGTGGTTGGCGGACCGAACAGCTCCAATCATGGACTAGTCTTTCTTTCATTCACCCAAACCAGGCGAGTGCCCCTTTCAACCCTGAACTCGGGGATCACGGGGCTTAGCGTTAACCGTCCTGGCTATCTGCGTGGCGATCAATCCACCTTTACCGATGCATTTTTAAAGCTGTGTGCGGCAGCGGACTTTGCTTGTTATCGGTTCTACAATGTGCAGAACATATGGGATGGAGAGCCAACATTTCCAACAGCAACAACATGGCAGCGGCGCAAGACACCGGGTGATGCCGCTCAGGTATCAATGGCCGGACTCAATGGAAAGCGTGATGGGTGGTGTTGGGAGTACATCATTGAGCTTGGCAATACGCTCAAGCAGGACATTTGGATCAACATCCACATGTCTTGTGACTCTTCCTACGTAACGTCACTTGCTGCAATGCTCCAACGCGACCTTGATCCCTCGATCAACATCTACGTTGAGAGCAGCAATGAAGTATGGAGTCCTTCGCAGCTGACGCACGGACCATACAACGCTGCTGAGGCCGCATCACGCGGAATAACATTCGACGACAATCACGCCCATCGCACCGTATTGCTTTCGAGATGGTTCGCTTCAGTCTTTGGTCAAGGGGCGATCAACAATCGCATTCGTGTGATCATGGCCGGACAACACGCCTACCAAGGACGGAGCGACAACCATCTGCGATACATCCAGAGAACTTTCGGCGAGCCCAAGAATTTCATTTACGCCACAAGTACCGCGCTGTACTTCGGGTCGACCAACGATGACAGTCCAGATCCCTCATCGATCAACGAGGGCATGCTCGAAGACATCAATGACCAGATCTCGAATGCTTCGTCTCCATTCTACCGACTCAACCATATCAACAAGGCCAATCAATGGCAGTTGGTAGGGGGCGCCACATCATACGAAGGCGGTCCACATATGCCTGCCGGCGGTGGCACCGTTAATCTCGGCCCTCAGATCCTCTCGCATCGCGCAGAAGCCATGGCAGGTGTACTCAAGGCAAATTACCTCGCCGGGTGGAAGGATCTCAATGGTGGTCTTGCGATGTATTTCACACTCGCCTCAGGTTACAATCGATATGGTTGTTGGGGAATTACCGACGATCCTTCTCAGCCTGATCGCAATTTCAAGATGCAAGCACTGCGCGATATCATCGGCACTTCAACAGATGTTGCATTTGAGCCAGCAACGATCTCTCCACTTCGCGTTACCTACCATCACGGAACGCAGTCAGCAACCATTTACGCAACGGACGCACTCGCATCTAATCTCAACGCAGAGTTCTTCTCGTTGCTCGGCAACCACATAACAGCACCTACACGTTTGGTCAACGATCACACCATTCACATTGATCTCAGCCAAACACCTCGGGGTTTGTATGTTGTGCACATTGGCACGCAGTCGTCGGTCATTTGTCATTGGTAATCAGTCATCAGGCGCTACATGCGACTCTCCCTCACTAAACAGATCCTCCTCGGCGTAGTGATCGGCATTGCCATCGGCCACTTTGCTCCGGAGTTCGGAACGCAGATCGGCTGGTTGCGCGACATATTCCTTCACCTGATCAAGTCGATCATTGCCCCTCTCGTCTTTGCAACCGTGGTTGTAGGTATTGCAGGGGGCGGGCATGCCAAAGGTGTTGGGCGAATGGGACTGAAGTCGATCGTCTATTTTGAGATCGTCACCACGTTAGCGCTCTTTATCGGACTTCTTGTTGTAAACGTTGTGCAACCGGGCACAGGGATCACTCTTGTTGGAGACCCAGGAACGCTGGGCTCGATCGCGCAGAACCATCCGAAAACAATCATTGAGACCATCATCCACATCTTCCCTACCAGCATCATTGATGCAATGGCCAAGGGAGACGTGTTGCAGATCGTAACGTTCTCCGTGATCTTCGCACTAGCACTCAATGCCATTGGCGAGAAGGCACGTCCGGTTGTTGAGTGGTGCGACTCACTTGCGCAAACGATGTTCAAGTTCACGAACATCATCATGCTCTACGCTCCTATCGGCATTGGTGCGGCAATGGCTGCCACCATCGGACACCAAGGATTATCAATCCTTGCCTCGCTCGGCATGCTCATCGGCTCACTCTACGCTGCTCTCATTCTCTTTGTTGTCCTTGTCCTCGGTGCCGTGGTCCTTATTGCACGAGTACCACTTCGCCCCTTTATCAAGGCAATACGCGAGCCATTCACCTTGGCATTCGTAACCACATCAAGCGAAAGTGCGCTCCCGATGGCAATGGAACGGATGGAAGCATTTGGCGTGCCGAAGCATGTTGTTGGGTTTGTGATGCCGGCTGGCTACACGTTTAATCTCGATGGCACAACACTGTATCTGTCCATGGCCAGCGTCTTTGTGATGCAGGCTATGGCAACAACTGTAGCTGGCTTTTCCTTTGACATAGGGCAGCAGATCACCATGATGTTCGCCTTGATGATCACTTCCAAAGGTGTTGCCGCTGTTCCACGCGCATCTCTGGTAATTCTGCTTGCAACCCTCTCATCATTCCTCCCACCGGAGTTGCAGCATTATGGGCCGATAGCCGTGGCCATGATCTTCGGTGTTGACGAATTCATGGATATGGCGCGTACTAGTGTGAACCTCGTAGGCAACTGCCTTGCGAGTGTAGTCGTTGCGCGATGGGAAGGCGTTTTCGACGATGCAAAGGCAAAGGCCTATGGCAAGGGGCTCATCAGCGAGTGATCATGATCCGACCCGATACGCTATCTCCTACGATAGAGTAGAGTCCCGGCGCCCACGCTGAAACATTCACGTCAAGGGGCTCACCACTTCCAGTGAGGGCTAGAG
>DATGWS010000052.1:0-3003 GCA_035299365.1 Candidatus Didemnitutus sp.
GTAACTAAGCCGGTGGAGCCGCTCGTGTTGAGCGCTTTCGAACGCTTACCAGTGTGAGGCATGATAGAGGCCGCAACATCTTCTTCGTATGATTGAAAGACCACCGATCCTGCGTCAGCGTTTTGTGCGATGATTGCTGGCACAGATTGAGCGTGACTGTAGACAACCGTTGATGGTACACCTAGAGCGTTGAGTTCTTCAACCGGTTGTCCTTGCGGAGAAATCTTCGTCGTAGTTGTCATCAGTACCCATTGAGCAACATTCGATGTCGGACTCGCGAAGTTGAATAGTGGCATGTCAGACTCTGCACGCCCAACGACTGCCGGGTGTGTCCCAGTTGTGCCAAACACGCTTGTTGTCGGAGCCTTATAGACGTACGACATCGACGGCTTCCATCTTCCGCGTTGGCCAACGTCCCATACACTCTTCCCTGTGGGGATGCTAAGAAGAGGATACTGATCAATCTGCTCGTCATAGACTGTTGCCGATGCGTTGATAATATCCGTAATGGAACTTGGTATGGGGCTAGCGTAATTCAAAGTCACGTTGTGCCGGTTGAACGCGAAAGCTACCTCGTGAAGTTGATTGGTTCTCGCAGGACGAACAAGGACAACTTCGACGTTTGTAGGGTTCGTGAACACAACGTAGGGAGACTTCGTGCAATGCGCGGCAATCAATGTTGCTGTTGTAGTTCCGACGCCTGAAACTCTGTAGTAGCGCCCGGCTGAATGAGTGCTCGCGCCTTTATCTACAACAAAGACGATGTCGCCTTCCACCAACTTGAGCGTTTGTATGCCAGAAACTCCAACTGTCAATGTCATTAACGAGCCAGTACCATCTGTTGTAGCCGTTGGTGGTGTTGTATGCCATGGCTTGTTTCCGTAGATGACCATCTCATTCTTCGAAGAGGCCGACATACCCTCATAGTACTGATAGGCCGGGATCGAGTACTCTAGCTTCGATCCTGCATTGATGCCACTTCCAACAGGCATATCCGCATACTCATCGGACGTCCGTACTATTCTCGGGTCACCCGTTAGTGCGTCAAAGGCCAAGTTCTCAACCTTCGACACGACGCTGCGGCGCTGCACCGTGGTCGATTTCAAGTAGCACGGATGGGTAAAGACCTTAGTAATGGTCGCGATATCAACACGGGACTTTACATTATTTACCGATGGAATTCCAATGTGAGCAAATGGCACCAGTAGGCCACTTACACCAATGTCGAATGGTACTGATCCATTCGTGCTCTCGGTTTCATAACGCCGAGAGTCAATGCTAACATCTTCCTCGACTCCAGTCCGTAAAGGCAAAATCTCAAAGGCCTCCGAACTATTCTTAACAAGCACAGGCTTTGGATCATCTGGGGCGAAATAGTCATACGTGATTGACTCTACGATGCTGTTTTGTCCCTCGGGAGAGCCGGAATATTTCGTTACAGAGCGCACACGGCCGTGCATTCCGTTCGTCTGTATAGAGAACCCTTGTGTAGCAGATGCTACGTCCTCTTGAATGTTGACGATACCCGTCATCAATAGCGGTCGGAACTCCGTGTTCTTCACAAGCGGAGTGTAGTCTACACGCACAGGATAATCGCGCGCTGTATAGTATTGGGAAACTGTAAACCCAGGTGCCGAAGGCACATTGGCAATGCTGCGGGTTACAACGCGTGAGTATCCGATTGATGGTGGTGGCAAGGCATCACCGCCTATTGGCCCTGCATACTGGTCGATTTCTTCACCAGCTGTGATCTTTTCGTACCACGAAGCGGCATCCTTGCCCGGTATGAATCTAAAGAGCGGATTTTCTTCACGTATGGCAGCAGGTTCATTTGTTGCGACACCGGATGATATCAATGCGCCTTGTTCGGTCGTGGAGTATGAGTACTCGGTTCCATAGAGCCCTCCTGCCCCTTCTTCGAGACCTATATCGTGGATAAATATCCTCTTGACGCGCACGCCCCCACCGTACTTCCATAGACAAGGAATTCGAACGGAGGACATCTTGTAATAAGGAACCGGACCACCACTGTTAGTGAGTGTGTTCACGTCATTGATGCGAGATGAGATTTTAGACCCTGCGTTAGCAAGCTCATCCCACGCACTCCGGTCTTCCTGAGATCCAGACGCAGGCTTACTGGGGGCTTCGACCAAACTCCGCATTGAGCATTTTGGAAACGATCCGTCCCTATTGAACAAATACTCTCGTAGCAACTCACCCGGTGTTGGTTCAGAGTCAAATCGTATGGTTATCTGACCAGTTGTCTCATTAAATGAAACATCAGCCGAATCCACTGGAGCGAAGCCTGAAACAAACTCCGAAGTGCGCGGAACAAAGTCTTGATTGCGTGTTGAATTGCAATTAGCAACCGGGTATAGGAACTTGAAGAACAATCGGTCGTCAGTCTTTAGACCTCGCAGTAGTGCATGATAGACGTCCATTGCTGGCCGCCCCGGAAGTTCGGTCGCTATGTCTAGCGTACATATTGCGACACCTTCTGCGTCAACGGTCGCATTCGACATGGGAATAAGGGCCATTGCCTGTCGGTCTTGTACAAACGAATATGTATTGGACTCATACTGAATGTGAATCTGCGCACCAGACGGAAGGGTAATCATCTTTAGTTGCCAAGCCGCAGGATCATAACCTCCACCACCGTTTTCGAAGCCTGGCGCAACACTTTGCCTAATGTGCTGGCGCCACTTGTCTCCTTGGTCACCGCCCGTATGAGTATACGACCCCCAGGGGTCGATGTTTACAACGTCATATGCCGGATTCTGGCGCAGCTGATTTCTTCGCTTTACCGAGACGCCATTCCCGGTGCTGGTCGTATAGTTCCCAGAGAAACTCCTTGGACCGATCCATACGTCATCATTGCTCACGGCGTCAGACCACGCAAACCCGTCTACGCCGTCGAGTGGATAGGTGTAGTGGAATACATACGGAGATATTGCCGCGCCCTTAACATCACCATACTCCGTCCAGACGCGTTTGAGTGTAAGC
>DATGWS010000053.1:0-1510 GCA_035299365.1 Candidatus Didemnitutus sp.
ACATACCGAAACGCTATCTGTTGTGCATCAGCACCGGGGTGAACAATAAAGTCGTATTTCACACCAATGGAATTGACGTACATCCGAAGATCGATTCCCGGCCACACCTCATGATATACGATGGCATTGTATCGATCTGCCACAAACCCGTCCCTCCCGCCACCGGGGAGGATGTGCCGAATGATGCCGGGAGCTTTCTGTTGAAATTCGATACGGGGCGAAGGGTTGCTGGCAATGAGCTCCATGTCTACACGAAACGCTGCAACGTCAAATTCCACCTCATGTTTTGTAGATCCTTCCGTTGGTGTAATGCTGGTCTGCATCAAATGCAGGCCGGCGCGGTGGACGTAGGCCATGGTTCCGTTGACGCGGATAACAGCATCGACGTAGGCTGTGCTCGACCCATCGCTGAACTTCACCTGCCCAACATTGGTCTCAAAAGCCGGCGGCAGAGTGCGTGAATTACGGGTGGATGGCAAAGTGCTGGCTGCAAAGGCTGAGACCGAGGCGGCGAGGATTGCGAGAATGATCGAAAAGCGACAACAGATATGCATGGGTACTCCATGTGGCGGAACGGACAACGAGAATACGGCAGAACATGGTGACTGCAAAGACACTCTCAATATTCCGTATCATTGACAATTGATCGCTATGGACGTTCCAACTGCATGACAACCATTGAGACGCTGTCGAGTGTACACGGCCGTGCACTCCTGCGAGACATCTACCGAGAGCTCAGATTTGAGCGCCAGGTCAGTGCCTTGGTGGTTCTGACCACGATGTGGCGTATCTGCTCCACCGAACGCGAGCTCATCCGCATGACCAAGCGCGATGTGGTGGTTTTGCATCCCCTTGGAGTCTGGTCCGGCACAGCATTGTGGATGCAGGAAGTGGTCAACCGGTTCTTCTACTCCGCCATTAATGCCTTTGTCTATTTCGGAGCTGCTCTGCTCTTGGTTGCTGTGGGTCTCAACCGCACAAGGGTAATTGAAACGCCGGGACTGGTCGTAGCGGGGGTGATCCTCGAAGCCCTCCTTTTGATCTTGCTCTTTGTGGTGATGTTCTTCACACCTCCCGAAGAAATGGAGCAAACCTCTTCGGCCAATGGTCAGTCTGCCGCAACAGAGGAACTTCTCCGCGAACTTGGTGAGATCGGTCGAGACTATGCAGCCATGGCCGTTCAGTTGGAGACCATTGCCGGTACGCTCAGTGACCTTGTTGAGCGCCAAGACACCATGATCGTGCAAATGCGAGATGGCGTTGAAGCTGCCGTTAGTGCCGTTGCACCGAACCCCGATCTGATGAACGCTATGAGGTCTACAACCACCTCTCTTGAACGATTTACTGACGGCGTGGACGCTCTTGGAGAGCGCCTCAAGGCCGTGGAACGTCAGGAAGTGGAACGCCTTGTACGTACCGAGATCGAACGTATCCTCTCTCGCCATATTCTGGATCGCGATGAACGATCGTCATCGTCCACGCAGGCGGGTTGAGATCTATTTCGTTCTCT
>DATGWS010000054.1:0-3526 GCA_035299365.1 Candidatus Didemnitutus sp.
GAGTTCTCTACGGTCTGGACCGAGCAAAGCGATCAATTACCGAACATCGCACGGCCATTCTCGTGGAAGGTCAGGCAGATGTGATCTCGCTGCATCAAGCAGGATTCACCGCTACCGTTGCAAGCTCCGGTACGGCACTAACACAGGATCAGCTTCGACTGATCAAACGATACGCAGACACGATCGTTCTCATCTTCGACAGTGATGAGGCCGGACAAAAGGCCATCACACGCGGAATTGAACTCGGCCTTGCCGGTGGTTTTGATGTGAAGTGTGTGCTTCTTCCGCCGGGAACGGACCCCGACTCTCTTGTACGCGAGAGAGGTCCTGAAACACTGCGATCGTTGATCGATGGAGCCCCTTCCTGGCTAGTCTACCAAACGGATCGGTTCCAACGCATGGGATTACTCGATGATCCCGTGCAACAGGCCAAGGCTGTACGAACGATGTTGGAGTGGATCGGCTCTGTTCCGGATACACTTCGTCATCAGTTCCTTGTGAGAGATCTCGCTGAACGATTTCGACTTGATGAACGACTGCTTGGCTCTGAACTTTCGCAGATCACAAACCGCAAGCCTGCGCAACGATTTGATCAACGGCCGGACACCCGACAACAGTCCATCATGCAACCTGTGGGACCAGAGACCAAGGTTGCCAGCCGTCCAATTGCCGTATTGTTGCCACCTGAACGTGAGCTGATTCGTGTTGCTATGACGTTGGAAGATGGGCTCAGTTTTCTCCTCAATGGTTTTCATGTAACAGAGAAAACTTTTTGGAGTGAAGGGGGCCAACGCATTTTCCGCAGAATACTCATTGCCGAGGTCGAACACGGAGAATGGGTTCAGCAGGTATTGAATGATGAAGAGCTCACTACAGATGAGCGGCGGGAGCTGGCAGACATACTTTTTGCCGTTTCATCACCAAGTGATGCGTGGGGGAGATTCAATGTTGATGTTCCTACCTACGACATAGCACGTCCAGTGCGTGATGCACTCTTAAACATCGAGATCCATCGTCTGCATCAGCGCATTGATATCATGACGCAGACAATTGAGACCACGATTGACATCGACGAACGCAAACGATTCATGTATCAGATCACGGCGATGATCAAACGGCGCGAAGATCTGCGCAGATGTTTCGACACCGATCCCAAAGACCTCTCATGGCAGCACGACGTTTCAGTTTTGTAACCCTTGGTGGTGCACTCCTCGGTGCCATCGGTCTATGGGGCTATGTGTCTCTTACACGTTCGTATGAGGACGATATCGTAGTGCCGTTCGTTGTGGTTTCACCACCGAACCAAGCCCTCCTATCAACCGTGCCGGCTACTCTATCTGTACGGGTTCGTGCGTCGGGTCTACAGCTTCTGAACTTGAAATATTTCACAAAGGCAGCAGCGTGCACGCTCGACCTTCGAAGGCTAAGAGCCACGGGCCCATCGACCTATACAGCTGAGAGTCCTGATCTCCTTCGGAGTCTCGTATCCTCCATTCCCGTTCGCACTATCTCTGTTGTTCCAAGTGAACTCAACCTTGCCACCGGAGATCTTGCGGTAAAGAGGGTTCCCCTTCGCGTGCAGCACAACATTGCCTGCAGACAGGGATTTGTCCTAGCCTCCACCCCACAGTCTTCCGTACAAGAAGTTGAGGTGCGCGGTACACGGAACACAGTTGAGCGAATCCAAGAGTGGTCCACACAACGCCTTTCGGTTGATGATGTCCACGAATCCGTAAGCATGGAGGTACCTGTGAGTGACACGTTGATGTCACTCGTGAATGTGGTGCCTTCAACAGTGCGTGTGCAGCTCAACGTTCAACAATCGGCAGACCTGATCGTAATGGACGTACCGGTCACGCTCGCTACGTCGCAAGGATCGGAATACATGGAAGTGCGTCCATCACGTATACGTGTAGTTGTTCGAGGTGGAGTAGATGATGTTGCCATGATCTCTGCCAAAGATCTTCATGCTGAGATCACAGAGAGGCCCCAGAGTGGCATTGTGCGCCCACGTGTATTAGCACCGCAGAATGTGAAGGTGATCTCAACGGACCCACCATTCGTGCGTGTTACGGCACGCAAGGATGGTCACCAGGTGCCACGGATCAGTAGTGATGAGTCTCCATAACTCAAGAACCGATAGTCGTTCTTCAGTGCTGCCTCATACACATCGCGCCAACGATCACCACCGCAAAATCCGGCAACGAGCAGTAGGAGCGTGTTTCCGGGCTGATGGAAATTGGTAACGAGCGCGTCGGCCATGGCAATGCGGCATCCGGGAGCGATCATGAGTTGTGTTTCGCCCCATACCTCATCAACACCATGGGAATCTAGCCAGGACAGCACCGACGCTATCACATCAGAGCGACTGAACCCGTTAAGCGAAACATCAAAAGCATCCCACTGATCAACGTCGGCCGTTGGGTGAGCATCAATACCATCACGCAGGATTTTAGCCCCAAAGGCATAGACCGATTCCATTGTTCTCAGCGAGGTGGTGCCAACAACCGTCACCCATGACTGGTCCTGAAGGAGATGTTGGTGCATATGCTCCAGAGCTACGCGTGTAACTCCAAACCGTTCAGCATGCATCACGTGGTCTTCGATCTTCTCTGCTTCCACCGGTCGAAACGTCCCCAATCCAACATGTAGTGTGCAGTCAACACGATCTATTCCTCTTTGCTCAAGTGCAGACAACACATTCTCGGTAAAATGGAGTCCGGCCGTTGGAGCTGCAACAGAACCCTCTTCCACGGCATACACAGTCTGATACCGTGTAGCATCTTCTTCATCGGCCTCGCGGTGTAGGTATGGTGGTAGCGGTAGGTGGCCAACGTTCGAGAGCACCTGGGAGAGTGAGATATCTCTATCCCACTTCAACTCAACAGATGCCTCCGTTCCATGCCGTTCAACAACCATCACACGCAGGTCACTCTGCGGCTCCGTTAGGACCATCCCCGGATGCACATTCCGTCCACCGATCAGCCCCCTCCAAACAGAGGGTTCGTGCGAAGCCAACACTACAGCCGGATCTCGCAGTGGGCGCAATGGATCCGTCAGGAGGAGCTCCACAACGCCCCCAGTGGGCTTTACGAGGTGAATGCGAGCTGCAATTACTCGAGTTCTGTTCACCACCAACAGCGAGCGTTCGGGAAGCAATGTGGGTAGGTCTCGAAACACTCGATGGTCGATCAACTGTGTGGCGGCATTATAGACAAGTAGCTTACTCTCATCTCGTTGTGGCAGCGGATGGGCGGCAATTCTCTCCGGCGGGAGAACGTACGTATGATCAGCAAGCCGGATTGACGGAGGAACAAATCGTGAGGGCATCATACAACAGCGTAAATTGGCGTTCTGTAACCTTCGGAACTAGGCTTCGTACACAGGCCGATTCCACGCCACCAGACTCAAAGGTTTTGCTATGCAAGATAACCAGACCTCTTCCCCTATTCCTCCACCGCCAGGTGTTGGCTATGGCCCTCGCCGCCGCTCACGTTGGTGGATCCCTGTAGCAGTTATCGGCGGG
>DATGWS010000055.1:0-2619 GCA_035299365.1 Candidatus Didemnitutus sp.
AGTACACTAGCACATTAGCACACTAGCACACTAACGCAGCTCCTCCTGCAACCTAAACACTGCTTCTTGACTCAGCCGCACCATTCCGGTTTCTGGACGATCCAATACCAAGATGAGCCAGACAACACAGGCGAACACAACCGACCAGAAGATGTAGAGCTTCATAGATCCGGTGCCCTTGGCTCCGAACTGGAAACCAAGACCAAGCATTGTTGAAGTGGAGATAGCAAACAGTACCCAGAGAATAGTCTCAGGAATTCGATATTCAAGAGACATGGTGATGCGTTTGTTGAGGATCTCAATGAGGTCATTCGTAGAAGAGATATACAGCGAGTAGGATTCAGAGCTGCGATCGAGTGCCGACAACTCTTCGGAATATTTCCAAAGTGAATCCGCTATTGCATGCGATCGACTGATTACAGCATATGTCTTCGTTACATCACCTGCCAATTCAACTCGTAGGTTTACATATTCTTTGAGAAGTGTTCTCGACCGCGTTCTATAGGGTTCAGGAAGAAGTCCGGCTCTTAGGGATGTAGTGCGAATGTTCGTCACATCGTCAAGCAGGAGTTCGCGACGAGTATCCAATCTGTCCGAGACGATCTGGAAGGTAAAGGCGAGGAGAAACGCTAGAAGGGCCATCGCCGCACCAACGACGGTGCTTATGGACCCCTCGTCTAGTGTGCCATAACGCTTAACGTGATGCCTTCCCATCATCTCACCCAACATGATGGTGAGAATGGTCACAACAAACGGTATAACGAAGATCGCTACAACGTAGAGCAGAGCAAGGCCAGAAGACATAGGTACCCTTTTGCGAAGGAAGATCAGCGCATCAATTTACTTACCGCCTTAGCAAATCTCTCTCCGGCATCAACAGAGCCCCCTGCCTCCCATAAGAGAGTCTTGCCATTTTGATCAAGGATAATGTGCGTTGGAAACGTGGTTACACCAACAGACTTGCAGATCTCATTGGCGTTGTAGATCACATCTGCTGCCAGCGGAGAACGCTTCAGGTAGTTTTCGAGCGCTGTTTTGTCGTTGAGGGATATACTGAGAAAAGCAACGCGGTCATCGCCGCGGAAGAGAAGACCAAAGTCGTTAAGGCTCTTATGTTCCAGTGCACAGCCGTGACATCCAATAAACCAGAAATCAAGTACAACGATCTTTCCACGCAGTTTTTCGATAGATCCACTGCGTCCGTCGATGGTCGCATATTCAAAGTTGGGCATCACCGGCAGAGTGTAGTTCCTTGCGTTTTTTGCAGCAACAGTGTCACCTGCGCGTAGACATGCATTGGCGTATTCGCCGGATATCGATTGTCTTCCATAGGGGCCACTCACCGCACGCATCGATCGTTCTCCAAGGAGTAGAGCTTCTTGATGTCTACCTTGTAAGGATACCGCCTTGATGAGCTTCGCTTGGAGTTCATCGGTTCGACCCATACTGGCAAAAATGTTTTCGCCCGTTCGGAAGCCACGTTGTTCAATGATGGACGTCTGCGCACGAAGCAATATCTGTTCGGCATCTACTGGATCATAGAGCTTCGACGACGTGTCGAGCTTGCGTGAGGCAATCTCACGCAGAACATCAACGTCATACGAATTTGACCACGAGCGAAACACGCGATGTACGATTGCTGTATCGAGATCTGCAATACCACCAAGACGCTCAACCCAATACTTCCCAAATGCTGTGCGGGGATACACCTCGGCCATACGTTGTGTTCGTATGAATCGCTCCGGATCAATCTCACGCCTTCCATCGCGCTGTTCCGGGTAGTAGTAATAGTTCCACAAAAGGTCACGCTCGAGAAGGGGCTCCTGCTGTTGTGTACCTACCACCGTTACTACAGCACTATCGAGATAGACATAGGACAATGGGTCGCCCCCTTCCCTCTCTGCATACAATAGTGCTAGGGTCATGTAGCGGTTGAATGTCTTGTCCTGATGCGAACGAACAACACCGATCACACTATCGAGCAACCGCCATTCATGCTTCATCGCAGGCACGATCCGATCCTCTACATCCGACGGTTTATGGCGCGTCCAATATTGATGATAAGCGAAATAGTTCCACGGGTACAATCGGCGTTCATATGCAAGACCGCTATCAGCAACCGGCATCACCTGGATTGCTGAACCAGGCCACATTTCGCCTCCATCTGGTCGTACGTAGAACGAGAGAATTCCATCAGGTGCTCTGTCTGTTGGAATACAGATCTCGATGCGTATCGTATACGCGGAGTCGGGCACGACTAGTTGGCTGCGATAGGTATCACCACCTATTCGTTGCATCGGTGTAACGATCCCTACTGTGCCACGAAGCGTTCCAATAACTGCTGCACAGAACAACGTGTCCTGAAAGACCGACTCTGCATAAACAGATGAGGAAGGGGCGATGTAGGTAACTGTATATGTATTGCGCAGTGAATCAATCTGATCCACTCGAACATTAGCCACCGGCTGAGCCAACGAAGCTAATGACGAAAGGAAAAAGATGATGAGAGTGCACATGACATTGGGCTTGGGCCCGATGGCGCGAAGAAACAAGGTGTTGAGGTAACGCAGCATCGAACAAACTATGCCGTAGAAGAGGGCTTGACAAATTCAAGATTTA
>DATGWS010000056.1:0-7087 GCA_035299365.1 Candidatus Didemnitutus sp.
CGAATGCAGCGGCAGCCACCGTTAGGTGGGCCGTGCTGGATACAGGTATGAATTCCGTGAGTCCCTGAATGAGACCTAGGACAAGCGCGGTAACGAGAGACATCTACGCAAAACTACGACATCAATGGGCTTCATACCACGATGCCCCCTTGCCAGTCTCTACAACCACAGGTACGTTGTCAAGCGGCAGGGCTTGCTCCATCTCTTCCTTTGCTATCCTCGTGAGTACATCCACCTCAGAAACGTGCGCTTCAAAGACGAGTTCGTCATGAACCTGCAGCATCAAGATCGATCGTAATCCTTCGTTTTGCATTCGCTGATGAACACGGATCATGGCCAACTTGATCATGTCCGCTGCCGTCCCCTGTATGGGCATGTTGATGGCAGCTCGTTCGGCCGCAGTGCGGAGTCCGCGGTTGCTTGCATTGATGGTTGGGAAATACCGTCGGCGACCAAGCAACGTGGACGCATAACCTCGCTCACGAGTGATAGCTACCGTTTCATCGATGTACTTCTTGATGCCCGCATATTTCACAAAGTAGTTCTCGATGATCTGTTGAGCCTCGCCCCGTGGAATCCCTAGGCCTTGTGAGAGACCAAAAGCCCCTTGACCATACATGATACCGAAGTTTACAGTCTTTGCCACCCTGCGTTGATCCCCTGTTACGGCGTCGATCGGCACATCAAAAAGAATAGCAGCAGTTGCTGAATGGATGTCCGCTCCCGAAGCGAATGCTGCAATGAGGTTGGGATCCCTTGAGAAGGACGCCATGATACGTAGTTCGATCTGTGAATAGTCTGCAGAAAGGATCACGTGATCTGCGTGCTGGGGAACAAAGGCTTTGCGGATCTGTTGCCCTAGTTCTGTTCTCACCGGGATGTTCTGGAGATTCGGATCAGTAGAGGAGAGTCTACCTGTTGCAGCAACTGTCTGGTTAAATGTAGTGTGCACCCTGCCCGTGTTCGGGTTGATCAAACGCGGAAGAGACTCCACGTAGGTACTGCGGAGTTTCTCAACTTGGCGGTAGTCTAGCACCATTTGAGCGATCGGATAGGACTCTGCCAACTCCGTAAGGACACTGGAGTCAGTAGAATAACCGGTCTTGGTTTTCTTTGAAGCCGGAAGCATCAGGTTCTCGAACAATACCTCTGCGAGTTGTTTCGGAGAACCAATCGTGAACTCTTGTCCGGCTTCCTTCCATATCTCTGCCTCAAGACGCACAGCTTCTGACCGCATAAACTCACCCAAGCCACCCAGTGCCTTTGTGTCAATACAGATGCCGTTATTCTCCATCGTCACAAGGACAGGGATCGATGCAAACTCAACCTTCTGCGCAAAGTCCAACAAGCCTTCATTCTCAAGGGCCGGTTTCATCAGATTCGTCAGTTTCAATGCGAGGTCAGCGTCCTCTGCTGCGTATTCCGCTACAAGGGCAGCATCTACGTCGCGCATGGATTTCTGTTGACCTTTCTTTTCACCGATCAGGGTGGTGATCGAGATGGGAGCATAGTGCAGCCATCGCTCGGAAAGTGCGTCAAGATTGTGAAGCCTATCCGGGTCCAAGACATAGCTCGCAAGCATTGTGTCAAATGCTACGGGAGCAACATCAATACCATACCTCTTTAAGATCAACATGTCGTACTTCAGGTTCTGACCACACTTGCCGATCAATGGATCGATCAACATTGGTTTCACAACGGAGAGTACGTCTGCAAGGGGCAGTCCATGCCGCTCAGTATGATCAGCAAAGAGTGAACCGGCATAATCTATGGCCGAGTCGTCTACATCGATGTAATAGCCCGTTCCCTCTGAAGCACTCAGGGCAATTCCCACAATCGCACACCGCATTGCATCCAAGCCTGTGGTCTCCAGATCGACGGAGAGTAGGGTAGCCCCCTTCAGCTCATTCATCATGTCCGATAGTCCACCCGGCGTATCTACCAAGACATACGAGTGCTCAACGTCACTGAGCTTCTTTAAACCGTCACTTCGTCCTTCGGTCACTTCGTCATTTCGTCCCTCCGTCACTCCGTCATTTCGTCCTTCCGTCGTTTCGTCATTGCCATGACCATACTTGGCGAACTTCCTTCGCAACGTATGGAAGCCGAGTTCTTCGCAGAACGTATCGAGTCCTGTAATGTCCATTGGTCTACGAACTAACGCAACTCGCTTGGCATCGATCGGAACGTCTGTGTGGATCGTTACGAGTGTCTTGGAGAGGAAGGCCATGTCCTTATGCTCTTCGAGCTTCTTCTTTACAGAAGCTCTTTCAACGGCGTCAAGATTTTCGTAGAGTTTTTCGAGAGATCCAAACTGCTCAATGAGCGGGATGGCCGTTTTCTCGCCGACACCTTTAACACCGGGGACATTGTCTGAGCTGTCTCCAATAAGTGCCAAAACGTCTATGACGTGTTCCGGGCCAACGCCGAACTTGACCTTGACGCTGTCAGCATCCATCACATCGTATTGCCCAACGTCCTTTCCTGGTCGAAGGATCTTTACGTTGTTGTTCACGAGCTGGAAGTAGTCCTTGTCGGACGTAACACAAAGAATCTCGTGTCCATCATCACCTTCCCGCTTACAGATGGTGCCCACAATATCGTCGGCCTCAAACCCCGGCATCTCTACCATCTCCAAACCCATCAGCCCAACCAATTGTTTGATGCGGAGCAGTTGAGGAACGAGGTCCTCCGGGAACGCATCTCGATGGGCCTTGTATTGGTCGTAGAGGACATGCCGAAACGTGGGTTCGGGGGTGTCGAAGACCACAGCGATTGCATCCGGATTATGCTTATCGAGCAGCGATGTGAGGATGTTGGCAAAGGCGAATACGGCAAATGTTGGTTCGCCGGAGGGCGACTGCATGCCGGTGCGGAGCAATGCATGGTAGGCGCGGAATACCAGCGACATACCGTCGATGAGGATGAGTGGACGCATGGTACAATCTACGGTCGTAGATTCGTATTCACATGCTAACTCAAATTCCCGACCCGATCCTCTACGCCGGCTTCATCCTCTTAGTTCTGTTCCTTTTGGCACTGGACCTTGGGATCTTCAACCGAACTCCGCACGTTGTTAAGGTAAGCGAAGCGCTTGGCTGGACCGTGTTCTGGGTGGCTCTGGCGATGGCGTTCAACACCTTTGTGTACTTCAATCGCGGACCGGAGGCCGCCAAGGAGTTCTTTGGCGGCTACCTCCTGGAGCAGTCTCTTTCAGTTGACAACATCTTTGTTATCATCCTGATTCTTCGCTACTTCAAAGTTGCCCCACAGTATCATCATAAGGTACTCTTTTGGGGTATCATCGGTGCGTTGGTGATGCGGGGATCAATGATCGCGGTTGGCTCTGCGCTTATTCATGCGTTTGATTGGATTTTCTACGTGTTTGGAGCATTCCTACTCTTTACCGGGGTACGAATGGCGTTTGCCAGTGAGGATGCCGAAGACCTAGAAGACAACGCTGTAGTGAAATATTCCAGAAGGATCTTCCGGATAACAGATACCTATCACCAAGAACGCTTCAGCATTATGAAGGATGGAGTCCGATGGTTTACGCCATTGTTCTTGGTGGTGATCGTGGTGGAGTTCACGGATCTGGTCTTCGCCGTGGATTCCATTCCCGCCATTTTTGCCATCACTAACGATACCTTCATCGTTTTCACTTCCAACGTTTTTGCTGTGATGGGTCTGCGCTCCCTCTTCTTTGCCGTGGCTGGTGTGATGGGGATCTTCCATTTCTTGAAGTACGGCCTGAGTGTGATCCTATCATTTATCGGTGTGAAGATGATCATTCACGACTGGTATGTGGTTCCAATCGACATCGCACTTGGTGTGATCGCCGGCGTTCTCGCGATCTCCGTCCTAGCATCGGTCATCTTTCCGGAAGAGAAATCAACCGACGATGCAGATACTCCAGACGCAACTTCTTAGGGCAACATTCATCCTTGCCTGTATCGTTGTAGTGACGGCTTGCTCCAGCTCGTCGCACACACGCAGCTCTGTTTCACCCAAGATCGATCACGTGTTGGCAGTAGCCGAGGACCTTCTTGGTACATCGTACTGTGCCGCCGGTGCAACGCCAGAGTGTTTTGACTGCTCTGGTTTTGTGTATTACTGTTATCTGGATCTGGGTGTGGAGCTTCCACGCACGGCACGGGCCATGTATGAGCAGGGACGCCGCATCGAAAGGGGCTCCCTCGTCCCCGGAGACCTCGTCTTCTTTCGCACCAATGGTTCGTCAATTTCCCATGTTGGCATTATGTTCAACTCTACCTCATTCATTCACTCATCTACATCTCGTGGTGTGATGGTCTCGCCCCTTACCGATGCGTATTGGGCTCCACGGTATGTAGGGGCATGTCGGGTGTCGAATTGATCAGTGCTAGATTGCGCACCTGGAAGCGTTACGAAATCAACGTGAGGAACATATGGGCAGAATAGTACTCGTGGCGCTACTCATGGCGACATTGATACACCGTCTAGGTGCGCAGCAAAACGACCAAGTTGCAACCGGCCTTACGCCCATGATCTCAGGCCATGTTCGAAGCACCACCGATGGTATTCCACCTGCCATCATGGTCTATGTAACAGAGCCACGAAGCTTTGCCCCATACATATCTGCGAAGGTAGACAGCACAGGTAGCTTCCGATTTGATCCTGATGTTCGGTTGCGTGCTGGTGTTCACAAACTTGCCTTTGTTGCTCCTGATCATAAAATGCTCGTGCGAGACGTGTACCTAACTCCGGAGACACGTGGTGTGAAGATAGAGGTAGCATTGGAGACCAATCGGAGGCGAAACGAAGTATTCGATAGCGTAAAGATCATCACGGACTTCTCCGACGGTAACTTCGATAGAGCGTCAAGAATGAATCAACTCCCCAATGGCACCTATACAGCCGACATCAAGCTCACTGGTGGGAGCGCTGTCTACCAAGTGATTCCGTACATCTCCGGACTGCCCATAGATGACGTTCATAGTGTGAACGGCACAATGCAGTCATCCTATCAATATGACGATGGTGGAGATTTCCGAAGCATCATCAAGGCTAAGGGCAAGAAGATCACCGTTGTGTGGGATCCGTCTCTAGCTGCCACATCTGACAAAGAGGCCGTCTTCGAATTCCTTTCCCCCGATGATATCCGCATCGACTCGGCTCGCGAGTCGTTCAACAAGCGGTCTCTTGATGCCTTCAAAGGGCTTCCCCCAAACATCACCGGTCCGGCAGAAGTACGGCGCTGGCGCAATGGTCGCGAGGGTGATGCCGCATTCGAACTATCAAAGGCTCTTGAACTTCCCGAAGGGCGCCTTCGCGACGTAGCAATTGCAAACGCCTCACTACGATACATCCCACTCGTTCTGTCCTTCCGCGACGAGACCAGCTATGCAGATCGGATAGCCACAAACGTTCCACCACATTCCAATGCGTGGACAGTAAGTGATGAGGCACTTGTGCCCATCATCGCAACGGCACCGGCTCTACCAAGGTTATGGTCGTACCTCGACAGTGTTGTATCCGCACATCCCGATCGAGGTCCGGATATTCTCTACAGGTCCATGCTTGTTGCCTCTCTTGCCGGAGACACTCTGCAGATCAAACGCCTCTACGACCGATTCATGAGTGCCTACCCTAAGCACGATATGGCAAGCTCTGTGAGGCGCAAATTCAATCCCTATAGCGTGATCAAACCAGGACATGAACTTCCATCGTTCAACTTCACAGTTCTTGGCGATTCGAATGCGCGCATCACCCCCGCAAGTCTGCGCGGTAAATATGTCCTCATCGATCTCTGGGCAACCTGGTGCGCCCCTTGTATTGCCGAATTGCCAAACATCGAACGTGTTTGGAAACTCTATGGCGGTAGGAAGTTTGAGATCGTGAGTATTTCTCTAGATGCAGATATCAAGGACATTGCTCCGTTCCGTGAGAAACGTTTCCCAATGCAGTGGAAGCATGTTTTCTCACCAGGCCTGTTCAACAGTAAGGCAGCGGAGATCTTTGAAGTTTCTGGAATACCGAAGCCAATCCTCGTAGGCCCGGACGGACGCATCATTGCCGTTTCCGAAGGCCTCAGAGGCGAAGAGCTTGAGAAGACGCTGGGAGTGTATTTAGATCGTTAGAGTGGTAGAGTGCTAGATTGGTAGATTGGTAGATTGGTAGAGTGCTAGAAGGGGATACGATTGGCTTGGGCTACAGGAGATATGCTGTGGCGAGAACGAGAAGTCCGCGAACGAGCACTAGAACAACAACGGCTACCGAGCCTTGGATCAGTGCTGAGGACATCGACACGTTCGAGAGCGACATCACGCTGCGCACAACATAGAACAGTTCTGCTCCAAAGCTGAAGATCAGGATCATTGATGCAATCATGATGCTCATTGGTATCAGCGCAATGATGCCGGCTGGAGTTGAACCATCCACCTGCATAGAATCACCGTCAACCGTGAATCGCAGGACAACCACAGCGAGCACGATCCAGAGGGTGGCGAACAGCCAGCCCCCTAACCACCAATATCCGAGTTTGCGAACCTTACGTCTATTGAGTGCATCCTGTGAGCGATACCCTTGCACTGCATACCACAGCGCTGCAATTGCAGCAGGCGATATGTACCACACCGAGATCGAACCGATCATTCCAAGGATGAGCGTTGCACCTGTTATGTGAAAAGCGTGTGCGATGTGAGTGTTAAACATGGCTTGTGGTGGTCTACGATACACGATGAGCACGATGGTAAGTGGCAACACCGAGATCAATGCTGCCAACGAAGCCCTGTCGATCAGAGCCTCACGAATCAATGGCGTCATTGTAAAGGGAAGCCCAACCTTCGCAGAGACGGAGGTTACCAATTCCAAGACGTCCATGCTCACCGAGCTCTCTGCAGCATCTGTCATCCCCATCCGATCAAACAGGTAGGGGGCTATACCAAACACCACAACACAGATCACGAGGAACAAGCGCGACGGCACAGGTCGAGATGCCCGTTTTCCAACCAGATAGTCCTTTGTAAGCCGTCCGGGGTAGATCATCAGATCAACAAATGCCCTCCAGATCTTCCCGTCTATCGAAAGAAAATCATAGGAGATATCA
>DATGWS010000057.1:0-5720 GCA_035299365.1 Candidatus Didemnitutus sp.
CGGCCCGTCGGTTTACCTCCTCGATCGTCAGATGGCAACACGCCCAGCACCGGCGCCGGTCTCCGGCGCTCAAGCATAAGTACGAGCCCCTGCGATGCATCACCTATCACGTGAGCGTACACAGGAACTGCTAGCAGCACTCAGCGGAATGGAGATCGCTGTGGTGGGAGACATCATGCTCGACAGATATTTCTGGGGCAGTGTCCATCGTGTTTCGCCCGAAGCTCCGGTTCCCGTTGTCGATATCGATAACGAAAGTTTCCATCTAGGGGGCGCAGCAAACGTTGCAACAAACCTTCTTGGGCTTGGTGCCAAGCCCCTTCTGTGTGGGGTTGTGGGTGATGATTCATCGGGCAAAATGCTGCGCGAGATCAGTCTGGCAGCCGGACTGGACATCGATGGCATTACAACCGAAGAAGGCAGGCCAACCACGGTAAAGACACGAGTGATCGGAAATAACCAACAGATTGTTCGGCTCGACCGAGAAACGCGAGCACATGTTTCGTCTACGGTAATCGATGCAGTTGCGGATTTTCTTCGCAAGCGGACGGCACTCCGTGGGATCGTACTTGAAGACTACGACAAGGGATTCCTCTCACCACAGCTCATTGATGCAGTGATGGCAGTGGCATCCGAACGGTCGATCCCCGTGTTCGTTGACCCCAAACGCCGACACTTCTTTGACTTCACATCTTGTACCCTGTTTAAGCCCAATCGGAAGGAAGCAGCTGACGCGCTTGACGTGCCGATCAAGACGGATGAGGATGTTCGCCGTGCCGGAGCGATGCTCATGGAAAGACTCAACTGCCAAAACGTTCTCATCACCCTTGGCTCCGAGGGCATGATGTTGTTTGAACGTAGTGGTGATGTAAGCAGCGTACCAACGCGGGCCAAGAACGTAGCAGATGTTTCCGGTGCCGGAGATACCGTTATTGCAACACTAGGTGCGATGGTTGCCGCAGGTGCCTCTATGCGCGAGGCTGCTGCACTTGCAAATGTTGCAGCCGGCTGTGTAGTGGCCGAACCGGGCATTGTGGCGATAACGGCAAACACCCTCCTGCGTGCAGTACACGAAGATGAGACATCAGTACAAACCTCATGATCATTACATCCGATACCGAGCTTGTTGCATTACGTGATGGTCTGCGCGCAGATGGAAAGCGCATCGTGTTTACAAACGGAGTGTTTGACATCCTCCATGCCGGACACGTTACCTATCTCGAACAGGCTCGGGCATTGGGAGACGTACTAGTGTTAGGCTTGAATGCCGACGAGTCCGTGAGAAGATTGAAAGGTCCGGAGCGTCCCGTCAATTCAGAACTCGACCGAGCCACCGTCATTGCCGGACTGCGTTCTGTAGATCACGTAGTGATCTTTGGTGATGATACGCCCCTTACCATCATCGAAACGTTATTGCCCGATGTTCTTGTGAAAGGGGGCGACTATACTCGCGATACGATCGTTGGCGCTGATGTGGTTGAACAGCACGGTGGGAGAGTTATAACCATACCGCTATTAGAAGGTAGGTCTACAACGTCTATCATCACTCGCGTGAGAACGGCTTGAACCACGTTTCACCGATACTCACGGTAAACGTAAGACGCATGAAGATCTCCGACAATGCGCCATTCGATGGGCCACGAAATCCGCCCATCACTGCAGCGTCCACCGTTGCACTTGCTCCGAGAGGGAAGTCGAAGCCACCGGAGGCAAAAAGTTCGTCTATGTTCTCGCCCTTAAACGTGTAATACTGGCGTTGGAATCCGGCACCTGCACGGAAACCCCATTTCTCCGAGAACGTTGGAGCATATTGTGCGGCCGGCCTGTCAAAGCCAAGAGTTGCGCGCAAGGAACGTGTATACGTTGCGTCTGATCGGGGATTGACATCTACGTTTGAATGGTCGCCCCATTCAATATCCAACCCGTACCGCGATCGGCCTGACGTTATCGACGCACCGATGCCGAAGCTATACGGAAGCTCTGTTGTTGCCTGCACTGCACGTGTTGAATCAAAGTACGGACTACCACTCAATGATCCGGATGCGCGATAGACAACGTTCATCGAGCCCTGTGGTCCACCTGAAACAAATGCCCCGAGAGATAACGCAGACGTTGCCTTGTAATACACACCGCCACGAAGGAGAAGTCCGCGCACATCATACGACGTTGTTGAGGAAACGAGTTCTCTGTACCCATCGATAAAAATGTTGTCAGAGAGAGTGATCACACCGAAGAGTGCTTGAATCGACACACCACCGTAGAAATCTCCAATCCTACCCGACGCACCAAGCTGAATGCTAGACGTACCACCGGTTCCTTGTTGTTGACTCCGTCCGGTTAACAATGTGCCGTCGATGTCAGTTTTGAGTTCACGTTGCACTACATAGTTCACCGACGAGTACGGGACAACGCCAAAAGACACTCCAAATCCATGTGCAGTATCGATAGCGAAGAGCACCATCAGGCCATCAATCTCGCCATTGTTTTGAGCGATCGAATTTCCGTTGTCAGTTACGAAGTGCTGGTTGAATCTGTAGCCAGCTTGCAAGCGTGTATACGGAGAGAATCCTAACAGTGCAGGGTTCACGAGATTGATGCCGTGATCACTTGGCATTGCTATGGACGTGCCGGACATGCCATCGTATAGTGCACCAACTGACCGGCGAAGATCGCCAAGGCCAATCGACGAGTAGTTGGAGCCCCCTTGACCAAATGCGGCAAATGGGATTGTGAGTAAGGCAAGGATGAGGAGGGGGCGCATCATTTATCGAACACGCCCGGAATGGTATAGGCAACTGTTACGCGCGGACGAAGGTATTCTTCTGCATCGAGACCGTAGATGTGTAGGCGATTCATACGCCACGTTTCGTACACGCCAGACGGTTTGATGATGAGCTCGGCTGTACCACCGTACTTCCGAATCAATTGCAACATTGGTCCGATGTTGGAGAAAACATACACGCCGGAGGAATCCCCACGCGACGAGAGCTCGATGATCGAACCGAGAGGTGGAGCGTACCGAACAGCAAGAAGCTCATCACGTCCAAACAAACCATAGGTGGACGGTGCGTTGTTAACCGTGATACGTAGAGTACCACCTACGATAACGGAGTTGTTCGGTATCGAGTCGAGATTGATCTGGATAGACGTACGGTGAATGCGAGCCCCTTGCACAAGGAACTCTCCCGACTGAGCTTCCGGAGTATTGACGAAATTGGCTACGGCACTCTCTACATATGCAGTATCGAGAGCGGCGGTTGAATCCCGCTTCTTGGAGATCACGCGAAGTCTCATTACTTGTAACACGCCGTTCAGATTGCGGAATTGGCGGATGACAGAGGTGTTGGAGGGGAGCAGCACTACGCCGTACACTTCTTTCACAAGAGCTGAATCTCGTCCGGCAACCATCCATCTCTTTACAGCATCCACATCAAACGGAACGCGAATCATGGAGTCTGCCGCAACAGTCACCTGATCAGAAAACGTGCAGACCGGTGCATCGGCAGTTGAATAAAAGTCTGTGCTACCATCGGCAGCCCAGATAGAGTCCCATGTTACGTTGGCAGACCATGAACGTTTAAGTTCATAGGCAGAAAACGAGACCGAGCGGTCCGATGTATCGCCATAGCGATAATCCTGCGGAAACATCTGAAGGTCCGCGCTCACCACGTCATATGAAGAATCAGGTCCGAGGTCAGGATAATTGATGAACTCCACAAAGACCCGAGCCTGATCGTTTTGTGTATTCCCGATGAGGAAATACGTTGAGTTCACTAATGGCTCTCGAACAGAAGACGTAGTATCATTGAAGAGCAGAGGCGCATCCAGTGACGAAAGAGCGAAGATCGTATCGGTTCCGGGTACAACCTCAGAGCCCACACTTGTGGGTATGTCGTTACACGACGAAAGGATCAAGCCGAGGGCAATGATCGCAGCGTAGAATGCGTGGTGGCCACGCCACAGGTCGAACACGGCTATTTGGTATCCTTGACCAGAGATCTGTAAAACTCGTCGTAGCCCTGCGCTGAAGCAGCCCAGCCAACGGGTGTGGACATGGCTTTGCCGACGATCTCACTCCAGGCTTCGTGTGAAGCGTGCGCTTTTAGAGCACGTTTGAATGTTTTTACGATCTCTGCGGCATCTGTTTTCTTCATGATGAAGGCATTGCCAGCCCCCTTTGCCTCATCAACATCTACAAGGCCTTCGGCAATACCGCCCACGGCACGAACAATAGGGATGGTTCCATACGCAAGAGCGATTCGTTGGAATTGTCCACTTACTTCGTGGCGTGACGGTTTTACAAGAACCGTTGCACCCGCCATGAGGTGGTGCAGGTATTCTTCGTCGTATCCAACACGAACGTGAACATCGTGTGGGTGTTTCTTCATCAGAGCATCTGCTGATTTGCGAAGCGGAGTTGGCATATCGGTAGCGATGATCACCTGAACACCTGCTGCTACCAAGTCTGGTATTGCCGCGATAAATGCGTCGGCACCCCGTTCTTCTGTGAGGGGGCCAAGAAACGCTGCAATCATCGCCGTATCTCTGATAGAGAGGCCCGTTTCCTTTTGAAGTGCTTCGCGCGCCGAATCCTTGTTTGCAGGTTCTTTAGCATCGTATTTGGCGCGATTATTTGCATCCGTCTTTGGGTTCCAATGCAAGAGGTCGATGCCATGGCCGATACCGGCCAGAGGTTTTTTATTCAACAGAGGGAGCCAATTCTCCTTGAACTCCTTATTCGCATTGAGTTCTGTTGCATACGTAGGAGAGAGCGTAGACACACGATCTGCGTAGGCTAGGCCTGCGCGGAGGAAGTTCATTTTGTTCTTGTATTTAGCCTTCTCCATGGCGTCTTCTGTGAGACCCGTTTTTTGGAGAGACTTTAGAGGGAACACCCCTTGCTCTTCGAAGTCAGAGATCGTCATAACGATCTTCGTCTTTTTGAATTCCTGCGGATAGCGAGTACGTATATAGGCAGGGATGAGAGCCGTTTGCCAACCAACACAATGAATGATGTCAGGGAACCAGCCAAGCAAAAGGCAAGTCTCCAGAACCGTGCGGTTGTAGAAGATGTAGCGTTCGTCGTTGTTTGGGAACGTAACGCCAGTGTTGATATCAGCTTCGATGCCCTTATTGACATCCAGGTAGTTCGAGTTCGTCGTGATATACGATTGAACCTTTACCCGTGGGTTATTGATCGAGCTCGACTTTACCGTAGCCGGATGAGCTTCCGAGCCAATCGGGATAGGGATGTCTCGAAGGCGATTGATCTCGTGGATGCGATTCTTGCGTTCCGAGATATAGCCGTATTTCGGCATCATGGCACGAATGTCGTGTCCGATCTCTCGCACGCCAAGGCAGTGTGCATAACACAGGTCGGCAAATTCGGACGTCTTAATGAACGGGTAGATCTCGCTCGTGACGAACAGAATACTCAGCGGTTTTGCCATACGGAAGGGTGCAGTCAATGGTCCATAGGATTCGTCGAATAGCAAAAATACGGCTTTCGACCGCTCGTTCGGTGTGGAGCGGATGTATTTTGGTTGCCCGGATAGGATAAGCCCTCGTAAAAAACAGCAAAGGAGCGTTATGCAGTATCGACTTTGGGCAGCAATAGCAGTGGCCGCGGGTGTTGTTGGAGCGGCCGCCTTATTAGGATCTGCGTGGACGGGAAGTCATCCCCGAACAGAAAAGATTATCGTTACGGGGCTAGCCCAACA
>DATGWS010000058.1:0-8692 GCA_035299365.1 Candidatus Didemnitutus sp.
ACGTTGCAGGGCTTACCTCTCTGTCTGCTGACGCAGCACATGAACTGATAGACGTTACGCAGATTGCCTTGCGTATCCTTGAGAAGGAACTCCATCCGCATGGAGTAAACGTTGGCGCAAACCTTGGAGCGGCTGCCGGTGCAGGAGTGCCGGGTCACCTACATATACACATCGTGCCACGTTGGAATGGAGACACAAACTTCATGCCTGTGATTGGAGAGGTGAAGGTGGTTTCCGAATCACTCTTGGACATGTGGTCAAAATTTTCAATTGCGTTTCGAGAGGCTGTTTCGGTATGAGCGGATTTGCTCCTCGCAAACAGTTCAGTCAGAACTTCCTTACTGACCCACGTACGGCCGATAAGATTGTTCAATCGCTGAATTCCGTAGACGGTGATGTTGTTTTAGAGATAGGTCCGGGCACTGGCGTTCTTACGCAACGACTCCTCCGTACGCCATCTGCAGCGATATTGGCCGTTGACCTTGATCCACGCGCCATCGAACACCTACGGCAGCAACCGTGGGCGCAGGATAAGAGACTTGAAGTGCGCGAAGGAGACGCGTTGCGTGTAGACCCTGCGTCGGAATGGCCGAATGTGCCGAGAGAACATCGTGCAATGATCGGCAACATCCCATATTCGATCACAAGTGACCTTCTATTCTGGGCGCTAGAGAATTATCGAAGCACTTCTCGTGTAGTGATGATGATGCAGCGTGAAGTTGCGCGTAGGTGTGTTGCGCAACCAAGGACGAAGGAGTACGGCGTGTTGCGGGTTGCTACATGGCTGTATAGTGATGCCAAAATCTTGTTCCATGTTCAGCCAGGTTCGTTCTTCCCACGTCCCGATGTTACTTCGTCTGTAGTACGATTCCACCTTCGCGAGCACCCGGCTGCAGATGTGGATCCTGTTGCATTTATGTCCTTCGTACGAGCTGCATTTTCTATGCGTCGTAAGGTGATGAGTAATGCGCTACAAGACTGGGGGCGTAGGATGAATATCGATGTACGAACATGTGGGGTTCTTGGTGGCTATGACCTAACGAAGTCGCGCGCAGAAGAACTCAGTCCTGAACACCTCGCCGAGCTCTATCGTTTACTCCTGACTACAGCAGGGGATAGAGCGTAGTGAAAAGTTCGATTACCATTGAGGCACTTTCAGACCTATACAAGAGTCTGCGTGGCAACATATTGTCGCTCGATATCTATACCGGTGTGATGCTTCTCGTATACAGTGTCTTGGCGTTGATCTTCTATCCCTATGTATCGATGGCATCGAGTATTCTGTTTCAGAATCTCTTGATAGCGACAACAATTGTTGCATCGATCTTCTTGTATTCACTTACCGGTTCACGGGTGTTTGCCTTACTGCGTTACTTCTACATTGTACCGGTAATCTATATCATGTACGACCAAACGCACTTTTTTGTGCGCGTAGTGCATCCTGTGGATTACGACGATGTTCTGATCGTAGTGGATCGCATCATTTTTGGTACTGATCCAACCGTGTGGTTCTCAAAATTCTCCTTTCCGGCCCTCACCGAGTACCTACAGATCTGCTATTTCTTGTTCTATCTCATGCCGATAATGCAGGCAGTTGAGCTCTGGAGAAAGAACGAGATCAAACGGCTGGAGTCATTTGCACGAGCCATGGCATTCTGTTATTTCATCTCCTATTTGCTCTATTTCGGGATGCCCGCAGTTGGTCCACGGTTCACCCTCCACAACTACTCTACGATCAACACAGACCTCCCCGGAGTTTTCCTCACAAACATGTTGAGGGGGCTTATTGATGCCGGGGGAGGGATTACGTGGGGAGCACCGGATCCAGTTGGAGTAGTTAACCGCGACTGTATGCCGAGCGGACACACCATGCTTACCCTGGTCAATATCGCCCTCGCCTTTTATAATCGAAGCCGATTCCGTTGGTTTTTTGCTGTGGTTGGGGGAAGTCTAGTTATATCAACGGTTTATCTCCGATATCACTATGGTGTTGACATCCTCTTTGGTGCTGCATTGATGCTTTTTACCCTTCCCTTGGAACCTCTTGTTGACCGATTGGTCAGGCGCCACCTAGACGGTGGATAAGAAATTTGTACGTACGTGAAACCTTTTTGACACTTCTGTGTTGTTATCTATTAGTAGGCAAAACCATATGCGTTTAACACCCCCTAAGACTATGAAGAATAGGGTGTTTGCACATATCGAATTCTCTGCTATATTAGAACATGCCACGTTTATGCGCGGCTGTTTTGAATGTCAACCAATTCCCATTTTTTATACGCCAGGAGTAAGTCCATGAGACTTGTTTCCACCACGATGAAGACTGCGATCGCCGTCATGATGATGGTTGTCAGTGGTCTTGGGGTGATCTCGGCCCAAGTGACCGAGCGCCGTGGTACAATGGTTCTAACTGAGGGTCGCCGCTACGTTGTTGCGTTCCCGCAAGTTTGGGCCAGTCCGACTGAGAAGCCGATGCCGCAGCCTATGCAGCTGCTCATCTCTTCAAAGACGAAGACGACCGTGCGCATCCAGACGCCGGCCGGCATCAATGATGCTGCCAAGATGGATAAGGAATACACTGTTGAGGCAAACAAGGTCCTCAAGGTTCCTATCTCCACTGCCTACATGAATGTAGAGTCGGAGACGCGTAAGGGGTATGGCATCGTGGTCTCGTCTAAGAAGCCGATCTCGGTTTCGACGTACCAAGCCTGGCAGGGTAACGGTGAAATGGCTCGCCACCTTCCTGTAGAGGGATGGGGCAAGAACTACTACACCATGAACTTCTATCAGGATCGTTACGGCAATAGCTCTGGCTACAAGTATCGCCCGGGCCAGATCCTCGTCATTGCGGACAAGGACAATACGGTTCTTTCGTACACACCAACGGTTGATACCGAGGGTGGAATTGAATCGCCAAGTGTTCGCAAGGGTACCACACAGACGGAAACACTTGAAAAGGGTGAGACCTTCCTCATCAAAGCAAAGATCAACGAGCCACTCAACAAAGAGTGGGAGACAGACCTTACGAGCACATGGATCCGCGCTAACAAGCCTGTTGGTGTAGTATCCGGTCACACGAAGGTTGCAATCATGCGTTACCCGGACGTACTTCCTCCAACGGGAATGTTCGCCGCAGAAGCTCACTTCGTACGTAACAACGTTCACGACGCTATGCTTCCGCTCGAAATGTCGGGTACGAAGTTCGTAACAACACCATGTATGTACACACCAACACGTGTTGTTGGTCAGGCATCGATTGAATTCGGTATTGACGATGACCGTGGTGATGTTATTCGTGTTGTTGGTCTCGAAGACGGAACAACCGTTAAGGCAATGCGCCAAGATGGTTCGGGACTTCTCAACAAGTTCATCCTCAAGAAGGGCGAGACTCGTCTCGAAACTGCTCTTGAAGTTGCTACGTATTGGGAATCTGACAAGCCGATCCTCATGGGTCAATACGGCAAATCCTACGCAAAGATCCTTCCTCCACTGATGGTAAGGGGCAAGGACGGCGAAGAAGCACAAGGTCACCCGACTGTTGAGTCTGGTATGCCTATGCTCCAATATATTCCTTCTGTTGACCGTTGGGTTGAATATGGAGTGTTCCACGCCCCAGAAGGCATGGACAACTTCTTCAATATCGTCTTTAAATCATCCGAGATCGGTAAGATCAAGGTTGATGGTCGTTCGCTTACGTCGGCCTTCGGTGGTGCCATGCGCCTACTCAAGGGCACTGACTATGCGTACATTCGCACGCCTATCGGCAGTGGTGACCACGTTGTAGAATCCACAGACGAAACGGTTCGTTGGGCTGCTTGGAACTACGGTTCGCTCGATGGTCTTCAGCAAGGTCGTGCTTATGGCACTCCGATCTCGATCGACATGACGATCCCTTGTGACGATTCTCTTGCAGTAAACGAAGTAATCGCTTGTGGTGACGTTGAAGGTAAGGGCCAGATCCTTCCTGAAAACACAACATGTGGTTCTGTCTTCGCTGTTTATGCCGAAGACCTCAACAACTATGAACTCATTGTTGACGAAAACTTCAACAGCGGTGACAAGACAGTTGATTTCCGCGTAGTCGTTCTCGACAAGACTAAGGACGCAACAGCAACGATCAAGGTCGTTTCGCGCTCTGGCAAGTTTGTTGAAAAGACATACACATATATCGCCGACAAGATCAGCTGGACACCTACCAAGATCAACTTTGGTACTATCGCCTACAACACTCCGGCATCTGCAACCTTCACGATCAAGAATGAAAAGACAGATCGTCCGGTTCTGATCCGCAAGATCAAGGTAATCGCACAAGGCACTGTCTTTGCAGTTACTCCAGAAGGTCCAGTCAACATTGAAGCTGGCGGTTCACGGGAATTCACCGCTACTGCAACGATTCAGACTGCTCCTGAAGTTGTGGATACGGTGCTTGTTGAACTTGAATGTTACGATCAAAAGACGGTTGAACTCCGCGTCCGCGGCGAAGAGCCAAAGATCTACGTATCTGATGTAGACTGGGGAACAATCCCAGCAAGCTCACCTGGTGTAGAGCGTACCGTTGAGATCCGTAATGGTAGCCGCGTAGCACTTGCGATCTCGGGATACAATCAAGCTCTCATGCCAGACAACGTAGCTGATGGCTACTTCTTCAATCCGAGAACGATGGATGGTCAGCCACTTCTTTCGGCCTTCCCACTCACAATCGCCCCGAACGATAAGTACGAGTTCAAGGTAACCTACAGCCCTAAGGGTGAGATCGGTGTTCAGCATACGCAGAATGTACCGTTCTACTCAAACGCTAAGGAAGTTGACTCGATCGCTGTTCTTAAGGGTAGTGGTAACAATGTGCAGCTTGCTGCATACGTGTCACCATGGATCGAACGTGTCATCGACGTGATTCAAACCAATCAAAGCATCCAGCAGTACAACCAGCAGGTCAAGTTTGAGAACCTCGGTGCTCAAGCGGTGACGTACTTCGCTCCACAACTTCGTGGTCCGGATGCAGCGAACTTCAAGATCGTTGATAATGGCAATGCCGGTAGCTTCCCAATCCAACTTGTTGGTGGTGGTACAAACCAGTCACGCTATATCACAGTCGCCTTTGTTCCTACGGTACTTGCAAATCGTGCCGCAGAGCGTAACAACTACACAGCTGAACTCTTCTTCCCAACAACATCATCCAATGGTGAGCAGACGGAAGTTGCTGTTACGCTTCAAGGTACAGCATGGCAGCCGCAGGTAAAGGGTGCTGATCTTGACTTCCCAGGTATCATGAATGTTGGAGATGCTGCTCAGGTTCTAGAGATCCCAATCTCTAATGAGCACTTCCTTGGTGAGTCCAATCCAACAACCGGTACTCAGGTTGGTACGTTCGATGTAATTGTAACGGGCATCACGATCACAGATGCGAACACTAAGTTCGAACTGCTCAATGCCCCAACAGTTGCAAATCCATGGATCATCAAGCCCGGTGAGGCACCGGTGATGCTCCAAGTTCGCTTTGATCCAACAGTTGCAGGCGATTTCAGCTCACCATATGTGATCAGCACAAACGTTGGTACACGTGGTCAAGCAGCATATGAGCCTTCATATAAGATCACAGCACGCGTTCAAGGTGGCGACTTCTCCGTAGAAGGTGCTACTGCAGATCAGTATGTGTTCAACTCGAAGGATATGGTTGTTCGTGTTAAGCACACAGAGAACACAACAATCCGCTTCAACATTGCACAACCATCCGGTCCTGACGGTAGCCGCTTCTCGGTTACGGATCAGTACATCGATGTTCCGCCGGGCACGAACGGTGCAACCTTCAAGGTCACGTTCACTCCTGACTTCGTAACCAAGCTTGCTGCTAATCAGTCCAACCTTGCAGATCCAACAAATGAGTGGACGATCAAGGCAAAGACTCAAGGCATTCTGTGGCGTACTGGTCTCTTCTCAGCAGATATTGAGATCACTGATGATCGCAATTCAGCAAAGAAGCAAGTTGCAACAGTTACAGGTAACGGTCTCTTCCTTGAGACAACAGATCTTGTGAAGGACAACTACAATGTTGAGCCGGGCAAGTCCGTGCCGGTTGCAGTTGAACTGAACAACATTCCTGAGTCTCTCGATGCTGTTGGTATCACGGAACTCCGCGTGCGCCTTGCATATGATCCTAAGCTTGTAAAGCCACGTATCGCTGTTCGTGATATCATCACAACGGGTACACAATCTGAAGGTTGGACTGTTCTGTCGGTATCGAAGAACGGTGCTCCAACAGATGCTTCGAACTCTCTGGAGATCGACATTGCCGATCAACGCGCAACGAAGTCCCCACTGCGTAACATCAACGTTCCAGTATTCATGGTTACATTCGATGCCTTCCTCGACAAGGGTCAAGCAGGTTCGTTTGCATCCCCACTGAACGTCTATGCATACACGGTAGACTTTGATAACTCGGGCGAGCGCGTAGATTATACGCTCTTCCGTGATATCCCTGGCAAAATCACTGTAACGCTTCCATGTGCTACAACAACACGTCTCGTGTCGCTTGGCTCTGTGAAGTATGCTGTGAACCCAATGCGTCCAAATCCAGTGACAAATTCGGGTGTCATTAGCTACTCAGTTGGTCTTACAGCTGATACACGCATTGTACTCTACAACAGCAATGGTGAAGCAGTCCAAACTCTTCTCAGCGACAAGGTGCAAGCCGGTACGTATGAGATGACAGTAGACTTCTCAACTCTGTCTGCTGGTACTTACTACTACCGCGTTGTTTCTGGTCCGTTCACATCTGAACTCCAGACCGTATCGGTTGTCAAGTAAGTAGTTCCTTTCGTATAGAACTTTCACGGCCTCCTCTCGGTTTATCCGGGAGGAGGTCGTTGCTTTTTTGGAGTACCTATGATGCACATCCTACTTCTCTCAATCACTCTCGTCTTAGTAGGGTCGAGTACGCTCGTGGCGCAAGATCCGGGATCGATCCCGTGGACTCAAAAGGAGGCCGGTGATCTAGCACCTGTATCTATCTCTGTACCGTCAAAGTACTCTTCCATCGGGTTGAGTCCAACGCAACACCGAATTGCCATTCCTCGCGGTTGGACTGCCTCTGTCTTTTTTGCAGGGTTCCCTCTCGATAAGGGGCGATTCATGTCTTGGGGGCCTGATTCTGTTCTTTTCATAGCCAGCATGAATAGCTCCCGCATTTTGGCAATGCCGGACAGAGATCGTGATGGGGTAGCTGATACAGTTATTGAAGCGGCTAGGGGATTCAGTACCGGACACGATGTGCGGTTCTTCCGCGATACCATGTATGTGGCGCAAGAGTCTGGAGTTGTCAAACTCTGGCGAAGTAACACGTCAGGATATGTCTTTGACAATAGAATAACAATCATCAACAAGGCCGAACAGGTCAATCAGCTGGGCGGTAATCATCGTACAAGAACGCTCGTGATCGATTCCGTAAGGAGGAAGCTATACCTAAGCGTAGGCTCGAGAGGTAATGCCGACCGTGAGACCAATCGGGCTGTTGTTGAAGAGTATGAATTTGATGGAAGTGGACGGAGGGTCTACGCAACAGGTATACGGAATGCAGTTGGAATGACGCTTCACCCACGGACTGGAAAGTTGTGGGCAAACAACAATGGCAGCGATAATCAGGGAAACAATGTACCTCCGGAATGGGTTGACATTGTTCGAGATGGTGGGTTCTATGGGTATCCGTTCGCCTATCATTTTCGTCGGTGGTACAATTTCACCGGGGACTATTCAGACATCCTCCCGATCACATCTGTAGATACCGCCCGTCTTGAGCTCATGGCTCCGCCGGGTGCCCTCGTTGACGCCCATTGTGCTCCGATGGCTTTGGTCTTCTCTGAATCGAATCCCCAGCCGGACTATCAGAACGGCGCCTTTATGGCAATGCGCGGTTCGTGGAATAGAAACCCAGCTAGTGGCGCAAAGGTTGTTTTCCTAAGGTTTGATAGCGACGAGGATACCATCGCCAATGTGGTGGTCGATTTCTGCACCGGCTTCATTACCGACACAAACAACGTGACATCGCGTTGGGCTCGGCCCGTCGGCCTAGCCCTAGCTGCAGATGGAAGCGTCTTTATATCACTGGATGAGGGTAAGCAGTGTATCCTGAAGATCACACCGCCAGCCACAACAACTGTGAATGATAGTCGCTCTGAATCTGGATTTACCATCTTTCCAAATCCAATACACGACTCTTTTGAATGCCTGATCCCAGGACAAGCAGCAAGCATTTCAATCTATTCCGTTCGCGGTGAAGTGATAGAGCAGAGGCTTAACGTAGGTGGCAGGGTGGTATTCTCTACGTCTCACCTTCAACAGGGTACATACTCTGTTGTCGTTCAGGCAAACGGAGAAACAATCACCAAGACCATCGCCGTTATAAGGTAATATCCTGCAAGATCATTTCGGCATAGTCATCTGATGCACCTGTGTTTGCAAGGATGAAGGTGCGAAGTTCACCGTCAACGATTTCTCGTATCGTGGTATTGAGAACCACATCGAGGACCCACTCTGTGAGGTCCTTCGTGGTCATCACAACAGTCAGCGCAAGGCCCTGTTGTAGAAGAGAAGCATCGTTCGACCGTTCAATGCGTGGGCCGCAGGCAATCGGAATGAAATATCCGGCCGGCTCGGTAACGCTATGTACGCCTACGCCGTGCCCGCCCCCTACAATAGC
>DATGWS010000059.1:0-7639 GCA_035299365.1 Candidatus Didemnitutus sp.
CCAACTAAGCTACGTGGGCGTGTATACCCACGGTCGGGTTCGAACCGACGACAGATGTACTTAGAAGTATGCCTCTTGTACGGCACCGTGCAGTTTTTGCTTTCTTTGAATAAATGATGGTAGGGAGCGACAGTCGAAATGGAGTTGCGAGATGTTTCATCCCACTCGTTTACAGCGATGTATTCCATATCTACGGCATCCCTACCATTGTTTCAATTCAGATCGATGGCTCGTATGGCATCGAGTGTTGTGCCACCGTTATCGATTGCGGTGAGTACGTCGAACACCTTATCACTCCACCCTGCAATGAGATACACTCCATCAGACCGCAGGTTGATCGGCGCTTGTCCATGACCCGCCAGATCAAAGAGATACAGTCGGGCATCAGGAGCAACGTCGCGCCGATACGTTAGCCATGCTGTCTGGATGTCCAATCCTCTACAACTGGTGTCCCACATCTGACAATCTGTGAAGATCATCACCTTGTCCATCGCAACTCCTCGTTTCACGAGATCACGAATCACAAGGTGTCCATTCGTTGCATAACCTACCTCACCTTCTCGGGCATAGAATGCCTGCACATTTGCAAGAATGTTCGTGGCAGGTACGTTGATCACCTTCCACGTGTCACCGAACATTCCGATTTCGGCACGCTTACACCGCGACCGCAACATCATTCCGAGCACCAATCCGATGTCGAACATGTTTACCGTTGACTTTGGCGATACTGGTGTTTGCATTGACCCAGACACATCACAGGCGATCAACACACGAGTTTCGCTATCAAACCCCTGCACATTGAGCGCCGAAGCAGTAACGGCCTGCTCCAAGGCATCTATCACGCCACCCACCAGCCCCCTATCTCCAGTGATCGCACGGAAGATCCGATCGACAACGGTGTTACCGTCGATCTGTTCACCCAACTGTTGGAGTTCGCGATAGGCAGACAAGAACCGAAACGGGAACTGCTTCGATTGTGCCACCTTCTTTGGATCAGCAAGTACAGAACATACCTTTTCGATATGCACACCAGACACACCGGCCTGCACGATGTTTCGAAGATTGCGCAGCAACGCCATGTAGCCCAGCTTGTTGCTCTCGATCAGTTCTTCCCACTTTGCTGTGAATGCATCGCTACGAGCCTGTGGAGTTTCGTAAGGGGCTTGCCCCAACAGAGAAAGCTCTGTCTCCCATGTGTATGGCGTAGCGAGTTCTCCAGAAGCGATCTTGTCGAATAACACTTGCTGTTCAACATCCTTTGGCTTTGGGTGCACTACAAACAACGCATCACGCAGCGTGATCGATGTCTTCCGATCATACTTGGCAAACTGATACTCATCGAAACTGTTGAAGGCCATGGAAAGCCCCTTCTGCACCTGCTTTGACAGCCGGCCCAACTTCTTTGACGAAGTACGACCGTTCATAAGGGCATAACAGGCCAACAGCTCCGTGATCTCATCGGCTCTGCGGATCACCTTGTTCGTGACCTGTGACACAAGGTCGGTGCCGCGAGACGTCCGAGCAAGTTCCGCTACAAGCTGTAAAGGGACACTGCGCATATTCATCGTTGTACGGACATAGACAGCCAATTGGCCAACAAAGACCGGATCACAGCGCTCTATCAGCATCCGAATGCGCCTACCGCGATCATCCGAAGCTTCGTAGAAGGTATCGCTTAGTGACCAGGTTACCACTGCTGAATACAGCTCAAACTCTGGAGTCATTGCAAAGGCTCTTGCGCCTTCGTTATTCACCACTGTCTTGGATGCTCGTGTAGATGTGTTGTATCGCATTGTTGGTTTCCCTTCTGTCATCGTGATCACCATTGCTTCACTGGTCTGAAACAAATTTCGGCGTATACTGCGCAGTCTTTCTGCGTAGTTAAAAACGGGAGAAAATATTTATGCCGATCAACAGAAATGCGCTCGTACGGTATCGTGTGATCGACCAGTGTCTCCGTAATAGACAACGGACGTGGACACTTGAGGATCTGATCGATGCCTGTTCTGATGCGCTTTATGAATACGAGGGTATAGACAAAGGGGTGAGCAAACGAACTATTCAGGCAGATATCGAGGTCATGCGCAGTGGCAAGCTCGGGTACGAAGCACCAATCGTTGTTTCGGACCGCAAGTTCTACACGTACAGCAACAAGGACTTTACCATCACGAACATTCCGCTGGATGCCCAAGATCTTGCCGTTCTGATGGAGGCATCAGCCTTATTAAAGCAGTTTAAGGGGCTCTCCAACTCCGCAGATCTCAACGTTATGATCTCGAAGCTCGAGGACAAGATCTATATACAGAGGACGCAGTCGGCGCTTGTGATCGATTTTGAACGCAACGATGATCTTACAGGACTGCATTGGATAGAGACATTGCGAACGTACGTGGTCGAGAAGAAGTGCGTGATGGTAACGTACAAGTCTTTTCGCGCAAAGGAGGCGGCCACATATCCGTTCAGTCCCTACCTCCTCAAGGAGTACCGCAACCGGTGGTTTGTTCTTGGGACGGCACAGATTAGAGGTACGCCGTTATTCATGCTTGCCTTGGATAGAATAGAGGATCTGGCAGCACCACTTGATGAGACCATTCCATTCATTGATAACTCAGAGGTTGATGTTACCACATACTTCAAGGATGTGATCGGAGTAACACGCAGTCTCAAGAACGTTCCAACAAAGGTGGTTTTCACCATCAATGCGGAGAATGCCCCTTACCTCATTACAAAACCAATGCACTCGAGTCAACAAATCGTGGAGAGCGAAGGACCGGACGTGATGTTCAGCATCAACGTGATCCTCAACTATGAGCTCGAACGAGAGCTACTTGGTCACGGCGATTCGATTGAGGTACTACGTCCGCGAATCCTCCGAAAAAGGATTGGAGAAATTGCAACAAGGGCAGCAAAGAAGTACGCGTAGTACGTGTTCGGCATTGACGGGGTGCATGTATCCTTTCAACACTTCATTGTGTCGACTATGTAGCATCATCTTGGAGACCACTATGAAACGCCCCCTACCAACCTGCCTCGTGATCATCCTTGCGCTGATGGGTTCGCTCGTCCTCCACGCCAAAGACAGTACGGAGGCACATATCGACGTGTCTGCAAAGGACATGTGTTAATGTTCGATATACGATACGGTCGTGTTTATGTGGGAGTGTGCTCCTATCTTTCTGTCAAGCACGATAAGTTCGAATTCGTGGGTAAGGGGCTTATGACAACGCAGGGATCTGAAGATGATCAGAGGTAGACCATTGCAATACGCCATGGTGTTGCTCCTTGCGTGTCTTGCCGCGTGCACAGATCATGAGCGTTGGGAGGCGATCATCGACCGTACCTTGACGCTTGATTCTGTGAAGACGATCAAACACGTCTATTGGGAAGAGCAAACGGGCGTCAGTTACAATGTGCTTATCTGGTGGGATGGGCACCTTCTCTGTAAAAGAGACGTTCAGCACGACACCAGCGTCAAGCTCAACTTCTTGCAGGAAGTAGATCTGGCTAATCACGTGGTACGCCCCTTTTCGATCGGGAGTTTTTCTCGAGTGCATGAAGTTGCGTCCGGGCAAGGGGCAGTTGCAGCTCTCGTAGATAGCAACGGGTTGCGAGTCCTCTGGAGGAAGAGGCCAGGATCCAACTTCACGGACATCGGAATTCCCGATTCCTTTCGTATGCCATCCGGATATAGCACCAAGCACATAGCTGTTTGTTCAACAGCGGTACTCCTGGTTTACGGAGACTCTGTCTACTCCTGGTTGGAAAGTTCAACATCATGGCGTAGGTCCATACTTGGACCGAGTAACTTCGAGTTTGGATTCGGCGCTTACACGGAGATCATCCCGTCCCCATATGGAACAGACACCTCTTTCATTCTGGCTAACGACATAGGTGAATGGGGCGGATCTTGCTTCCGAGTCCGACTAGCACCAACGGGTGAGGTGTTTCTTGATAGGATCTTGGCAGATGACAACTGTCAATTCTTGTTCTCAGATCGACGCTCACGACTCTGGATGGTAGGAAGCCTCTTTCACATGCGTATCAACCACTCATGGATTCGCACGGTTGAAGACTCCATATCCGTAACAATAATGAACCAAGAGGCCAGCTATCTTGATTCTGTGTCAACAAGACTTAGAACACGAAACGGTCCCTCGGTGGTTCTCAATGAAACGGGTTTTATCAGTGGTGCTTGTATGACAGACACGAGTCTACTTTTCATGTACGAAGACAGCGGTATCTTCGAACTCCGTGTGCAGCCTGGATTTTATACACCGCAGTCGGCGCTCCGCCAACTCCTCAGGATCAAACGACCCCGGGGTTCCCACTGGCGAATGCTCATCGCCGACGACCGCAACGGTGGCGTGATCATCGCACCAGGACTTGGAGGATTACTCCATGTAGCCTCACTGCACGATCGACCACGTTTCATGAAGATAGGCGATCAATGAGCGATATGCCCTGGCAGCAACGTGCCAGTTGCCATGTATCTTAGAAGTCCGTCCTGGTGACGTTGAAGTATCACTCTCTTAAGATGTCAACACATTGAAGAACAACATCCTTCTTATACTCGTCTTTCTATCTGTCGTCTTAACGAATCTAGCCGGTCATTTTTACCCGCCGACCTCGATCATGATGAGTCCAGTGATCATTGGGTTGAGCACGATACTCTTGATGTTTACAGACTTTCGGATGATGAACCGCATACTACTTGCCACATTCACTATTATCGTCAACGACATCTTGATTCGGAACTTCGCTGGAGGCACGTACGACATTGAAGGTGCTGGTTGGATAATGGCAATGTTACTCATTGGACTCATCCCTTCAACCTTGATCGTGGCATTCTTTACATCGCGAGTCAAGGGGGCAAATAAGATGACCATGATCGCAATGTATATGGCTATGCCTACCATCGTATTTCTATACCTGTCGCTCTTTGGTAAATATGGACTCTCTTACATCAAACTCGCCAGTACCTCTAAACTCAAAGCGGTTGAGGACGGAGTGTACATTTCTGATGTCACCTTCTCCACAAGAGAGATCGTCGCGCTAGGAGACACCATACGGTTTGTTTCGGGATGGATAGAAAAGGAGGTTGTGCTAAAACACGGCCCATTGCTTCAAGTGCGCGAGGAAACCGGACGACGCGTTGTTTGTGCGATGATCAAGCGATCCTATAATCAAGGTGACAGAACAGTGTACTATAGCGAAACGCGCGACTCCCATATGTGGGAACCTATTGACTCCATTGTACAGGTCACCACGTCTAACTCCAAAAACATTGAGGTCTCTTTCCTAAAGCTGAGACGAGCGCATGGCAGTAATGACACTATCATTGGCACGGTTGCGATAAAGAGTATTTGACAGCAACAACGCTACTTCACAACACCGATGGATTGCGCTGCCACAATGAGAACGTCAAGGACGAAGCATACGCAACCCAGATCAGATACGGCACGAGCATCACTCCTGCGAGACGATTCTTTCGCCAGAACGCGATGACGGTTGCGAGGATCAAGATCCAGAGGATGATGATCTCAACAAAGGCAAGACTGCCGGACCGCATGACGAAGAATAGCCAGGTCCACATGCCGTTCAGGACAAGCTGAACGCCGTAAAGTGTCAACGCTGGGCGGGCATCAGAAAAGCCCCCTCTTCGCCATACAAGCCACGACGCAACTCCCATGAGAAGGTAGAGGACCGTCCATGCAGGACCGAACAGCCATGCCGGAGGTGCCCAGAGTGGTCGATTGAGCTCCATGAAAAAACTGCCGGCACTGGCAGAGGCAAGTCCACCAGCTGCTGCGGCAAGAAAGACCAGAGCAAGGCACACGAACAGGCCAAGAAGCTGCTTCATTGATGATCGCGCAATCACGATCACATCTGGAGATTCTGCAACACACGATACATCAGCATGGCAGGCCATACGAGAGCCTTCAAGATGCCGAGAACTGCGCCCCAAAAGTCGGTTGCTTGTTGAACGTAGTAGATGGCCGCACCAACCGTAGCGAGGAACCAGACGAGGCCCCACATTCCATCGTTGTTGATGATGACCTTTTTGTCGGATGCCATGACGTACTCCATTACTATGTGTTCGCTTACGAAATCACTCTAAAGTAGGCACCTGTGCACCGGATTAGTGCACTCTCATTGAGATATGTGGTGGCCAATGCCTTTTGATTCTTAGTTGCCATGATATACTTTTGTGCCATGTATATCATTTCGAAGAGAATGTGATGCGAGTTTCTAAATGGGGCAATAGTCTTGGTGTGCGACTTCCTCGGGAGTTGGTACTGGAGTTGGGATTGATGGAGGGCGATGAGATTGCGTTCAGCGTGACTCCTGACCTTCACACATTCGTAGTAAGTAGGCTCGATAGTCCGCAGGAACTGTTGGATCAATTGCGCAAGCAACGTCGGCGCCTGCCAAAGGGATTTCGTTTCGATCGGGATGATGCAAATGCCCGGCAGTAGGTTCCTCGACTCAAACATTCTGATCTATGCGCTTGCTGACGATCCACGTCGAACACCCATTGCAGAAAAGATCTTGATTGAAGGGGGCGTTGCAAGTGTGCAGGTCCTCAACGAGATCGCAAATGTCTGTTCTCGCAAACTCCGCATGCCCCCTACTGAGATCCATCATGCGTTGAAAACGGTACGTGCGTATTGCAAGGTTGTGCCAATCACTGAAGAACTTCCAACGCTAGCTCTTTCGATCATGGAGCGCTACACGTTGAGCTACTATGACGCACTGATCATTGCTACGGCTTTGTCAGAAGAATGCAACGAAGTGTTATCGGAGGATATGCACCACGGACTGAAGATATTGAACACGAAAATCGTGAATCCGTTCTCAATTGAATAGCGAATAGCGAGTAGCGAATAGCGAGTAGCGAATAGCGAATCTTCCTCTTAGCTCACCCCACTCCATCTCGCTCCGCTCGATGTCGTCGCCCCTCTCTCACGCCTTCGGCTAGAGGGGGGCTTCTGTGGTGTCACGATTCGAAGTGTTTGATGTCTGCGCCCCTCTCTAGCGCAGCGTGAGAGAGGGGCAGATGGCGAAGCCATCGGGGTGAGCTGAGGTGAACAAAGAACAGTGAACAGTGAACAGAGAACAGGAAACAGAGAACAGCGAACACAGTGCGCAATGCCGAGCGTAATCGAGGCACGCCCCCTTTTCCTCTTAGCTTACCCCACTCCATCTCGCTGCGCTCGATGTCGTCGCCCCTCTCTCACGCCTTCGGCTAGAGAGGGGCTTCTGTGGTGTCACGATTCGAAGTGTTTGATGTCTGCGCCCCTCTCTAGCGCAGCGTGAGAGAGGGGCAGATGGCGAAGCCAGCGGGGTGAGCTGAGGTGAACAGTGAACAGTGAACAGAGAACAGGAAACAGAGAACAGAGAACAGCGAACACAGTGCGTAATGCTGAGCGGAGCCTGTCCTGCCGAAAGGAGGATCGAGGCACGGTCACTCTTTCTCTTAGCTTAGCTTAGCTCACCCCACTCCATCTCGCTGCGCTCGATGTCGTCGCCCCTCTCTCACGCCTTCGGCTAGAGAGGGGCTCTTGTGGTGTCACGATTCGAAGTGTATGATGTCTGCGCCCCTCTCTAGCGCAGCGTGAGAGAGGGGCAGATGGCGAAG
>DATGWS010000060.1:0-4973 GCA_035299365.1 Candidatus Didemnitutus sp.
CGCTCGGCCGGCTACGTGGAAGGTCGGCAACAAGCGTTCCGCCATAGGCTACGTTGAGAAGCTGAGCTCCGCGGCAGATCCCAAGTACGGGCATACGCCGCTCACGAGCTTCTTCTGCGAGTGCGAATTCCAATTCATCGCGCACAGCATCAATGGTCCCGCAGAGCTCACGCTTTTCCGGTTCGTTATATCTATCCGGGTCTACATCAGGCCCACCTGTGAGGATGAGTCCGTCACATTCGCGAAGCCGAAGTACAGCATCGGCAGGCGTCATACCGATAAGATCGACGATCGTTACATCAACGTCTACTGCCTTTAGCCAACGACCATAATTCTCGTAGTTCGCTGCACCGGATGCTTTGGAGATCGCTATCGTCATCGTGAGGTCCTTTGTACCAGCAATGCGCTAAACGCATCATCGTGAAGAATTGCGTGGATTGTTACCACATACATCGGTGCGCGTTGGGCGCCGTTAACGAACATGAGCGGCTGAAGTTTCACAGCATCCTTCTCCGTGGTAACCAGAACTGCTCCACGTTTGGAGGCTACCTCGCAGAGGCGTTCCACATCCTTCGTTGTATATCGATGATGGTCCGGAAAGATCACCTTGTCCACTACCGAATACTGAAGCTTCTCAAGCGTTTGAATGAATCTCTCGGGATTGCCAATTCCAGCCACAGCAACAACCTTTGAGGCAGCATTGAGTTCTATGGACGGAATGTTCACCGACATTGCACGGTGCGCTTCAATGGCACAAGGCAGCACCAGAGAATTACCAACACCAAGCGCTTTCACTTCACGTGTACGGACATCTCCCATGCACAGGATCACATCTGCTCGCGAGAGTTCTGCAAGGGGCTCCCGCAGCCTCCCGCCCGGTAGGAGCGTTCCCTCGATGGATTGTCTATCGATCAAGACAACGTCGAGATCGCGATGTAATGCACGATGTTGAAATCCATCATCAACTACAAGAACATCACATGGCATGTTGGCGGCCGTATAGGCAGCAGCTTCGGCCTTGTTGTTGGACACAACAACCGGCACGCCGAGTGCGATTGCATGGAGATACGCTTCATCACCGGCGTTGCTCACTGTGGTGCGCAGCGAAGCTCCATCATGGACTACGAGGAGCCCCTTTGAGGTGCGACGGTATCCGCGCATGATGATGGCAGGACGCTTACCTTGTGATTGAAGTAACCGAACGATGGCTTGCACAACGGGTGTTTTACCAGTGCCTCCCACGGAGATATTCCCAACACTAACAACGGGAACAGCAACGCTCGTGATAGGTCTACGACGTTCGTTAAAGCCAGCATTACGCCGTGCAACAACCGCACCGTAGATTCTTGATAGAATCGTTAACACGTAACGCTCCCCAGTCGATTGAGGTGTTCAGTAACCTCCGCAATTACTCCATCAATCCCTTCGCGTGAAAGGAAGGCCGGAACCTCGATCGGCGCTGAAACATGCAGTGTAATCTGTGCAAATGGCAGAGGGAGTTGAAATTTGTCCCACGATCGCGTGAAGATCTTTGTTCGAGTTGCACGCATGCGCACGAGCACCAACGGTACTCCGGCGCGATGTGCGGCAACAATGGCACCAGGTTTTGCAATGTGCGCAGGTCCTCGCGGACCATCTGGAGTGATCAGGACAACGTTATGTGCCGCTTGATCAACCAAGATCTGCAGAGCTTCCTTGCCTCCCCGAGAAGACGACCCCTTCACCACGTTATATCCCCAGTCAGCGAGCAACGTGCCCAGAATGGCTCCATCCGTGCTTGGACTCACAAGCGCAACCGGACGAAGTGCACGGAAGGCAAACCAAACCGGAAGCATTTCGCCATGCCAAAATGCTACGATGCACGGTCCGGTTGGGAAACGCCCCTCAATGTGCACGGACCACGTACGCGCAAGAGCACGGATCGAGGCAGAAGCTAGTGCTGACTTCATCGTTCCACCATTGTAGCGATGATGGTTGCTGCATTGGCACTTGCCCCGCCCCCTGACAACATCGAACGCACTTCCTGCATTGCCGAGGAGAGCTCATTGCGTCGGTCAGCGTTGGAGATAAGGTCAACCACCTCTCGTTCAAGATTCTGAGGCGTTGCATCACGCTGGATATACTCATGAATAACAGGTCTGTTCAAGAGCAGATTCATCATCGTAACGGATGTAACGTTCACAAGGCGTTTGCTTACTTCGTAGGTAAGCATCGATGTGCGATAGAACGTTGCAAAAGGAAGCCCCCTCATCGCTGCTTCCAAGGTTGACGTACCAGCCTTGACGAGTCCGGCCGTGGCAGTCGCCATCGAACGTTCTGCATCATCGGAAACGGTAGCCCCTTTATCGATAAGGGGCTGAAGTGACTCGAGTTCTACATTGCGTGCGCGTGCAACAACAAACGTGAGGTCGGGACGCGATTGGTTCAATCGGCTAATGGTTTCGGCAAGAAGTGGTATGTGATGATGTATCTCCTGTTTTCTCGACCCGGGCAAAAGAAGAATCTCCGACGTGGACCTTTTGGGGGCATGATCGAGATCGATGGACTCGGAAAGAGGGTGTCCAACGTATTCCGCACGAATTCCGTGACGGGAGAAGAACTCAACCTCGAAGGGAAAGACCACAAGGAGACGATCTACAACGGATGCAAGTTCCTTGGCGCGTTTTTCGCCCCACGCCCATAGTTGTGGTGCGATGTACCACACAACACGAAGCTTGTGGCTTCTGACCTTGGCTGCGAGCCGCATATTAAAGCCCGGATAGTCCACGGGGATAAACAGGACGGGTCGCGATCTCGCGATGGCCGCTTCGCAACGGTTCATAAGATCGCGAAAGAACGCATATCGTTTTGCCACTTCCCAGAACCCCGTTACGGCCAGATCACGTACATGGGCTAGGGATCGCAGTCCCTCTTGTTCCATTGCCGGACCTCCGAAACCCTCGAAAACCACGTCGGGGACGCGCTTTCGGATCTCGGCCATAAGCCTTGCAGCATGGGCATCACCCGAAGGATCGCCGGCAGTGATGAAGATTCTAGTAGGTATGTTTGGGTCAGGGGGCATTTGGCACGAGAAATGATGACTGCAAACTCGGTATATTAGCGTCACTGACCAATACAGGGATCCCCATGCGTAGCGTAATCACCACCATCGCCGTATTTATTGCTGTTGCCTCGATGGCATCAGCAGGTATCTCCGTCCGAATTCTTCCAACACCCCGCCAAGCAGATGTAGATGGCGCAAGGGGTGCAACGATGAAGCGAATGCCGGCAGGAGGAGAATTCCTTTTGACCGTGAACAAGGGACAAGACGTGAGTTATTATCGCATCCAGTGGTTCAAGGATGGTGTTGCCATTCCGAATGAAACCACTCAGGACCTGCGGTATTCTGCAGCGAGTGAAGACATGAATGGTGTCTATACGGTAAAGATGTCCAATCCATGCGCCACAGTGGAATCTGCTCCGATTCGCGTTATTGTTGAACAACGCGCTTTCCAAGTGAATACGCAGACTGGCGATAACGATGGAGTGGCCGGACTGAATGGCACGTCAACATCGTCATTTGAACTTGGCGACGTAGCACCGAACCCGGTTCTCGACCGTGCCACGCTCTCGTTCACAACACGAGAAACCGCAATGGTGACCGTACGTGTTATGGACATGGTCGGCAACGTAGTTGCGACACTGGTCAACGATGTTCTCCCGTCGGGCGAACACACCGTAGCAATGAACACAAAGGATCACAACATGAGCTCTACGCTCTATTACGTTGTGATGTCTGCCCCGGGCTTTACAGACACCAAGCCACTCATGCTGGTTCGATAAGTCCACACAGTTTACAATTCACGCAAAGCCGGATCCATCCTCGATGGGTCCGGCTTTTTCTTTACCAGGCAATGGACGACGTGGTAGTGTAACCGAACGTATTCGTGATGATGATCTTCAGTGCATAGGGTTCGGGCGCATCAAGCGGAACGTCTGTGAGCGGTACAGTGAATCGGGCAACGATGCCATCCGGTGTTCGACAGAGCACTGCACTACCCCGTGGTGCCACAATACGTTGTGTTGGCGCTCCAATGACATCAACAGACATTTCGCAGAGTGCAGGGATGTGGTCTGCCACATCTACCACGAGTGTAGGTGCTCCGTTCATTAGGCAGACAGAAGCCCCTTTGAATTCGGCCTTATCGTCGAGGATCATTCGTTGAACATCAGAGCTCTGCGCGAGATGATCGATATGCACACTACCAACATTTACTACGCGTGCAGTTCTCCGACGGGAGCGATCAACCGTGAAGTATTCGATGTTCATGATGTCCTGACTCTTTGAACTCACCACGCCGTCTCCGGTCTCAAAGAGTTCATTCACCGAACTGCCGCCAACGGAGAGCACCTTGCGTAACAACTCCTGCACAGCACCTTCTCGGAGATTCTTCACCTCGTTTAGAACGTCCACATCGCCGATAACACTCACGTATTCCACATCGAGAGGGTGCGCATATTTTGAAAGTTTTCGGAGGTAGGTACCGCCGTCTTCAGGACGACGGAGGTCTCTCACTGCCGGCGCATCAAATGGTACGTCGCCCTCAGCCCCTTGAATAGCTGCAAGAGCGGCCTTGCATGGCTGAGCAAGGACGATGTTCTGATCTCGCACACATTGCTCCATCTCGGTCTTCCACGACCATATCCTGGCGAATGGAGATCCAAGATGGGGCGTACCAATCGTGATCAGTCGCTTTACATGATGGTCGGTGAGTCTTTTTACGAGATAGGCACGAGCGGCAAGCCCACCCATGCTATAACCAACCAGGATCACTCGGTCGGCCCCAGTTTGTCGAAGTACGTGCTGCACACAGAGATCGAGTTCATCTCTCCATGCATTCACAGAATCATGTGGGTTTGAAAAGGCAACAGTATAAAAATCTGCATCACCACCACGAGGCGAGGATGTATTCAGTTGTCCGTTCGCATCAACA
>DATGWS010000061.1:0-3038 GCA_035299365.1 Candidatus Didemnitutus sp.
GGTAATAGACTCCGGGTGGAAGGCCGTCTAATGTTGATCCAACGTATCGACCGCGGATATCATAGTAGCGACGTTCTTGAAGAGGTGTGGTAGTATATGGATCGAACAACCGCGGCTGTTGATCACGGCAAACACCATTGGTGATTACACTGCCGTCGATAATGGTCGTTCGTACATCTATCGTGTCTCCAGCTCCACCTGTCCACACGATGTTGGTCAATGTACTTGTGGTTACTGTGTCGCGTCCAAGAGTGTGCCATCCCAACATAGCGCTCACGGTATCTCCCACCATTAGCGTATCGAAGTTGAGAGAAAACGGAATAGTGCCTATACGCGAAACAGGGTCTGCCACCGTTGACGTTGAAGGCACAAAGGTTGAAAGATCTAGTTTGAGTGATCCTTCAAGTTTCACAATTCCCGAGAGTTGGAGGTTAGCAGCGTTGTCAATGCTATCAACGATCGCATACATAGTATCGACGTCACCCGGGAACCCCTCTACATCTAGCACGCGAAGTACCACGGTTGGTGTATAGAGACGATCAAAGGCCATACCTCCAGTGTATCCGTATGATTCAGCAGGACCGTATCCGTAGACGAAGATCCCAAAGGCACTATCACACAAAACTTCGTGTGGCCCTGCTGCCACGGTGAGGTGTACAAAGCCATATGTTGTTCCGGCTATGGGCGTAAGGGCAGGGGAAGGGGCTCCATCAAGCGTTAGAGAGCCTGCTGCTGCCAAGGGCACTACGCAAGTGATTTGATGTTGACTGAAGACTGGAGTGCCCGTAACCTGCGGTTCGGCATTTGCAACACGATATCCGCTCAGATACTGTTCAACAGGGGGCATCAGAATCAATGACGGATCACCCGAATTCCGACCACGCCTATCTCTGTTTGCTGAACGATCGATGATCGTCACAAGAACCGGCTTTGTCGAAACGATATCAAGAGCCGTGGTCAGTGGAAGATCCCAAAAACTACCGGCATTGATCTGCCAAGGGGCCTGCCCATTCACCTGCACCATCGTGCTGTCAATTTCAGCCACGATGCGACATACTGTTACGTCATTCGATCCAGCCGATTGAAAACCCATTGGTCTTCGCAGTGGTGGAACGATAATATGTTTACCCCAGGTATCTGTACTGGGCAACTGTTCAACCAAACAGTCTCGTGATGCTTCTTCAGCGATGATGGGTACCTGAGCCCGATAGTGGGACGCGAGTAGAACGAGAGGTTTGGTGCTCGCGATGCGAGTTCCCGTGAGATCATCATTCTGGCGTGTTATCGAGACACGGGCTTGGACGAGATAACTCTGGCCTCTGTTAAGCGTTACCGATCTTCGCGACCCGTTTTGTACAGAGGATCGATCGACACTTAAGTCGATGGTTACGTCGGTGCTGTCTTCAGTAGCAACAACAACAAACTGACTCGGATACGCTTCTGTGAAAGTGTAAATAGGGATGCCAAGAAACGATGAGGTGTCGGCTACGGCGGTTGACGCGTAGGTTGACACTCGATACGATGTTCCGAGAGCATCTGTCGGCAACGACATCCATGCATCACTCGTATTCACATCACGCAGCACGGCATAAACAGTAACATCTGTTGTTGTGGTGACGTGGATGCTCATTGGCATTGCCTTTTCGCAGTCTGCCGTTGAACCATTGGGCGAGGTTACACCTCGAAGTTCATATTGATTTGTGGCATAGCGGCTTTCCCACATGGCAGAGCCGGGAACGGTGAACGTGCGGACGTCTACTGAGCCATCACGAGCTCGTGCTTCGATACGAACGTCAGTTCTGGTGTCGCAGTTCAGGATTATTGAGATGAATGATGAGGATGAATCTCCTTGGGCATGGTCGTTCGGCGGCACTGCCAGCCAGAAGTCTCGACCTCGGCTATCTCGAAGACCTTGCGCCCTTGCAACATCAACGTCAAGAGCACAAAGGAACGTAAGGACGATGATCAGTCGGTAGACCATGATGATATGGTGTGTTCGCAAAGAGATAACATCTCCCGAGCGCTGCGATCCCACGTGAAGGATGATGCCCAATGCACAGCCCCCTCACTGAGACGGGAACGCAGATCGTCGTCTTGTAGTACGCGAGTGATGTTCTCTGCAAGAATCCCCAGATCTCCGTACGGATACAAAAGTCCGGATACACCATTGCTCACAGAATCTCTGAGTCCTGGTACGTCGGCACTAATCACCGGTGTTCCGCAGGCATTGGCTTCCATATTCGTGATGCCCCATCCTTCCTTGATCGAGGGATTCACAACAACATGAGCCTTACTCAGGAACTCAATCTTATCGTCTCCGGAAACCCATCCATGGAAGGTGACAGACGCTTGGAGTCCAGAAGACTGAACGAGCTCCTCAAGGAGTGGTAGATCATCACCGCGACCGATGATCTGAAGTTGCGCTTGAGGGATGTGCTGTAAGACGATTTTGAATGCTTGTATGACGTGGTCTACGGATTTGTATCGCTTGAGTCGACCAAAGTATACCACCGTTGGTACTGTTGCCTTTTCACACACACGCATGGGAAACTCTGATGGCTCAATGCCATTGTAGATCACATGCAGATTGGTAGGGGGCAGGCCCAAAGCAACACATTCGTTCTTGGTGCTCTCTGATACAACGGATATCGGTGTTTTGCCATAGACCCGAGGTATACGGCGTTCAAAGAAGGAGACGTAGGCTGCGGAAAGTCTCCCAACCTCGTTGATAAGACTATCACCAAAGAGGTGATGAATGATACCAACGATTGGACGATCGATGAAAAGGGGCGACATGAACGGGATCTTGTTGATGTCATCGATGACCACATCTACATCTAATGTGCGGCCTTCATTCCGCCACCAAAGCGGAACAGAATAATTGAATGTGGACCGAGACCCTCGACGGATCACCTGGATACCGTCGAGGATCTCACGATCCGGAGCCCCTTCAAAACCACAGGACAAGAGAGTAACGGAATGTCCCATCCGTGCAATACGTCCAAAGATCTCGTGCAGATGAGTCTCGGCGCCTCCAG
>DATGWS010000062.1:0-6343 GCA_035299365.1 Candidatus Didemnitutus sp.
CATCTGACTTCGATCACGTTGCGATTGGCTGTTCTGTAGGTCTCGAGTGGGCGCATTGTTGGATTGTTGCCATCCCGAACCATTGTGGCTGTCAAAGCCGGAACCTGAAGTGGACGGACGGTAGACATTTCCTGATCGATCCGTCATCACATTGTTGGAAGGTCGTGCTGCTGGTTGAGCACTAGGTTTGGTGCGTGGTTGCGTTCCTGCTAACGTTGATGCTTGCGGAGGTCTTGCCGGCTGCACACCCGGCCGTGTTCCTGCAGCTCCACTTCCGGTTCCTCGATACATATTGCCGTTCCGAGGCGGATTCCCACCATAATACGCGCCATTACGATTGACGTGTGTGTTGCCGTAGTATCCATACGGCGGATGATGGTAATACGGTGGGCGGTACATGGGCGGACCCCAATAACCTCCGTATCCATAATGGACATGAACTCCGGCAGACCAACCATGGTAGGGAGAGTATACCATGTGGAAACCATACGTGACGTGATAGGGATAATAGTATGGACCATACGGGCGATACCAATACCCAGTTCCATAGACCACCGTTGGTCCCATTACGTACGATCCTGTATACCCCGGCGTGTAGCCTACATAGACTACGGTAGGAGTGCTCTCGTAAACATAGACGTATTTGGTGTTGTATACGGGTGAGGTTGCGGGAATCTCGTCAACCTTATCTGGCCGTTTAGTAGACACTACCCACGGTCCCTTTGCCGAAGAACTCTCAAACCATACACCGTTATCACAAGCATGGTACTTCCCATCAATGAGAAGTACGGACGAACTTGTGTTGACAGCGTATTTCATCGTTGTGCCTTCGATGTCCTTGAACTCGGGTTCACCACTATACGTCACAGTGCATTTTGCAGAAGCTCGGTCCACGGCAGCCGTTTGTGGAATGCTCGCATCAAGGACTGCCTCACGAGAGGCACTTGTTCCCGCAACGTAGGCCAGTGCCTCGTCATACGGCGTGCCTTCCGGGATTCTTGCGAAGTCTGGGGGGAGAGCATCAGCCGCAATAAACTCCCATGGTCCGGACTTCATGTTTTTTGTACGGAACCACCTTCCACTCAGCACTACATAGGTCCTCTGCGATGAGATGTCCATGAAGACGCTTGCTTCGGTATTCTTCGCAGCCATCAGTTGTGTTCCGGCGATCGGATCGAAACTTGGTTCACCCGTGAACATCAAGAGTTCTGACGGCTTTGTGCGAACGATGATCGTTGAAGGCTTGTCGGCCTTCTTCGGTAACGTTCCCCCGTTGCCTTCCTTCGTTTGATCGTCAACCTGTTTTGCGATCGGCGCAAGATCCTTCGGTGCCGATGCCTCAACGGTCCAGTTCCCGGCGAGGTTCGTGGTTGTATACCAATACTGACCAGTGTAGAGGTGCAAGGCTTGCGAACCCTTTGCTTTGAAAATCGGGAACGGCGTGTTTACAAGGCGCTCCCAATCACTCTTCTCGATTGCTTCATATCGAGGATCGCCATCAACGAACACCAAGATCGTTGGTGATGTTGCATACAGGATCTCCGGTGGATCATTCTTGAAATTGGAAGTATTCGAATTTTGCTTCTTTACGGCATCCATCGCCGTTACCAGCTCATCAAGGCTGAGAGGGGGCAGATCCTTCTTCAGAGCATCGGCGATGGTCTGCTTCAGCTTCTCTTGATCTTTGACCGACTCAGGGAAACGCACATTGGTGATCTGCAGCGTCTTGATGTAGACCATGCGGAGATCGCGATCAACATTCACCGTGGACGAGATCCATACTGCTCCATAGACAGCGGCAGTGTCCGAAGTACGCTTGATAGATACTGCGGCTCGAGCTTCAAGTTTTGTTCCGTCAAAGAGCTCGAGTTGTGGCTGAAACATCGTGATCTGTGCCAGATCCGTTGGGAGCTGACGAGGCCAACGGTCTCCTTCAGCGTAAACCGTCGATACTGCAAGGAGGATAAAGGCGAACGCGATACGTAGTATATGCATGGCAGACTGCTTCCGTAAATGATCGAGCACGTGCAAATCTACTGTACTGCGAATAGCATAGGTCGCGACGGTGCTGCATCACCATCAAAGGGTGCAACATTGAACATGATCACATACAGGCCGTCATGTATGCTGTCGGGGACGTAGATGAGCTCTGTGATCGTGCACTCTGTGCGCGGTGCGCGTGGCCACTGCCAGAATTCGTGATGGGCAACGAGTGCGCCACTGTCTTCCTCTCGGTCAACAGATGGAAGATCGATCATGAGATGACGGATGTTGTGCTCTACAATGAGACGCATCGCATCGATATGCATGAAGGGAGGATTGTGCCCAGACCACGTACGATCACATTTCGATGGCTCGTTGGGCTTTGTGCGAATGATGAGTGTACTGCAGGAACGGTCACGCCATGCTGCATCCAATGCTGCCCTAGTCACGACCAGATCGCCCCCTGCCACCTCTAGATCGACGCTAACAACCACGGCAAGATCCACAACGTCGCTCATGCACTCTGTGATGAGGTACTTCTTCCCGGCGATGTGCCCAACACACTCTGTGTGCGTGCCATTCCCGTGAGGAGCAAGCGTCACAACGTCACATCGAACCGGCCCACCCTCTTCAATGGATCCAACAAAGGATCCCATCCGAAACGCATTGAACTCCGCCTTCGGCAACCAGAACGCATTGGGCGCTGTCTCTCCGTTGATGTGCAATGAGATGTCCTGAGGTGCGCTTAGATCACAACACACCTCCTTGCCGTCTATTTGCATCATCATGTTCGTGATCATCGACATCCTCAAATTTCGCTTTTCGCTATTCGCTATTCGCTATTCTCTGTTCGCTGTTCTCTGTTCTCTGTTCTCTGTTCTCTGTTCTCTGTTCTCTGTTCAGCGTTCGCTGTTCACTGCAGCCCATACTCGTCAATCTTCCTATACAACGTTCGCTCGCTGATGCCGAGGAGGTCTGCTGACTCACGTCTGTTGCCTTGCGTCCTTCGGAGTGCTGTTTCGATAGCCTTGCGTTCAATTGATGCAAGTTCCAGTTCGTCAGGGATGGCGTTGACCGGTATTGGCTGACCTTGAACGCCGCTCGGAACGGGTGTGATCACGCTGCCGGCCGGCTGTTGGACGTCAACCGACATGTTGAGAAGATGTCTGAGCACGGTCTTTACTTCTGCAACGTCTGCAGACAGCTGAAGCAACGTGCGATACATCATCTGAATGTCTGCTTCGATGGTTGGCTTTGGCACATCATGTACCTTTACAAGTGCAGTGGTAGGTGCACCCAGGAGCTCGTTTTGTGAGGGGGCAGGCAGATAACGCTGAACCATTTCTTCGGTAATGCGAGCCCCTTGCTCGAGCGTGACCATTGTCTCAACGAGGTTGCGGAGTTCGCGAACATTGCCGGGCCAGGGCATGGACGTAAGGATTTCCGTTGCTCTGTTATCGATGCCTTCGTATTCAATCTTCTGTTTCTCGGCAACACGATGAGCGAAGTGTTCGATAAGGAGCGGTAGATCTTCGGCGTGCTGACGAAGAGGCGGAAGATGAATGTTCACGCTATTGAGGCGGAAGAAAAGGTCCTGACGGAAATTGCCTTGCCGAACTTCGTACGCCAAATCGCGATTGGTTGCAGCAACAAGCCGGATGTCTACCTTAAGCACATCTGAAGAACCAAGTCGCGAATATTCTCCGCTCTCGAGAATGCGCAGAAGTTTTACTTGTGTCCCGATGGGCATCTCACCGATCTCATCCAAGAAGATGGTGCCGCGATGTGCCGTTTCAAAGAAGCCTTTGCGTTGCTCCACAGATCCGGTGAAAGCTCCCTTCTCTGCTCCGAACAACTCGCTCTCGAGAAGCGTTTCGGGAATGGCACCGCAGTTAACGCTCACAAATGGAAATTTCTTGCGCGTGCTTAGATCGTGTACAGCATGAGCGAACACTTCCTTGCCCGTGCCAGTCTCGCCCGTGATGAGCACAGAGAGGTCCGTTGGTGCTACTTGGAGGAGCCGAGCCAAGGCTTGCACCATGGCCGGAGATTCGCCGATGAGACCGAACCTGACCGCGAGCTGACGTAGGAGTTGTCGTGAAGGGGCGTGTATCATCCTAGTGTTTTGTCTTCCATTCTGCCCAGCCCCCTGTAAAAATGAAGATAGGGCCGTAGCCAAATTGCTTGAGAACGTCAGCAATATGATGCGAGAGTTCGCACTCACCTCCATCGCAGTAGATGAGGATCACACGGTCTCTAGGCACGTTCGCTAACATGTCCGGTATTCTAGCCTGTGCTTCAGCACCGTAGAAGTTTGTTGCATTCCCGATGTGACCCTCGGCATACTTCTCTGCGCCACGGGCATCGATGAGATAGTAGGGGGCTGAGGCCATCAACCGCGAAAACTGGTCGTAGGTGATCTCCTTTACAACGCCGGGCTCGGCAATAAAGGATGGCTTGTCCACATTGGTTGCAGGCCGTACGGCAGGGGCCACTGTTGCCGGAGTTGTGTCTGTTTTCTTGGCGTCCACAGCAACAACGTCAGGTATAATCGGCGCGGCTGGGGTGGAGGGTGAGTCTACGATGTATTTGTCGAGGTCGCTGGTTGATGCCGTAACCTTATCGTACTCCTTCTTGACCCAGCTGATGCTCTTTGAATTCATCATGTTGAAACCAATAGCGAGGCCGATAGCGCAGAGAATGAGGATGCCGGCTTCACGCAGGGTGCCACGATATGGAGTGCCTGTTCCGTGACCTGATGCATGTGTGCTGTTCATGCGTCCCAAGGGCTGACCACCTAACAGGTGGAAGTGCAGGTGTGGAACGGTTTGTCCGCCGTCGGAATTGATGTTCGTGGTCACCCGATATCCGCTCTCGCTGATACCGAAACTCTTGGCGAGATCGCGTGCAACCAGAAACACCCTGCCAATGGTCTCTATGTCTGCGTCAACTGTAGTGTTGATGCTCGTAATGGCGCGTTTTGGTATGATGAGTACGTGAATAGGAGCACTTGGTGCAATATCCCGGATCGCAATGATCTCATCATCCTCGTATTCAATTGTTGCGGGGATCTCACGATCGATGATGCGTTGAAAGATGTTCTTCTCCATCATTACCTCATGAGAAGCGATAGTGAGTCTTTAGAGTGATATAGGCTGCGTTGATCTCACGCGCCCGTTGTTGTGCGCGTGCATGTTCTTCAGGAGCAACATTCACAAACTTGTCGGGATGCCACTGTGCTATTGCAGAACGATACTGCTTCTTCATCTCAGTATGAGTTGCACCAACGGGTACGTTCAGCGTTGTATGCGCCCTCATTACGTCCGGAGGGATCGTTGATGAACGTGGCGGCGGTGGAGGGGGCGGCGGCATGTTGGACGGTTCGCCTGAGCTCAATTCGTCGATGATAGCGCGCAACTCGTCGTCGTCAGACGAAAGCATGCTTTCGGTCCACGCAGATGAATGGTGAGCATCGGTGCCGTAGCTCTTGGCGATGCGTTTGATGCGGTCGAAGATCTGACCCATAGACAAATTTACAACCGTGCTCCGATGGCGAAGTAGAGGAGCAGAGGCCCCCAACCAACAGCCGCCGGATCGTCCAGAAAGAAAAATGACCGTCCCATAGAAAACCGAGCCGGACCAACCGGCGTGTCGATCCCTACCGTTAGACCAATACCGTGATTCATGTCAGCAATGCGAATGTTTTCGGGATTCTCCCAGATCGCACCAATGTCATACCGAAGAGAGACATAGGTGTCAAAAAAGATGCGAATGGGGAGTCGCATCCGTGCGTCAACGTTCCCTACGACGATTTGACGGCCACGTTGTTGGTCTTCGCGCCAACCAAAAAACATGTCCTGGCCACCGAGGCTGAAGAGTTCGGCCGAAGGAAGTGTTCTGTCTGCAGCGCCAATGGACGCGCTGGGAGTGAGTACCACCGACCCCAGGTCTACCACAGAACTCGCCGCGGCTGTGAACTTCGTGAATGAAACACTGTTGGACAGACTGAGGATGGACGACTCCGCCGTTAGGTCGATCGTTCTTCCCCGCGATGCAAAATCGATCTGGTCGCGGTCATCCCATCGTGCCACAGCGCGGAGTGTAGTAAGGGGCTGATAGGATGGATCTGTGTCTGACGATACGTCGCGGTAGCGCTGTTGCTCATAGCGGAATTCTCCAAGCAATACGCCGTTACGCTCTAATTGGCGTCCGGCGCTGACACGAAATCCATATCGATCTTCAGAATATTCGCCAACTCGCTGTGGCAAAGGTTCGTTGATCGGACGATCCGGCTCATCCTGATACACCCACACGTCACGGAAACTCGTGTATCCTCTAAGTGATGCAGTCCATAGTGTTC
>DATGWS010000063.1:0-3552 GCA_035299365.1 Candidatus Didemnitutus sp.
CGTCGCTTAGCCTGCGTTCTTCACGGCGAGAAGAATACAGATAACGCCTGCGAGAAGGGCTACGCCTTCGATCAGAGCCGCACCGATGATCATCGTCGTACGGATGTCGCCTGCATTTTCAGGTTGACGGCTCGATGCTTCGAGAGCGGCTGCAGCCAAACGGCCGATACCGGTACCAACACCGAAAACCGTAACGCCCACGCCGAGACCGGCAGAGAGCCATGCGAATGCTACTGGATCCATAGTCAAACCTCCTTGAATAGTGATGTGAATTGGTTTCGAATGAAAGACATCAATGAGCGTGAGCGTCTGCATGATGATGACCGTCGTCTTTGACGTGATCACCAAGTGCAAGCCCCACAAACACGGACGTCAGCATAGCAAAGATGTATGCTTGAAGGAAGGCAACGAGAAGTTCAAGCAGGTAGATGAACACAGAGAACGAAACGCTCACCGGCGTCACCGCCCAAGACTTGAAGAAGAAAATGAGACCAACGAGCGACATCAACACGATGTGACCTGCCGTCATGTTCGCAAACAAACGGATCATGAGAGCGAAAGGCTTTGTGAAGAGCGAAATGATCTCAATGGGTACCATGATCGGGAACATGTACCATGGAGCGCCGCCAAGAAGGTGGTGCAACCATGATTTGATACCCGCATCCTTGATGGCCACGTAATTCACCAGGACGAAGGTGGACAGAGCCAAGGCTGCCGTAACACCGAGGGCCCCGGTGGCAGCATGACATCCCGGAAGCAGGCCAACAAGGTTCAGCGTCAGCACAAAGAAGAAGATTCCGAGCACGAACGGCATGAGCCGGTGTGTACGCTTGATTGTTCCAACATTTGGACGAACAATCTCATCCCGAACGTAGAGAACAATAGACTCGATCACATTCTGAATGCCCTTTGGCGCAGCAAGTGGCTGCTTGATGTAGCGGCCTCGTGCGAATGCCAAGAGAATCGTAACGATCGCCATGGCGATCCACTCATACGCAACAAAGTTCGTGATGGAGAGGTCAAGCATTGGTGCTTTACCATCAGATACGCGAACCGGGTGACCCGTATGCAATGAGTACACGCCTGCTTCTTCCATCGCATGTTCGTTGGCATAGACATGAAGTCCGTTGTCAACAAATATCACCGGCAACACCGGCAGGTGATTAAAGAAGATATTCAGCTCGTGGTGGTCACCAAGCGAGCCGAGAAGCGTTGTAAAGACCTCACCACCCTGAGGGCTAGCATGAGGATCTGCGGCCGCTGCCGTAGCCTCGTGTGCGCCGTGGCTGGTGCTGTCGTGGAGTGGTTTTGTGGTGTCTTGACTCATGGAGTGCTTATTGCGAACGTCAGGTCAGAGATTTTTTTTTTAAGTAGGTCTGTCACCGGGCGCCTGGTTTGGCGTTTGGCGACCTCGTACGATCGATGAAAAAAAAGGATCTCCCCCAGCAAGAGAACAAAGCAGGCTATCGCAAATGATAATGCGAATCCAACTTGATGCATTTCTACGATGCTGAGAAAGTACCACGCCGCAGCCATTACAAAGATCGATCTGATTCCAAGACTGCCGAAGACAAGTGCGAGAAAGACGTTGAGGTCCTTACCGAATGCAACGCGCGATACAACGTACCCAAGAGCTGTGTTCACCACACAGATTCCTAGTGCCGTTAGCACGCCAACAAGAGGCCCCTTCACATCCACGCGTACTTACTCCTGTTCTTGTTGATCACGTTTTCGCTGTTTGTCTTCTTCGCCAAGCCGATGAACCGAGCGTAAGAACTGAACAAGGCCAACAACACTTCCCACAGACAGACCGATCACTAGGATCAATGGATCTGTTGAGGCGATGGAGTCAATCCACCACCCAATTCCGCCAAGCACGATCACCGTTGCCGCCATCTGTGTTCCCAGAAGAAGGTACGGTGCAGCCTGTCGCATGGCAGAATCTGTAGACTGCATTATTTAGCCGAGTTGAAATGGCGCGCAAAAATAGGTCGGTATGGGGCTAAAAACCCAATTCTCGTAGTGCATTTAGCACAGCATCGGTGTAGATGTTGGCTGTTTCACCATACCACTTCCCCTCCGGCACGAATCTGATGGCTCCGTACGTGGATGGATTGAGGGGTTGAATTGGGCTTGTGGCCACTACCGTTGTCTCGTCGATCCGGAATTCATTGTCAACGTCGTACAAGGCTATGGTGCACCCAAGTTCAGTGAGAACACGCTCTTCGATTGGCGCTTTTTCGTATCCGAGAAGGACAAAGGGAACGCGAACCTTCACGACGTAACCGTCTACGCGGGGCGCAGTTACGACGCGGACGAGTTGGACAGCCTCGTCTTGGGCTGGGTCGAGCTCATCCGTGGTTTTCACCTTGATACTCGGACGCCGGTCGGCAAAATCGCCGATACGAACAGAGAAGGCAAACAGTCCGGAATCACTACTTGACCGAACAACCAGCTTGTTTCGATCCACTTTAGAAATGTACCGATTGCCCCCTACCTCTTGAGCCGGGGTTACATCGAGCCAAATGTCAAGTTTATCTGCAGCACAGGTATCGCACCACCCCGTGATGATCGTGGAATCTCGAACGGCGATGCGGAAATAGAGAAAGTCATCATCATAAACAACGCGAGCCCGGAAGGAGGCATCCTCTTCACCTTGCCACCAAAAAGCTCCATTCACTACATTTTTCACGGCGCCGATCCCTACCTCCGGTACAAATCCGGCAAAAACCTGGCGGCCTCTACTGTAGCACGGAATAGTCAGATACTCGGCCGAAAAGGCAAGGTCGCCTTCTGAGGATAAAAATCGTTCTCGTGTTTCTAAGGTTTTGTAGGAACGAAAGGTCTCGTGACCGAAACTCTCTATTCGGTTGCTCACAAACTCATCCACAAGGATCACACTGCCTTCGGCAAAGCGGTATCCGCGAATGGTCCAGTCCTCTGCTCGCCTCTTCTGGGTTACATAGGCAGTTATGTCCTTGATAACTACACCAATCTCTAGGGGGAGATCAACGTACAGAAGGGGCATTTTGGAAATATTTACCAAGAACCCTTCGTTATCGACAAAAAGATAGACCACACATTCTCGCTTTCGTGTACCGAGAATGTTTACAGACATGGCAAGATCGTAGAACCCGTCTCCGCTAAAGTCGCCAACGTCCCATCCCCAGATACGGTACTGGGAACCTTGTGGCATTGATGCGCGCACATCCGCAATGAGATCTTCTGCGAAATACGGATCGATCTTGCGCGCGAATTCGTCAAAGTCCATGCCCGATTGAGCAGAGGAAGAGAGGGGGCTTGCCACTAAAAGGGCAAACACGCATAGGACAGAGGTAAGAATGGTTTTCAATGATGTCACGGGAAAATGGTATCGGCTGAAGAGAGGACAATGTCCCTCACTTCGATATGATCTGCCTTCAGCCGTGCACCGAATTGTGCAACAACCTGCGCAGATGCATACGACGCCAACCTACCAGCATGTTCCGGATGATGGCGGTGAAGCACACCATAGAGGAAGGCCCCGGCATACATATCGCCGGCACCCGTTGT
>DATGWS010000064.1:0-4573 GCA_035299365.1 Candidatus Didemnitutus sp.
CTTGCCCGATGGAAGTGTCATGGCCGTCGGTGGCAGCGATGACTACCACAATGCGCCGTGGACTCAGTATGATGAAAACCGTGCCGTCAGGGAAATCGAGTACTTCGTCCCGGGAGGGAGCACACGTGATGATTTCTGGAGAACGGATGGGCGATCACAGATAGCCGTTCCGAGGCTCTACCACTCTACGGCCATTCTACTTCTTGACGGTCGTGTCATGGTCGGAGGAGGTAATGTCAGTGATGCGTATAATAAGAAGTACCTTGATGGGAAGGAATCATCATTTCGTGATATCGAGATTGTCACTCCAGACTACTACGACAACGGCCTCAAACCCCAGTTCTTGATCGATAAAACGTCTCTTTTCTATGGGGACACCCTCACAATAACGCTCGTTGAAGGGTCTACCGTCAATGCGCTGTCCAAGCTCGCCATGTTCATCCGATGTGCGTCGTTCACCCATGCCTTCGGCTATGACCAACGTGCTGTGCAACTCTTCCCATACGGGTCGCTGACATCGACGAGGTACGACATTCGCATCCCGAACAACCGTAACATCATGCCACCCGGCTACTACATGCTTTTTATCGTCAGTGATAAAGGAGTCCCATCATGCGGACAAATGGTCAGAGTCGGTGGATCATTCTCTTCGTCATGGTCTTGACGAGTGCTGCGCTGCAGGCGCAGTGGCGTGAAGTGCGGTTCGGCATGGGAGAGTTCATGACACACGTCATCGCAAGCGATGACGGGCGCGGATTGGCATTCTTCAACGACGTCAATTTCCGCGTGGTTTCCACGCGTGATAACTGGAGGACCTTTGACACGGTCGTGCTACCCGCACCTGAAGCTCCCTACGTCTTCGAGCCTTACAGCTATGACACCACGGCCAATGGAACGGTGGTGGTGGTAGGTCAGCACCGACCTCCCTTGGACACGCTGAAGGGCTTGCGGTACTGCAACACGACCACGGCGGCGTATTACTCCACGGACTGGGGTCGCACGTGGGCGGAGGTTCTCCCGAGATTGCCGGGCAGGTACATGAGCATTGCGTACCGAGGGAGAGCCGAAGGCGTACTGTTGTACGAAAACGACTGGAAGGATTCGGTTGAGTACGCGAAAGAACGCCCAGCATACGAATGGTATGGTCGAGATCTTGTCTTCGTTGACCAGGAATTCCGAGCGCTGTCTCACACGGTGATTGATGAGACAGATTCTGTTGGGCGTTTTCCACTCTCGGGAGGTGGATGCATCGAAGGTAACCCACAGAAGAGGAGCTACATCGACAGGATCAATGACAGCATCCTGGTAATGGAGACCATCTTCCCATGTGTGAATGATTACGGGATCGAAGACGACCCTTCGGGAAGCAAGCGTCACCGCTCGTATCAGACATTGGTCAGCACGAACCTTGGAACAACATGGCGGCAGGATCTCGGGCAGTGGAATATCAACGTCGGTTACAGCCGAACCCCTTACAAGACGATGAAGCTGGTGGATGACACGACATGGATCGACAACCAGGGATATCTGTACGAGGGGACACGCAAGGCGCCACGCGAGTTCAGATGTCCAGGGAGTGAGAACTGGCTCGATTACTATTGGGAGATATCCGATGCTGTTGGGAGTCAGCATCTGATACGCACAACCTATGATGTCCTAGACTCCGCCCGAAAGGATACGACCGTGGTTTTCAGGGTCAAGATTGGTGTGAATCTTGTCACGGTACGGACCTGCTCATTTCAGCCATTGCCACCGCTCGTTTGCGGCATTATCGAGTATGATGGGTACGATACATATGGCTTGCAAGGTCTGAAGCCCATTCTTACGAAGAACGGGCGAGCCATTCTCACTGCACTGCGAGAGTCCGAGAACATCCAGACAAAGGAGGCGAGATACGAGTGGTATGTATACATTTTCGACAATGATCCGTCTTCATCTGTAGTGACGGACACATCTCACAGAGGAGCAGTCGTAGAGCGTGATGGTGTGTTGTACTTCTCGAAGCCACGAACTGATGCCGGACTCATGGAGTACTATGCGTTGTCTGGAGACCTCGTGGCAGCGGTTGCCGTCGAAGCCGGAGCTCAGGTGTCCGCGGTCCCACAGTTATCGACTGGTGTATACTTCGCACGCCTCGGAAACGAAGCCCCCTTGAAGATTCTTGTACGGCGATAAGGTTTGTGGTAGCGCGTCAGCATGGGAAGCTTTTCTCTAAGAAGTCCATATGAAAGGCGAACCAGTCCCGAGTGGTAGCGCTGCTGGCAAGGAGGGAGTTCAGACCACTCCAAGCGCCCCCAGATTGGTCCTCAAACAGATCCGGTTGAGCGTCGCGCTTCTGATGTCAGGCGCAGTGTGTCTTGCGGCGCAAACAACCAAGAAAGATGAAAAAGTTGCCTCGCCTTTATTCGGCTGGTATGGAGAATTCGGAGGCACAGGATTTTCGATGTTCTCCATACATGGCGAGTTGACGGTGTTCAGGTTCAATCGAAGCACGTCAGGCATAACATGGGTTCACTCCCTTAGAGCATCTGTAGGGTTTTTTCTCGAGAGGGACTATCTGCCGGTTGCACAAAAGTTGACTCTTCTCGATTCTCGACATCACATTGAGACGGGTCTGGGGCTCACGTTCCATTTACGAAGCAAACCAGAAGGAGGCTTTTTCCCAACGACATCGCCAACGGGGCTCATGCCTTTCGGTTATAGATACGAACCACTTGATGGAGGTGGACAGATTCGAGTCTTTGTGTCGCATTGGTACGAATTTGAAACGCGAAAGCTACAGTTTTGGTGCGGTCTTTCGTTGGGTGTTGATATGAGCTTCATCTGATCCCAAGCGCGTACATTCTCAATCTGTCTCACTGCCAGAACTTGCCTCACCTGCATCTCTTCGGTAGAAATCTCTGCGCTGCAATGGCTACAGCCGCACCAATCACACCTCCCGCAATCATGTCGCTGAGGTAGTGAGCGTTGAGCATCACACGGCCGAGGGCGATGGCAAGTCCGACGATCCAGAAGAGCCAGCGAAGGCGCGGATAGATATATGAGCCGGAGATGGCGATGGCGAGTCCGGTTGTTGCATGACCACTCGGAAAGCTGTTCCAAATGTAGTCCATCTGGAATCCCAGGAAGTTCCACTCGGTGATGCCACGCTCGATGAAGAGAGGTGGGCGAGGCCTACACGCAATAACCTTGATAACGTTGGCAGCTATGCCGGAGATGGCAACACTCGCAAAGAGTGCGAGGTGCTTATGTGCAAGGGAACGCATGGATCGCCATGCGATGATGATCATCACGATGCAATAGCCTAGGATCCAATGTGACCTGCCGATCTCTTCCAGAAAGAGACCTGCCGACTTCATAGCGCTGTTCTGATGGGCGTTAATCCATTGAGCAAGGGGCTGGTCTATCCACATCATGGAAGTCGCCATCGCCACAAAACCAATGAGAAGGGTGATGATTGCTCGCGTCATTTCTTCTGCGTTGGCTTGGGGATGGCAGGAAGATCGAGTGCTTTCACAGCAATGTTCAATTCTGCGATCAAGGTCTCTTCGATTGCCTTCAGTGCACTTAGCTGCACATCGGCATCCTTGCTGAGTATCTCAAAGAGATCGTATGTCTGTTGCGTTGGCCTGCGATCTGCGCTGGAGGCAACACTGGAGAGCGACGCGATCTTGTTGTTAAGCATCACTGGATAGTTCAACAGATCTTGGAAGGCCTTGGCCTTGGTTTGAACAAGCGTGTTCTCAATGCTCGTCAAAGAATCTGTGATCTTCTTTGATAGAGTGGTTACGTCCTTCGTTAGCGTCGTGTCGAGATCCTTCCACCGAGTGGATGTAGCATTGATACTTGAGCGCACCTCACGCAACCGTTTGATAGCCTTGTGAACATCAGAAAGTTTGGTGTTGATCTTCTGATGGAGATCGAACTGTGCCTGCAGGTCTACTGTTGATGTGGTAAGGCGCGGATCCATGCGGATCTCGAAGTTCACGGTCTGCGTGTCTGCACCGAGACTGTACTGCGCTGTATACATGCCGGGAGTTGATAGGGGGCCTTCTGTTCCGCCTCCCCAGAGCATCGCACCTTCGAGGTCTTCGGCACTTGGCCAACGCATGTCCCAAACAAAGCGGTTGAGCCCCTTGCGGAGTGTAAGTGCATCACCGGATGGACGGTGCATGGAATCGAGATGGAAGCTATTCTCTTTCTTGAATGGTTCGCCCTTTACATCCTTGATGCTCGAGAACGTGATGATACTGTCACCCTTAGCATTGCGAATGGTTAGACGCAACTCCTTTGATGTTGTGTCGCGCAAGACATACTGCAGCAACACGCCATTCGGTGCATTCTGTCCAACGCTCATCGTAGGGCTGTACCAGGAGCCCCCTGATACTCGATACGTATGGCGTGGTGTGAGGGCGGTGAGCTGACGTTTTGCACTTGCATCAAACTGATGAAGGGGCGTAAGATCATCCAAGATCCAGAACGATCTTCCATGTGTGCATACAACGAGGTCCCTTTCCGTTGGATGAATGACTAGATCATGCACGGGCGTAGTAGGGAGATTGAGTCGGAACAG
>DATGWS010000065.1:0-4733 GCA_035299365.1 Candidatus Didemnitutus sp.
GAAAGAGGTCTTGTCAGCAACAATCGATACGTTCCCGCCGTTGCCTCTCCGGCAAGAATCTCGCCCGCAACAAGTGTGATGAGGAACGGCACATGTACATACAATGATCCGAAGATGATGTACGACACGGTATAGCCATTCATCAGATTACCCGTGAAGTCGAATGTTTGCTTCAGGGCCTGTGTAGCAAACCCGAGGTATTGTCCACCCTCGATACCCATGGCCGCTACCACCACCGGGATCAGCACACCAAGGGCGATGAAACCGATGAATGTGCGCCATTTTGAGAAGACCTTGCTCATCTCTACGCGATAGGCAGTGCCGATCATGATACCTCCTGCGTAAGCGAGATGAAATATTCTTCGAGGGAGCGAACAGGGGAGACAGCAGAGAGCGGTATACGCGCGTCGGCAAGGTGTGCAACAAGTCCAGCGATTTCTTCACGTTCCATCATCATGATGATCGCACCATCCGTTGATGATTGGATGTGAGAGGAAAGGGGCGTAGCACGGATCAGGTCCAGCGCGCGATGCACCTCGGATGTTTCGATCGTTACCTTGAGACGTCCGGCGTTTAACAAGTCCTGCACAGCCCCTTCCACAACAGCCTTCCCACGGTTGATGATCACCATGCGTGTGGCGGTGAGTTCTACTTCCGGGAGGATATGGGAGGAGAGGAAGACGGTTTTCTTGTGATCGGCGGCGAGTTCCAGGATCAGGTCGCGGATGTCCACCATGCCTTGTGGGTCGAGTCCGGTAGTTGGTTCATCGAGGACGATGAGATCCGGCGAATGCAGCAGTGCTTGAGCGATGCCCAACCGTTGCTTCATCCCGTGCGAGAACGTTTTCACCTTACTCGATGCTCTACTTGCAAGTCCAACAATGCCGAGGATGCGATCTATAGACGATGTCGACACATCAGCGCCACTGAGCCTACCGAGGAGTTCGAGGTTGCGTCGGGCCGTGAGGTAGTTATAGAAGTCCGGACGTTCTACGATTGCGCCAATGCGACGGAGGATGTCGTTGCGGTGAGATGTAAGGTCCAGCCCAAATATCTTAATACTCCCAGACGTCGGTCGTATAAGCGATAACATCATCCGAATCGTTGTGCTCTTCCCGGCGCCGTTAGGACCGAGGAAGCCATAGACATCGCCCTGTGACACGTGTAGGTTGAGTCCGTCTACGGCATGAAAGTCACCGTAGTGCTTATGGAGATCGTGGATCTCGATCAGGGGAGTGGGCATGGAGCATGCTAACGCATGATGACGCTAAAAAGTGCCGTGCCTTCGATTAGGCTACAATCCGTTCGCCGCGGCTTTGAACGCCCTGCCCCGTTCCTCGAAGTTTGCGAACATGTCGAAGGACTTGCAGGCAGGGGAGAAGAGCACCACGTCTTCTGCTCGAGCAAGGTCTGCAGCGGCGTGGACGGCTTCTTCCATGGATGCTACCTTCACACATCGCTTGGTAGTACACCAATGGTTGAAGATCGCATCGGCGTCCTCTCCCATACAGACTATGGCCTTCACATTCTCGGCAACAAGGTCATCGAGCGTGGAGTAGTCGTTGTTATCACCCCTGCCCCCTGCTACCCACACGATCGGATGATCGTAACTGGAAAGTGCAAACCACGCTGCATTGATGTTGGTTGCTTTGGAGTCATTGACGTAACGAACACCGCGGTGCACGCGGACGTGTTCGAGTCTGTGCTCCACGCCGTTGAACGACGCTAGAGAATCACGAATGTTCTCGTTGCGCACCTCAAAGGCACGCGCTGCTAGTGCTGCCGCCATGGAGTTCGCCGCATTGTGCGCTCCAGGCAGCCCAAGACGTCGCAAGGGCATGAGGATCTCCTCGTTATGCTGCTGATCCCGAAGTATGATTTCGTCCCCCCGGACGAATGCTCCATCAACCTCTTTGAGGAGACTGAAGTAGCGCACCATACCCCGAGCTACCGACGCTGCGTTTGCTGCGTGTGCATCGTCGGCATTCAAAACTACAACGTCATTGGCCCGTTGGTACTCAGCAATTTTCCACTTCGCATGCACGTACTGTTGAAAGCTTCCATGATACGAGAGATGGTCGGGCGTGATGTTCAACACCATACACACGTGCGGACGGAACGTTCTGGTTGTATCAAGCTGATAGGAACTACACTCGGCAACGATGATCGTGCTCGAATCGATGGTTCCAACGAGACTACTTAATGGCGTTCCAATATTCCCCGCTGCAATGGCCGGCTTGCCCCCTTCATTCAAAACATGCGCCGTTAATGCCGTTGTTGTGGTCTTCCCATTCGTCCCCGTGATAGCCACGATGGGGTTGGTAAGAAACCTACTTGCGTATTCGAGCTCACCAATTACCTCAATGCCCAAACGCTCTGCTTCAACACGTACAGGGTTGGTAGGGGGCACACCCGGAGACACGATTATAAGGTCGGTCTTGGTAGCAAGATCAGTGTGTCCACCAAACTCCGATGCGATGTTTCGCGAAGCAAAAAAGTCCGCAGCAGCACTCGCCTTGTCAAGGGGCTTTGCGTCCGACACAAACACCGTTTCACCATTTCGCACTGCAAGGTCTGCAGCTGCCAAACCGCTTTTTGCGGCACCGAGGATCGTAACTCTCATGTACGAAGTTACGGGGTTACAGGGTTACACACTCCGCGCCATTAACATCTTTGCCAAGACCTCCAGAAGATCTCGTGCTGGGTTTTGCGGGACAAGATGCAGGTGGGCAAAGGCGTCGTTGGTGAACTTTTCGACGAGGGCAGTTGCATCTGCGGTAACGCCATAGGTGTCCATCATGGAAATCACTGCGTTAACATGTTCACGTGCAAGGCCGTTATTGGCAAAGAAGGAGGCAACGAGGGCGGTGTGTACTTCTTGAGCATTGAGGTCTTCGCGTACGCGACGTGCACATTCGAGCATGAGCCATGTGCGTTTGCCTTCAACGATGTCTCCGCCCGGAGATTTCCCAAAGGCCTCGCTGCCTGTGATGTCCAGGATATCGTCCTGCATTTGGAAGGCAATGCCTATCAGACGTGCAAAGTCTCGCAATGCTTGGACGCGACCGTTGGTTGCACCTCCAACATTTGCACCAATGGCAACAGACATCTCGAGTAACCTCGCGGTCTTCTTCTCGATCATCGTGAAATATTCTTCGGGCGTTACATCATCACGCTCCATAAAGGCTAGGTCGAGGGCTTGACCGTCGCAGACTTCAATGAGACCCGTTGAAAAGGCATCGATCACATCAAGCGGACGTGGCGCATGATGGGCGCTGCGCATGAGAAGCCTCATGGCCATTCCCATCATCACATCGCCGGCAAGGATGGCTGCGTTCTGATTCCAACGGACGTGAACTGTGTCTCTACCTCGGCGCTTATCCGAGCTGTCCATGATATCGTCATGCACCAACGTAAAATTGTGCAAGAGCTCAACAGCCACGGCAGCCGGCAACGCAACCGTTCGATCACCGCCCACACTTTCACAGGCTAGGAGCGTAAGGATCGGTCGTATGCGCTTACCGCCCCCTTCAAAAAGGTATTGAACGGGATCGTACAACCACGCGGGTTCAGTAAACTCGTTCAAAGCGCTGTGGAGAGCCCCTTCCACATCAGCGAGGTAGGGGGCGAGGAGTGCTGTGCTCATGGAACGCGTCGGAGAATTGTTGAGCTGCGCAGATCGTTGAGGTGTGGACATCCCGTAAGAAACATCCATTGACGCAGATGAAGTTCCCATTGACCGAGAAGGGAGATAACACCGGCCGTTCCATGGTCTGAAAATGCTTCGAGTATGGGGCGAGCACTGCCCACGAGATGTGCCCCGAGGGCCAAGGCCTTGGCCGCATCCGTTCCATTATTGATGCCTCCCGAGGCAATGAGGGTTGGGACCGTGCCGGTACATTGCCGAACGCATTCGGCGGTGGGAATGCCAACGTCCCAAAGGTGGTCTACGGATGAAGCGTCGTTGCGACGTAGGATCTCTATCCCGGCCCAGGACGTGCCACCGGCACCAGCTACATCAATGATCGTTACGCCAACATCGGCAAGTCTGCGAGCTACATCGCCGGAGATACCTGCGCCAACTTCCTTGACAATAATCGGGACCAACTCCATGCGTACCAGGGCAGATATAGCATTGAGGACTCCGCGAAACCGCGGTTCGCCCTCTGGCTGCAAGAGCTCTTGTAATGGATTAAGATGAATGGCGAGGGCTCTGGCACCCGTCATGGAAATAGCTCGTTCAACAAAGAATTGCAGTAAGCCCTCGCGATGCCACAGCGCTGCCTGAGCAGCACCAATGTTGGCGATGATCGGCACACGTTGAGATACTTCGCGGACAACAGTGAATGTGGGATCCGGCTCATTCTTCTCAAGAGCAGCACGCATAGAACCCACACCCATTGCTATGCCACATGCATCACAAGCCTCGGCCAATCCGCGATTGATACGTTCTGCGTCGGGATAGCCCCCTGTCATCCCAGTGATGAGAAAGGGGCTCTGCAGCTCCACACCACAAAACACCGTTCGCGTATCCACATCCGCTAGATCGATCTCCGGCAGAGCGTTGTACGCAAACTCGTAATGCTCAAAACCATTGGTCTTATCGCGAAAAGTGACCGTGCCGGAGAGGGCAAGGTTGACGTGTTCTTGTTTGCGCGATTGGATGGACATGGGGCAAGTTACTAGTTACGAGTTACTAGTTACTAGTTACTAGTTACTAGTTACGAGTTACG
>DATGWS010000066.1:0-10980 GCA_035299365.1 Candidatus Didemnitutus sp.
GCATAACTGTGTCGCATTCTGGTCTCCTTAGCCTTCCTTAGTCATTCTTCTTTTCGTCATCGCGCAGATAGCCTTCAACGTTCATACCGAACACGAGACCATTCTGCACAACCACGTCTGCGAGCTCCGAGAGGGACTTCCGACCGAAGTTGCGGAACTTCAAGAGATCGGATTCTTGCAGGCTCACGAGGTCTGCCAATGTTTTGATACTTGCGGCCTTCAGGCAGTTGTGGGCACGAACGCTGAGTTCGAGTTCATCAACCGGCTGGAGGAGAATCCGGCGCACGCGTGAACGCTCGCGCTCAGCTTCTGTGTCGGCTGCTGGTGCTTCAGACGGTTCCGAGTTGGATCCGATAGAAGGATTCACACCAAGGAAGAGTGCGATGTGTGAACGAAGGATGGATGCTGAGTGTTCAACAGCTTCCTTCGCCGTGATCGAACCGTCCGTGCTTACGTCGAGTACGAGGCGCTCATAGTCCGTCTTCTGTCCAACGCGGAAAGGTTCTACGTTGTAGATCACGTTCTTGATCGGCGTGAAGATCGCGTCGATCGGAAGCATACCAAGCGGGAAGTCCGTTGTGTTTTGATCTTCGGACGGAACGTAGCCTTTGCCACGACCGATGCGAAGTTCCACATCGAAATCTGCATCATCAGCGAGAGTAGCGATCTTCTTACCCGGGTCAAGAACTTCGATCGCGCCTGCTGTAGCTTCTTGGATCATCTCTGCTGTCCAGATCTTTTGCCCCTTCACGCGGAACGTGATGCGGTTCGGAGACTTTGGATCAACAATACGGAGGCGAACCTCCTTGAGATTTAGAATGATCTCGCACATGTCCTCTACGACGCCGGCTACGGTCTGGAACTCATGCTGAACGTCTGAGATCTTTACACCAACGATAGCGGTTCCCTGGATCGACGAAAGGAGAACGCGTCGAAACGCGTTACCAATCGTTGTTCCATAGCCTTCTTCGAGTGGATTAAGAACGAAACGAGCATGGTACGGACTGCCGAGTTCTTCGACGACGACGCCTTCCGGCATCTGCATCTGCATGTTCATGGCCTTCCTTAGGTCAAATAGTCACAGTTGAAATGAGTTTTTCGTAACGGATTAGACGCGACGCTTTTTCGGCGGGCGGCAACCGTTATGCGGCAGCGGCGTTTGGTCGAGGATCGAGAGAACCTCGAACCCAGCTTGTGTCAGCGCGCGGATTGCCGCTTCGCGACCCGAGCCCGGGCCCTTGACCACCACGTCCACCTTGCGCAATCCCATTTCGAAGGCCTCGCGTGCGGCCTTGTCTGCGGAGACTTGCGAAGCGTACGGTGTATTCTTCTTGGAACCGCGGAAACCATTCTTTCCTGCGGATGACCAAGAGAGCGTATTGCCGTACGTATCTGTGATCGTGACGATAACGTGGTTGAACGTTGCACGGACAAAGACCTTGCCGTGAACATCCGCAACGATCTTGCGCTTGACGCGCTTTTTTGCTGCTGCCATTGTCGTTCAGTCCTTTATTACTTCTTCACTGCCTTCTTCTTGCCGGCTACCGTCTTACGCTTGCCCTTACGAGTACGAGCGTTTGTACGGGTCCGCTGACCACGAACCGGAAGACCGCGGCGATGACGCAGTCCACGATAGCAACCAACGTCCATGAGACGTTTGATGTTCAGTTGAATCTCAGAACGGAGCTGACCTTCAACCTTATAGTCACCGAGAGCTTGACGGATGCGTGCCACCTCATCATCAGACCATGTGGAGACGCGCTTGTTATGGTCAATGCCGGCTTTATCCAGCACCTGTCCACTCAGCGTTGTTCCAATGCCGAAGATGTACGTGAGCGCGATCACGCCGCGCTTATTTTTTGGTAGGTCGATACCTGCGATACGAGCCACTTCGTGTCTCCTGAATTAGCCTTGACGTTGCTTGAAGCGAGGGTTCTTCTTGTTGATGATATACACCCTTCCCTTACGACGAACGATTTTATCGTCGGGACTGCGCTTCTTCACCGATGCTTGAACCTTCATGTTCTCACCCTTTAGTTTTCTCTGCTGAGTTCAATGTCACTTGTAGCGATAGACGATACGGCCTTTAGAAAGATCATAGGGAGACATCTCCACAGTGACCTTGTCTCCGCGAAAGATCTTGATGAAGTGCATCCTCATCTTCCCGGAGACGTGTGCAAGGATCTTGTGCCCATTATCCAGTTTCACAATGAACTGAGTATTTGGCAGTGCTTCCTCGATCACACCATCAACACGTATGACATCTTCGCGACCCATCGAAACCTTGTCGTTTTATCGTTACTCCATCAAAGTCAGGATCCTCGGTGTAGCCCCATCGATCACAATCGTGTGTTCGAAGTGTGCCGATGGTTTCCCATCCGCAGTGTACACTGTCCAACCGTCGCTTGCCGTATGAACGTGGAACAGCCCCATATTCACCATCGGCTCGATCGCCATTGCCATTCCCGTCTTGAGTTTGGCATTGGGAAACCTGCTGCGATGCAACAAGCCCGGAACGAAGTTCGGGACGGGCGGTTCCTCGTGGAGGTGACGGCCAATGCCGTGTCCCACAAGTTCCCGTACCACCGAAAAACCCTGTTTTTCAACGTGCGTTTGAACGGCTCTCGCGATGTCATACACCCGATTACCATCTACTGCCTGCTCAATGCCGAGTCTCAGAGACTCTTTTGTGGCATCTAACAAACGTTGTTTGTCTGTAGAAATCTCACCTACACCATAGGTGTATGCGCTGTCTCCAAAGAACCCGTCCAATTGGACGCCAACATCGACCGTCACGATTTGTCCTTCTTTCAGCATACGCTGACCAGGCATACCGTGCACCACCTCTTCGTCAACACTGATGCAAGCTGAAGATGGGAACAGCTTACCGTCTACTTCATATCCTTTAAAAGCCGGCTCTCCACCACGTGTTCGGATAAAATCCTCAACGATGGCATCAAGCTCAAGAGTTGTCACACCCGGCTTCACAAACCCCTTCATGTGGATCAGCACGTCCGCAACGATGCGACTTGCTGCTTCCATTTTCTTGATCTCTTCTCCCGTGAGAAGGGTGATGCTGAGGTCGGCAACCGCCATGATTACGCAGTAGCTCCGGCACGGCCACGGATCTTACCTGTCTTCATGAAACCATCGTAATGGCGCATGAGGAGGAAGGATTCGATCTGCGTCAACGTGTCAAGTGCTACGCCCACAATGATCAAAAGACTCGTTCCACCAAAGAACGATGCAAACACCGGAGGTACTTGAAGGACATTCATCGCAAACGTTGGGAGGATCGCGATGAGAGCCAAGAAGATGGCGCCCGGTAAGGTGATTCGAGTGAGAATGTTTTCGATGTACTCAGATGTTGGAGCTCCCGGACGAACGCCAGGAATGAATCCACCATTACGCTTCATATTATCTGCCACTTCCTTCGGGTTGAAGGCGATGGCTGTATAGAAGTACGTGAAGAATACGATCATGATGCCGAACATCACGGCATAGACCACCGAACGATCACTGAAGAGCTGCGAAACGTCCTGCCAAAACGTACTTCCTGGGAAGAACGAGGCGATCGTAGCAGGAACAAACAGGATCGATTGAGCAAAGATGATCGGCATAACACCGGCTGTATTCACACGCAACGGGATGTACTGCGTGGTACCGCCATAGACCTTCCGGCCAACGACGCGTTTTGCATACTGCACGGGAATTCGCCTCGCCCCCTGCGTTATCAAGATCACTGCGGCGATAATTCCAAGGAGGAGTGCCACAAGGACAAGGTCAATCACGAGGTTACGTGAACCGGCTTGAATAAGGGTGATCTCTTGCGTTATTGCTGTTGGGAACCGTGCAATGATACCGATGAAGATGATCAGCGAGATACCATTGCCGAGTCCACGGTCAGTGATCTGCTCACCGATCCACATCAGGCCAACAGTGCCGGCCGTGAGGATGATAACGGACGCAAGGGTCCAGAAGAAGCCTGTGTCAGGAACAACGGAAGCTCCACCTGAACCAACGGTAGTTTGTGCGATTTTGATCGTCACACCCCATGCCTGCATTGCTGCGATTGGCACAGTGAGCATACGAGTGTATTGATTGATCTTACGGCGACCATCTTCACCTTCGCGCTGCAGTTTTTGCAGTTCCGGAAGAACGACGCCGGCGATTTGGAGAATGATACTCGCGGAGATGTATGGCATGATGCCGAGGGCAAAAATGGCTGCATTCGAGAATGCACCACCCACGAACATGTCATACAATCCGAAGATCGTGCCGCTGTCATCTAAGGCAGAGGCCTGTGTCAGCAGTGTTACGTCAACGCCCGGGATCGTAATGAACGAACCCACACGAACAGCCAGCAGCGCGATCAATGTGAACGCGATGCGCTGGCGAAGTTCTTCGATCCGGAACATGTTCCGGAAGGTGGTAACGATATTAGCCATTGACAGTGACCGCTCCCCCGGCTGCTTCGATCTTTTGCTTTGCTGTTTCCGAGATCTTATCACACGTTACGCTAAGCTTTGCCGATAGATCACCGTTTCCGAGAATCTTCACCGGTGCGGATCTTTTACGGATCACACCCAGTTCGAGAAGCACATCGTTTGTGACGTTACCGTTGGTAACGAGCTTCTCATCAACAAGGCGCTGCAACGTTGCAACGTTTACTTCTTGGTATTCAATGCGATTGATGTTCGTGAAGCCGAACTTTGGCACACGACGCTTGAGGGACATTTGACCACCCTCAAATCCCGGACTTTGGCTGAAGCCGCTGCGAGATTGGTGACCCTTGTGTCCGCGTGTTGACGTACCACCGTGACCGGAACCGGCACCACGACCAATACGTTTCTTCTTATGACGGGAGCCCGGAGCGGGCGAAAGATTTCCGATGTGTTTCATGATAGGCCTCAGTCTGCGATCTCTTCGACGTTCACAAGGTGCCGGACAACGTTAATCATGCCAAGGATTTGAACATTCTTTGGCTTGACGGTAACGTAATTGGGGCGGCCAAGGCCTAGGGCCTTGATCGTGTCCTTTTGATTTTGTAGGGCGCCGATGACCGAACGCACTTGGGTGATCTTCAGTTTCATGTTCGTTTCCTTCTTTGCCTTAACCCTTGAGTACCTTCTCGAGCGAGACGCCGCGGCGTGCAGCCACAGCACCAGCATCCTCGAGTTGCATCAAAGCGTTCATGGTTGCCTTAACCGTGTTGTGCGGGTTGGACGAGCCTTGTGACTTTGTAAGTACGTCCGTTACACCAGCAAGCTCAAGGATAGCGCGAACGCCACCGGCCGCAATAACACCTGTACCAGGAGTTGCCGGACGTATGAGAACCTTGGCTGCACCAAAACGGCCAATAACTTCGTGGGGAACTGTACCATTCTGTACACGAACCTTCACAACAGACTTTTTGGCGGCTTCCGTTGCCTTTGTTACGGCATTGGAAACTTCACCGGCTTTGCCGAGTCCGTACCCGACGTGACCTGCCTCATCACCAACAACGACCATCGCTGAGAAGTTGAACCTACGTCCACCCTTCACTACCTTGGCTGTACGACCAACGTAGACGATCTTGTCTTTGAGGTTGAGATCCGACACTTTTTGCTTTGCCACGTAATCAGCTCCGTTTCGTTCGCGTTAGAAATCGAGACCAGCTTCGCGCGCAGAATCTGCAAGCGCTTTCACTCGGCCGTGATAGAGGAAGCCATTGCGGTCGAATGCAACCTTGGTTGCCTTCGCTGCCTTGGCGCGTTCTGCAAGAGCAGCACCTACGAGCCGACTCTCTTCGACCTTGGTCATGCCTGCCGTAATCTTCGCGCGGATGTCCTTGTCGAGCGTCGAAGCTGAAACGATAGTCGTTGCAGCTACATCGTCGATGATCTGCGCATAGATATGGCCCAGCGAACGGAACACCGTCAAACGAAGGCGCTCTGGCGATCCGGAGATATTCTTGCGAACCCGGCGGTCCCGGCGTGCTTGCCGAACATTTTTGAGTTTGATGCGATTCATGTTTCCTAGTCTCCTTACTTGCCTGCCGACTTGCCGGCCTTGCGACGGATGTATTCACCTTCGTACCGAATTCCCTTGCCCTTATACGGCTCAGGTGGACGAAGCTTGCGAACCTTCGCCGCTACCTCACCGACGAGGTGCTTGTTGATACCCTTAACTGCAAACACCGTAGGCGTTGTTACAGCAAACTCCACGCCATCCGGCGGCATGAAGAGAATTGGGTGAGAATAGCCCAACGACAGCAGAAGATTCTTGCCGCGTAGCTCAACCTTATAGCCCACACCTTCTACTTGGAGGTTCTTGGTGAATCCATTGGATACACCTTCTACCATCCAAGCGATATGCGCGCGAGTAAGGCCGTGCAGAGCACGAACTTTCTTGTCGTCGTTTGCTCGCGTGAACGTGAGCGTATTGCTCTCCATGACCGGCGTGATCGAAGCGTCGAAGGCGAACGTGAGTTCACCCTTTGGACCCTTGACCGTGCATACAGTACCGTCGAACTTTACGTTGACGTTACTCGGAATGGAGATGAGTTTCTTACCTACTCGTGACATTGTCTTTTGCTCCTCGCTTCTCTTCTTACCAGATTGTGCAAAGCACTTCACCACCCACGTTCTCGCGGCGGGCTTGCTTGTCAGTCATCACTCCACGAGGTGTGGAAATGATGGCGACGCCGAGTCCGTTCCGTACGCGCGGGAGCTTGTCAGCCGGCGCATAAATGCGACGTCCTGGCTTACTAACGCGGTGTACCTCACGAATTACCGGCTGCCCGTAGTGATAGCGCAGTTTGAGGGTGAGCACGCCCTGCTTGTTGTCCTCAACGCTTTCGAAGTCCAAAATGAAGCCTTGATCCTTGAGGATCTCGGCTATAGCCACTTTGAGCTTCGACGCTGGCACATCAACTGTTTTGTGCTTAGCGGCCGACGCGTTGCGGATGCGTGTGATGAAATCGGCGATGGTATCTGTGACTGGCATAGTCGTCGTCTTGGTCGTGTTCGAAAATCAGGACTGGAACTGTTTTACCAGCTTGCCTTGCGCATGCCGGGAATCTTGCCTTCGAGCGCAAGAAGACGGAACATGTTTCGGCACAGGCCGAACTTACGGTAGACGCCCTTGCCGCGGCCTGTGATAAGGCAACGACTGCGGACACGTGTAGGCGAACTGTTGCGTGGAAGCTTTTGAAGCCCCACCATGTCGCCAGCTGCCTTGAGCTCTGCACGCTTTGCGGCGTACTTTGCTGCCAGGCGGATGCGCTTCTTGTTGCGCGCTATGACTGATGTCTTGGCCATGGAAATTCTCTTGTGTTCTTAGTCGCGTTTACGGAACGGGAAACCAAATTCTTGAAGCAAGGCTTGCGCCTCTTCATCCGTCTTGGCCGACGTAACGAACGTGATGTCCATCCCGTTGATCCTCGACACCTTATCTACGTCAATTTCAGGGAAGATGATCTGTTCCTTCACGCCGATGGTGTAGTTACCGCGTCCGTCGAAGCTCTTGTCCGAGAATCCGCGGAAGTCACGGATACGCGGTGCTGCGATGTTGATGAAACGATCGAGAAACTCATACAAATGTGCACGACGAAGCGTAACACGAGCACCAATCGGCATGCCTTCGCGAAGCTTGAAGTTAGCGATGGACTTGCGTGCGCGCGAAACTGCCGGACGCTGACCAACGATCAATTCAAGTTCATTAACTGCAGCCTGCAGTTGCTTTGCATCTTGAGTGGCTGCGCCAACACCGATGTTGATCGCAATCTTCTCGATGCGTGGCACTTCCATAACGCTCTCATAGTTGAAGCGCTTCATGAGTGCCGGTACTACCTGGTCCTTATAGAAGGCATGAAGACGAGCCGGGACTCGCACATCTTGAATGTCTTCAAGACGTGGGCCATCAGGCTTGAATTGCTCCCTCTTCGGCGGTGTGGTTTTTGCCATGGTTTCTGCGTTCCTTCGACGTTCGTCTTCTTAGAGTTCTTCTTGTGTCGTCTTTGCAATGCGCTTGACGATCGTCTTGTCACCAGACGTGGTGCGAACACGTGTTACACGCGTTGGCTTACCATTCTTGTCGACAAGTTGGACATTGGAGAAGTGTACAGGTGCTTCCATCTTCACAATGCCGCCATTTGGATGCTTCGGTGATGGACGAACTGCCTTTGAGCGCATGTTCACACCTTCAACAAGGACCTGCATTGTAGTTGGGTACACCATGAGCACACGGCCCTTAGCCCCTTTATTATTTCCTGCGATCACGATCACCGTGTCGCCCTTTTTGATCTTTAGCTTCATCGTATACCTCAGAGCACCTCTGGTGCGAGAGAAATGATCTTCATGAACGAGCGATCACGAAGTTCACGAGCCACTGGCCCGAAGATGCGCGTCCCGCGAGGATCGTTGTTGTTGTTGATGACGACAGCGGCGTTTTCGTCGAATCGGATAAACGAGCCATCACGGCGGCGAATTTCCTTCTTCGTACGAACGATCACAGCTTTCACCACTTCGCCTTTCTTCACAGCGCCGGCTGGCAATGCAGCCTTCACCGAGCACACAACGATATCACCTACCGTTGCATAGCGCTTACCGTGTCCGCCTAGAACTCGAATGCACCTAAGCCTGCGTGCTCCGGAGTTATCAGCTACCACGAGATTTGATTCTTCTTGAATCATGTCCGTTCTCCCTTACTGCGCTCGTTCGATGATCGCCACCAAGGCCCAACGCTTGCGGGCACTCAGCGGTCGGCTCTCGATGACCTTGACCACGTCGCCGATGTTGCACTCGTTGTTTTCGTCGTGCGCCATCACCTTCGTTGTCAGCTTGAAATACTTTTTATAGAGGGGATGGGCTACCTGGCGCTCAATGCTAACCACAATAGTCTTCTCCGCCTTGTTGCTAACCACCTTACCGGTACGCACTTTGCGACGCGATGCCGTGGTGTTCGTTGTTGTTTCGTCTGCCATGGTTACGATCCGATTCAGTTGGCGTTGCTGGTGCGCTCGTGAAGAAGTGTCTTCATCCGCGCAATGTCTTTGCGAAGCGTTTTGATGCTCGAAGAGTCTTGAAGTTGACCCAGTGTGAGCTGAAAACGCAGACGCGTAACATTGTCTTCGCTCTCTTTAAGGAACCCTTGAAGCTCCTGTGTCGAAAGTGAACGGAGGTCTTCTGCTTTGCGTGATTTCATGATTTAACCCTCCAGGTCCACTCGTTGGACGAACTTGCACTTGATCGGGAGCTTGTGGATGGCAAGACGCACAGCCTCTTGCGCACGCTCCTTCGTAACCCCGTCGATCTCGAAGAGGATACGACCTGGCTTCACGACGGCCACCCAGAACTCTGGGTTACCCTTACCGGAACCCATTCGGGTCTCTGCCGGCTTCTTCGTGACCGGCTTGTCCGGGAAGATCCGGATCCAAACCTTACCATCACGGCGGAGGTATCGATTGATAGCGATACGTGCCGATTCGATCTGACGGTTCGTGATCCACGCTGCTTCCAGCGCCTTGAGACCGTATGATCCGAACGCAACGGTTGATCCACGATATGCCTTGCCTCTACGGCGGCCTCGCTGTGTCTTCCGGTGCTTAACTCTTTTTGGGATGAGCATGTCGTTGCCTTACGCCTGACTTACTGTTCCTTGTTCTGTTGCTTGCCGATGACGTCGCCACGGCAGATCCATACCTTAACTCCGATCGAACCGTACACGGTCTCCGCACGTCCTTGTGCATAGTCGATGTCCGCACGCAATGTGTGCAACGGAACGCGACCTTCCTTGTACTGCTCCTTCCGCGTCATGTCTGCACCACCAAGGCGGCCCGAACACATAACACGAACTCCTTCCGCTCCAACTCGCATGGTGCTGCTAACGGCGTTCTTCATTGCACGACGGAACGAGATTCTACCCTCGAGCTGCGCTGCGATGTTGTCTGCCACCAGCTGTGCATCAAGCTCCGGACGCTTGATCTCGCTGATAAGGATCTTTACTTCTTTCTTGGTGATCTTGCGAAGCTCTTCTTCGAGCTGCGCAATATCCTTGCCTGAGCGACCAATGATCACGCCTGGGCGCGATGTGTTGATCGTAACGCGAAGCTGCTTCGCTGTCCGCTCAACAATGATCCGTGCTACACCGGCCTTCTTGAGACGGCTCTTGATGTAGTTGCGAACCATGAGGTCCTCTTGCAACTTTTCTGCGACGTTCTTCTCATCGAACCAGTTGGCTTCCCACTGGCGTATGATGCCTAGTCGCAGACCGATCGGATTTGTCTTCTGACCCACTTGATCTGACTCCGCTTACTGTTTCGTAGAAACGACGATGGTTAAATGATGCGAGCGCTTGCGAATACGATATGCACGACCCATAGGGGCTGGCGAGATCCGCTTGATCGTCGGTCCTGGATCGACGAAACACTCCTTCACAACGATGGACTCGGGGTCGATCCCCTGATCCTTCCGGGTGAGGTTGCTGATAGCAGACTTGAGCGTGAGCTCAGCCACCGAACCAGCTGCCTTGTCCGAGAATTGGAGGATGTTGAGTGCCTCCTGAGCCGACTTGCCACGGATGAGATCGATCACAAGACGCATCTTGCGAGGCGACGATCTATTGTAGCGTTTGATAGCGCGTGCTTCCATCGTTCGTCCTTACTTCTTGCCCGTTTTGAGATCTTTCCGGTTGCCTGAGTGTCCACGGTAGGTACGCGTTGGCGAAAACTCACCAAGCTTGTGCCCTACCATGTTCTCCGTCACGTATACCGGAATGAACTTGTTACCGTTGTGTACCGCGAGTGTGTGACCCACGAACTCCGGCGAAATCGTTGATGCACGCGACCAAGTCTTGATCACGGACTTCTTGCTCGAGTCATTCATTGCCGCTACCTTCTTGACCAGCTTGAAGCTGACGAACGGCTCTTTTTTTAGTGAACGAGGCATCTCTGACTACTCCGTGTTCCTTGGTTACGCGTTGCGCCGACGAATGATCATG
>DATGWS010000067.1:0-4022 GCA_035299365.1 Candidatus Didemnitutus sp.
GATCCCTACGAAATCATGAGTTCGCAAAGAGTTTTGCCTGAACCACAATCGTTTCACCAACACTTTTTCCTACAACACCCTCTTTGCCGGCGATCTTGTGATCAGCCAGAGCAACAGTGAACGTAGACTCTACCATGACCAGATTGCCAGTAGCACGCTTCTTTGTTTCTGCGGATTCCGTGATATAGGAGATGGTGATATCAGCCGTGGACGGTTTAGAAACGCCATGTGCGGTGAAAGTTCCAACGGCCTTGGCCGTCACAACGCTTCGTCCGTCCTTAGTAACGACCTTTACGTCTTTGAGCGACTTCACATCAAATGTGATCGTTGGATGAGCAGCTGCATGGAGCCACATTTCGCTGTACATGTGGTCATCACGCTTGGAATTGGCCGTCTTCATCGTCTCAACCTTCACCTCGATCCGACCTGTTGTGGCCTCTAGATTCGCTACATCAAGCATAAACGAGCCGGAAACTCCGTCCGCCGTACCGTTGATCTTCTCCATCGGAGCATCAGAAACGAAGGCAATGCTGTTCTTGCCAACGGCATTGTTCAGGGTATACTTCTTCGAGCCGGCCTGGGCTCCGGGAATGCCCGTTCCGGCCGCTACAAGACCAGCAGCTGCAACGGTCAAAACCAACGATGCGAGGATGTTTCGCATATCTAGATCCTTCAAATGTGGTGACGAGTTCGTCAGATTGTGTGTTATCACACGCAATATACACAAACTGTGTTTACACACGCAAACCACGAATGATCTTCGATAGTAGTGTAACAGCCGTGCCGATCTCCTCAAGTGTTGTGTCCTTTGAGACCGAGATCCTCACAGCGGCCTTTGCTTCCGAAGGGGGCAGGCCCATCGCTAGGAGCACGTGGCTGGGCTGAAGGCTGCCCGAGACACATGCGCTGCCGTTAGAGACGGCAATTCCCTCCATGTCCATTGTTTGCAAGATGGCCTCACCATCTAGAGTGGCGGCATCACGGAAGGAGATATTCAGAATATTCGGGAGCGTGCCTTGTTCGGGTGTATTGATGCGAATGTTGGGGATGGATTCTCCTACAGCCCTGCGTGCCTCTGTTATCAGAGAAGTCATATGAGATGTTCGCTGCTCCATTGCTTCCGTGGCCCTGCGCGCGGCAACAGCAAACCCCACGATAAGGGCTACAGGCTCTGTCCCTGCCCTTCGGTTGCGTTCTTGTCCGCCCCCTTGCTGATGAGATTTGAAGTCGATCCCCTTCCTGATGAACATGGCCCCAACACCCTTTGGGCCATGGATTTTATGGGCAGAAAGCGATAGAAAGTCAACTCCCATCGATCCAACATTCACGGGAATCTTCCCAAATGACTGAACGGCATCACTGTGAAGGAGTGCATCTGGGATGGCGTTGCGAAGTGCACGAACGTCCTGAACAACGCCGGTTTCATTGTTTGCATGCATCACGCTAACAAGCGTGGCAGGCGTGTTCGAAGAGGCTAGCCCCTCCAAGAGTATTCTCCCTGTTTGATCCACCTCGATGAGTCTGTAACCGATGCCGGACGCGCCGAGGTGTTCGGCAGGGTGCAAAACGGCATGATGCTCTGTTGACCCTACATGAACATGAGTAGCCAGATGCGACGGACCACAACAGCTCTTCAAGATTGTGTTGTTTGACTCTGTACCACCGCTGGTAAACGTAATCTCGGCCGGGTGGGCACCTATCAGAGCGGCAATCTCCATCCGAGCATCCTCTACGGCTACCCGGGCTGCACGTCCTAGTCTGTAGATGCTTGAAGCGTTGCCATATCCATCTCGTAACCATGGGAGCATGGCATCAAGAACTTCTTCATCGATACGTGTGGTTGCACTGTTGTCGAGGTATATCATGACGGCCGTCCAAGACCCTTGTAAATGTCGAACTTGGCACTATAGAGAACGATATTCAGCTCCGTATCTCTCAACGTTCCGCCGGAGGGTGAGAGGTAGAATGTGCCCAACGTGTCTGTTATAGACTTGGCAAGGAGCCCCTTTTCGTCAACATAGAAGCGCACCAACTTATAGCCGAGCCTATCCGGAGCAGCGTCCGCCTGTGCGATCAAGTTCTCGGGTGAATAGACAAAGAGGTCGGGCAAAGGGTCAGACATATATGGTCTTTCTGCATCGTGGTTTGGGGTGCCACCAAATTAACGAGTAATTTTGCAGGCTTCGACCGTATCGTTGGCACCAAACGCTAACGACACGCGTCAATTGCGCATCGTTACCAATAACCGCACACCCATGCTCAAGTTCCTACAGTCGATCCTTGGTGGCTCGAAACACGAAAAAGACGTGAAAGCATTACGTCCGATCGTTGATGAGATCAACCGCATCTATGCAACGTATGCATCACTTACCGATGATGAACTCCGTGACAAGACGGTAGAGTTCCGCGAGCGGGTACAGGACGCAGTGAAGGGTCTTATCGAAGAGGCCGATGCCATCCGTGAACGCTTGCGTACTGATGCCACTATTGAACATGCGGAGCGCTCGGATCTCTATGCTCGCCTTTCAGCTAATGAGCGAGAACAATTTGAGACGGTACAGGCCACTCTTGATGGGCTTCTTCCAGAGGCATTTGCCGCTGTAAAGGATGCGTGCCGCCGACTTGTTGGCCACAAGTACATGGTTGTTGGAAATGAGAACACGTGGGACATGGTTCCCTATGACGTGCAGCTCATCGGGGGCATGGTCCTACACCAAGGGAAGATTGCGGAAATGAGCACGGGTGAAGGCAAGACCCTTGTCTCCACTCTTCCGATGTATCTCAATGCACTTGCCGGACGTGGTGTGCACCTAGTGACGGTGAATGACTATTTGGCAAAGCGCGACCGTGAATGGATGCGCCCGATCTTTGACATGCTTGGTGTTACTACCGGATGTATCCAATCGGAAATGCGTCCAGATCAACGTCACGACCAGTATTCGGCTGACATCACTTGGGGCACGAATAACGAGTTTGGCTTTGATTACCTCCGCGACAACATGGTCACGGATGCCAATGACATGGTACAACGTGGTCACTGGTTTGCCATCGTTGATGAGGTGGATTCGGTGCTGGTGGACGAGGCACGTACGCCCCTTATCATCTCCGGACCTGTAACTGCCGGCTCCACCGAAGCCGCCTTTGGAGAAATGAAGCCCCGCATTCAGCGCCTCGTTGATGCCCAAGCACGTCTTGCGAACTCCATTGTTGCCGATGCTGAGCGACTCCTCCAGTCCTCCGCTAAAGAAGATCGTGCAAAGGCAGGCGTTGCTCTCCTTCGTGCGCATCGTGGCATGCCCAAGCAGAGCAAGTTGATGAAGATGTTGCAGGATCCCGATAATCTCAAGCTCATGAAGGAATCGGAGCTTGACTACCTGAAGGATCAGGGTCAGCGCATGAACATCATCGACCAAGAACTTTACTTCGTGGTCGACGAAAAGAATCACCAGATCGATCTTTCAGATAAGGGGCGAGAGCTCCTTAGCACAGCGCAGGAAGACGCGGAGATGTTCGTGATCCCGGACATCGCCACGCAAATGTCTGCTCTTGAAGGTGATTCTACGATCGCCGCGGACGAGAAAACTCTGCGCCGTGACGAACTCATGCGTGTGTTTTCTGAACGCTCAGATCGGATTCACATCGTAAACCAAATGCTGCGTGCGTACACGCTCTATGTACGCGACGATGAATACGTTGTCCAAGACGGTAAGATTAAGATCGTGGACGAGTTCACGGGCCGTATCCTTGAGGGACGTCGATATTCCGACGGATTGCACCAGGCTATAGAGGCCAAGGAAGGCGTTTTTGTTGAGCAAGACACCCAGACGTTTGCCACGGTAACGTTGCAGAACTATTTCCGACTCTATCATAAGCTTGCCGGCATGACTGGTACTGCAGAGACGGAAGCTGGTGAGTTTTGGCAGATCTACAAACTTGATGTTGTTGTTGTTCCAACAAACCGCCCTACACAACGCAAAGACCTCGACGATTTCATCTACCGTACAAAGCGGGAAAAGTATAAC
>DATGWS010000068.1:0-1985 GCA_035299365.1 Candidatus Didemnitutus sp.
CCGTGGTCTGTGGGTACGGCGTGATCGACGTTGAAGGGTCGAACATGGTCCTCGTGGAGTACGGCGTTGTTGCCGTAAAACGCAGGACAACATCCTTTCCCGCACGGTTGCGTGAGATCCATGACCGTCTCACCGCAGTTCTTGCGCGTACGTCGCCCGACGTGTGTTCCATGGAGAAGGTCTTCTATGCCAAGAACGTCCTTTCCATCGTCCAACTAGCCCATGCACGCGGCGTGGCAATGTTAGCCTGCGCACAAGCCGGACATGACCCGATCGAATACACACCTATGCAGGTCAAACGCAGCGTCACCGGACGTGGAGCTGCGCCAAAAGACCAAGTTCAGCACATGGTAAAGGCCATTCTTTCTATCGAAGAAACGCATGAGTTTTTTGATGCCACGGATGCGCTTGCTGTAGCCATTTGTCACGCTGTGAATGGTGGACCGCCCCCTGCCCTCAAACGTGGGGGAGCTACCTCCAAGCGTCAGGCGTGGAAGGATTTCGTAGAGAAGAACCCCGCAAAGGTGAAGAAGACTTAAGGCATCACAGCCGTTCGGCGCATTCATGGTATTTTTGCGCCCACGATTCCTTCTCACTTTCCTTTGAACGGATACACTAATGGCCATCAAGATCGCGATCAACGGTTTCGGACGCATCGGACGCCTTGTCTTTCGCGCAATCAAACAACGTGGACTCGATGTAGAGATCGTTGGCATCAATGACCTAACGGACGCAACAACATTAGCTCACCTGCTGAAGTATGATTCAGCACACGGTCGTTTTACTGGTACGGTAGAGGTGGACGGCTCGGCCATCATTGTTGATGGTGCACGTATTGCCATCTCCGCAGAAAAGCAGATCGAGAATCTTCCATGGAAGGGGCTTGATGTCGTGATCGAATCAACCGGTGTCTTCACGTCAAAAGAGGCACTCACAAAACACCTAGCCCATGCACGTAAGGTTGTACTTACTGCACCGGCAAAGGACAAGCTTGATGGTACGATCGTTCTTGGTGTGAACGACGATGAACTCACGTCGGACATGAACGTTCTCTCCAACGCTTCGTGCACCACGAACTGCCTTGCGCCGATGGTGAAGATCCTCAATGACGCATTTGGCATCGAACATGGCTACATGACAACGGTTCATGCCTACACCAACGATCAGAACATACTTGACCTACCACACAAGGATCTGCGACGTGCACGTGCAGCAGCTGTAAACATTATCCCTACGACAACCGGGGCAGCAAAGGCCGTGAGTGAGGTGATTCCATCGATGAAGGGTAAACTCGATGGTCTTGCATTCCGCGTACCAGTTCCTGACGGATCAGTTACAGACTTCACTGCTGTACTCTCCAAACCGGCAACAAAGGACGAGATCAACGCCGCATTCAAGGCCGCGGCCACAGAAGGCCCACTCAAAGATTACCTCGAGTATTGCACGGATCCAATTGTATCCAGTGATATCGTGGGTAATCCTCACTCCTGCATCTTTGACTCGCTCAGCACGATGTCCTTTGGCAACACCGTAAAGATCGTAGGTTGGTATGATAATGAATGGGGCTATTCTAACCGCATCGTTGATCTCCTGCTCCGGGTGAGTGCGTGATCGCCAGCATAGCAGATGTAGACGTTTCTGGAAAGCGAGTACTTACGCGCGTAGATTTCAACGTGCCGCAGGACGAAGCCGGGGAGATCACGGATGATAATCGCATACGTGAATCTCTGGCCACCATCCGAACAATCGTAAAAGGCGGCGGTATCGCTGTTGTGATGTCGCACCTTGGCCGTCCGAAGGGCGAGCGCAAGATGAAGTACTCGCTTGGTCCGGTTGCTGAGCGTCTGTCACAGCTCCTCCAGCCCGATGGAACAACCGTTCTTTTTGCAGAGGATTGCATTGGTGAAGCGGCAGCAACAACTGTTGCAGCTGCAAAGCCCGGCGACGTGGTGCTACTTGAGAATCTGAGGTTTTATCCGCAAGAA
>DATGWS010000069.1:0-7056 GCA_035299365.1 Candidatus Didemnitutus sp.
AGTTGACTTCGGTAGCGGTATTAACGAGGGATACATGGAAGACATCGCGCGCAGCACCGGTGGGTCGTACACACACATCTACGGTACAGCCGAATTCCGACCAATGTTTGAAGATGTCTATCGTAGACTCAAGAATAGCTACGTGATTGAATATCCCGTTCAAGATTATGGTTCGCACGATGTGAAGCTCAAACTCTGCTGGGGCAAAGACACTGCTTCATCGAACTTCAGGTACGACAACACGCCAGACGTGGGTGCTATCGCACTCTTGAATGTGAATTTCGATCACGGTAAAACAACACTCGATGCCTCGTCATCTGTGGCGATCAATAACATCGTAACAATGATGAAAGCGCTACAATCGATGACCATCGAAGTGCGTGGACACACGGACAACACGAACAGCACATCGGACCCCGACTTCAACAAAAAGCTCTCTCAGAAGCGTGCAGAAGCCGTCCGAGATGCGATCGTGCGTGGTGGAATCAAGGCGGATCGTATCTCTGTGAAAGGGTATGGAGACGCGGAACCTGTAGCTTCGAATGACACAGAAGACGGAAGAGCGCAGAATCGTAGAACTGAATTCATTCCCCTTACGCGGTAACAACCATGGATCCGTCCTACCTTGTCTTTGACCTCGAAACAGTTGGGCATTCAGCAGAGAGTTTCGATGACGTACAGATCGAATATCTGCTTCGCGGTGCATCTACTGAGGAAGAGCGCGAGAAGAAGATCGGCGAGTTTGCACTCAGCCCCCTCACAGGAAGGATAGTCTGCATTGGCATGCAGATGATGACGCGCGTTGGTGATGAATGGCAGGCAAAGAGAGTTGCGTATTCCGTTGATCCGTCAATGGAAGAAGGGGCTCCATCTCGCCATGAAGAACTCCCATCAGGTTCAACATGGTACCTCAGCAGCGAACGCATGATGTTGGAGAACTTCTGGAAACTTCTCAATCATCATCGTGGAATCACTCTGGTTTCATTCAATGGACGGAATTTTGATGCTCCGTGGTTGATGCTGCGCAGCGCTGTTCTCGGCATACGTCCAACGAAGAATCTAATGGATGGGACACGGTTCAACTATAGCGGACACATTGATCTGCTAGACAGGCTTACGTTCTTCCAAGGGTCCGGTAGTGGAGCAACGAGGAGATTCAATTTCGACTTCTATGCAAAGTCCTTTGGCATCACATCTCCAAAGGCAGAGGGCGTTGACGGTTCGATGGTTGGAGAGCTCTACCACCAGGGCAAGCACGATATCATTGCTGAGTATTGCCTGCGCGATGTAACCGCCACATGGGATCTATTCGTGACGTGGGACCACCTACTCCGATTTTAAGGAGTTGGTTTCACTTTTTGCGTTCGCAACGTATGGATGTATTGCCCTAGTTCTGCCGCCAACAGAAAGACAAAGGCCGAGTAGTAAAGCCATAGCGCAAATGAGGCAAGTGCCACATATCCGCCATAGAACTTTCCAAAGTCAGAGGCGCTATTTACATACCACGAGAACAGGACCCGAGCGAACTCCCACAGGACAACCGCAGCTCCTGTGCTGATGAGAACCACGGGCCACGGCAACTTCTTGTTCGGTACAAGTCGATACAAAAGGAAGAAAACGATGGTGGTTGCTACCAGCGATGCCACGCGGACCGTGAGTCCAAAGAGGAGACTCTCTCGCAATTCAGGAAGAATGCCGGTCCAATACGTCTCGGCAAATGTCAGTAGGGGGCTCATCAACGTTACGACCAGAATGAGGATCGTAGTGATGATTGTGAGGAGCATGTCCTTCAGCCGATAGATCACAAAGAACTTCGGCGTTGGAATGTGGAAGATCGCATTCAGCCCTGTCCGCAAGGAACTAAAGAGGGTTGAGGCCAGCCAGAGAAGCGTAATACCGGCTATCCAGCCAGCTACCGTTCGAGCATTGAATACCGATCCAAGTTCCTTTACAATTACACCGATCAAGTCAGTGGCTTGTGTGTTCTGTGGCAAGAAGTTCACGAGGAAGTTCTGAACCGAAGACTTTGTGAGATCCTCATCGATCACACCGGAGACAACGGAGAGAATGAGGATCAGCAGCGGAATTGTACACAACAGCAGATTGAAGGCAATTCCGGACGATAGGAGGAAGATGTGACGTCGGTCTGTGATGTCAACGAAGTCGTAGAATAAATCCCACGCATGTTTTACTTGCGTTAGTATCCGCGGTTCTGATTGTTTCATTTCACCAAAACTACGGCACTACGGACTAGTTTTGTGGAATGCCCCTGTTCTTGCGTTCAACTGCTACTGCTCTTTCAACCATTGCTACCTGCCTATTGATGGCAGGCTGTGCAATGAAGGTTGCGCCCACGGGTGGTCCAAAGGACTCGGAGCCAGCCGTGCTTACCACAATGACGCCTCCAAGTGGTACCACGTCTATGAAGGAGAGAACAATCACCTTTGAGTTCGACGACTACGTAGATCGTTCCGTCCGCAACGCTATCACCGTTTTGCCGAATGCTCGTTTCTCTACCACCTATGGCGGGGATGAGCTCGAGATTACGTTTGAGGAGCCCCTTGATACAAATACTACGTACACCGTTACACTGGGAACAGAATGGTCAGATCTCAGAGGTAACAAGCCAAGCGAGTCGTACACGATGGTCTTTTCAACAGGAGACCAGATAGACTCCGGAAGTATCTCCGGTACGGTGGTTGGCCAATCTCTCGCCAATGTGGTGATCTTCTGTTATCAACGTGCAGACACATTACGGCCTACGTTCAGTCCACGAACCGTTGTCCCAAAGTTTCGACTCCCCATAGGTTCTTCTGGAGTATTCTCTGTAAAGGGGCTCCCGGACGGCCTCTACCGTATTGTGGCCGCACGTGACGAGAATCGCAATGGTCTTTTGGAGAACATAGAAGACTTTGTGAACGCACCGGCAGACGTTCAGCTAACGAATGGGTCTGCAAAGCCCCTTACGCTATTGTTGGGGAAGGCTATCGACCGAGATCAGCCACTGATAGCACGTGCGCGTGCGTTGAATGCGCGACTTGTTAGTGTGCAGTTCTCGGAGTCCGTAGTGCCTGTCAAGAGCTGGCACAACGCCCTATCGCTTTCCTCTGCAACAGATCCTACACTGCCAATCGTTGCCATTTGGCCGGAGAGTGGATCACAGGAAAAGGTATTGCTCCGCCTCGGACGAGACATGGATACGTCTCGGTACGAAGTGCGAAGCGCACCAAGGAGCATCGTGGACCTCAATGGCGTCCTATCACCAGATACAGTTGGGCGATCTTCCTTCCGCGGGGTGAATAACCCAGACACGACGTCGTTAAAGATCCTGAGCGTTACTCCTACCGATAGCACGAGATCGGTTCGTGTTGACTCAACTGTAGTGATCCAGTTCTCTGACGCCGTGGATACGGCTAATGCACGTATCACTGTGTGGCACGAAGCACCGAACGGAGCAATGCCGGTAACGGCAACGTGGAGCGACCCTACTCGGTTGGTGTTGCGCCCCAAGAGTCCACGGAGCGTGCGTACGTGGTATCGCACTTCGATCACCTTCATCGATGTACGGTCGTTCACCGGGTCCCGCTTAAACGATTCGCTCCTTACACACTGGATCTCTACCGAAGAACGTAGGTCAGAGCCAGGGAGCATCAACGGACTGCTCGTAGACACATTTAACCTTGCACCCAAGGATGTTCAACTTACCGTCCGATTTCTCACAACAGCCAGGACGGTAGTACACTCACAGGCTGTTTCTGTTGGACAACCATTCACCGTTACCTCGCTTCCACCAGGCGAATACAAGGTTGATGTGTTCCTCGATCGAAATGCTAACGGCGTGTACGATCATGGAGATCACACACCGTATTCCGTTAGTGAAGAATGGTGGCCATCCCCAGCATCAATTACCATACGGGCACGCTGGACCGTAGAGGGTGTCCGTATCTCGTTTGGCCTGCCCCCTACCAAATAACCGAGCCTCTGTTTTACCGATTCGTAACCCCGTATCTTTGGCGCAACGATGTAGTTTACCAAGGATCCTTCGGTGCGTTCATATCTGATAGTTATCGCCATCATCCTCTGTTCCGTTGTAACGAAGGGGCAGGTAGATTTTACGGCTCGTCCGGTGGCCGATCATTTGAACATCCCATGGGATCTTCTTGAGGGACCCGATGGAAAGATCTGGTTCACTGAACGTGTTGGCCTTATTAGCAGGATCCATCCGGACACGAAGGAAAAAGATACGATCCTTGATTTCCGTGGTTCTGTAGCCAACAGCGTAGAGATTGGGCTCCTCGGCATGGTACTCCATCCGAATTTTTCCGAGCATCCATATGTGTATGCTGCCTACGCCTTTAAGGATAACGACACGTGGATAAAACGTGTGCTGCGCGGACGATTCAATGGGTCGAAGATCGTAGACATCACCAACATCTACGAACTCAAGCCTGCGCAACAATGGCATCAAGGATGCAGACTCGTTATTCTGCCTGACACCACATTGATGTTCACAAACGGAGACCAGCCGGCTCCCGACAGCACGTTCAGCCTCACATCAGAAATCGGCAAGACCATCCGCATCAACCTCGATGGTTCGATTCCGGCAGACAACCCATTCCCCGGAAGCAGAATCTGGTCCATAGGCCACCGCAATCCACAGGGTATGTGCCAACTTCCTAACGGAAACATCTTTGCATCAGAACATGGTGACAAGATCGAAGATGAGATCAATCTCATTGTGAAGGGGGCTAATTATGGTTGGCCAAAGATCGAAGGGAAATGCGACCTTCCGGCCGAGATTGAGTTCTGTACAGCTAACAATGTTATTGAGCCTGTATGGTCGAGCGGTACGCAGTTAACCTACGCACCATCCGGTCTTGAGTATTACCCCCACACACGGTATCCGGCGTTGACCGGGAAGCTGCTCGGCGTCTTCCTTAAAGCATCCCGAATGATGGCCTTTGATCTCTCAGAGGACCAATCAAGGATCGTTGGCGATAAGCATATGTTGATGTTCCGCTATGGGCGGCTGCGTGATGTGCTTGTGATGAGCGACGGCAGACTCTTTGTGTGCACCGGTAACTATGATGCAAAAAACATCGCCCCCTTTCCAAAGCCAGATCACGATGTGATCGTGGAGCTTCTCCCGGTTTGGGAGTATGAAGACCCCAAGGTCCGCGCTCCACTCGATACCATCTTCTATCGCGCCGATGCCGGAGACACCGTAAAATCCGCAGTAGAATTCTGCAATGATGGCGGTACGCCAGTCTTCTACACTCGCTTCCTCACCAATCCGGGCAACATTTTTGAGGCTCGTTTTTGGCAGGACGGGGCGTCGACGGAAGGAACAGATTGTTACCTCTTCCGCGTGCAATACACACCTCAGACAGACTTCCCGTACGTAGCTACGGCTACCGTCTACTATGCCAACCCAGGCGAAGCAGAACACTCTCAGCACGCCACGCTTATTGGCCTTCCGAAGAAGGGCTACGTAAAGGCTACTCAGGATACATTCATGGTTTCGGCAGGCAATACAGTGCAGTGTTCGGTGCGCAATATCGGACTCGACACTGTTACGGTAACCTCCGCACTCTTCAGCCCTTCTGGCACCGCTAACGCAATTGCGAGTGAGTACCCGGTCAGGATTGCCCCAGATGAGGTCCACCTGTTTCGATTCACGCTTACAACTCCCGTCGCCGTTGGATCAGTGATAGACGTTGTATTGCTTACCGATGCGTTCCGTGATGCTTCCTTCTCGATAAAGCTCGTGCCTGTTAGCGTCGAAGAGGACGAGCCAGGCCCACGTTTTGCGCTCGCACCTCAACCCGTGCGAGATGTTCTGAACATCTCGCTCACGGATGGCTCAACACATCAGATCTCCGTTCATGATGCGCTTGGCAGACTCCTCTATAACGGCGAACACAACGGCACGTCAGTTTCTATCCCTATTATGTCCTTCTTGGGTCAGGCGTCAAAGGGTGTCTACACCCTATCCGTCTCGGCGCGAGGTCAGTCACGAACCACTCCATTTCTCATCGCTCCGTAGCGAAAGCGAACCCACATGCTCTTTATTGACGACCAGATTCCGCACCTCGCTGAGATACTCTCACTCACTGACGGGGTGTCGCGGTTCGACGGAAGAGCACTCACACGCGAACAACTTCGCAGATCGCGCACCACGGCGATCTTTGTTCGCTCCGTAACATCTGTTGACGCCAAACTCTTGGCGGGCACAGACGTTGCCTTTGTAGGCTCAGCAACCGCAGGCATCGATCACATCGACACGGAATATCTCGACTCGCGCAATATTCGTTTTGCATTCGCACCCGGCTGCAATGCCAATGCCGTTGCGGAGTACGTTTTTGATGCATTTGAAGAGCACAAGATTCCACGCGGGGCAACGGTAGGTATCGTTGGCTTTGGACATGTTGGCTCTCTGCTTGCGCGTTATGCGCGTTCGTTAGGATACAACGTCCTTGTGAATGATCCTCCTCTGCAGAGTGCCGGAACAGTATTCCCCAAATGGGCAACTGTTGTCTCCTTGGAAGAACTGGCAGCAAGGGCCGACGCTATTTCATTCCACGTACCACTTACTGATGACGGGGCGTTCCCTACACGCGATCTCATCACGGCTGGCATCCTCAAAGCTTGCAAGCCCGGGACCTTGGTTGTGAATACTTCACGTGGCGGCATCTTGGATGAACATGCTCTTGCAGACCTCGTTGCAGCAGGTACGTTGCGAGCCGTGCTCGACGTGTTTGCGAACGAACCCAATGTTGACCCCTATGTTACGGAGCGTATCACGCATTGCACTCCACATGTGGCGGGATACACTGTACAGGCCAAGGAGAACGGTGCGTTGATGATCTACGAAGCATTTGTTGGTCACCCCGTTCGAATACGCGACGAGGTGGAACTAACCGAAGAGCAGATTGCAGACCAGAAGCCCCTTGTCACCATCGAACCAGTTGTAGTAGCGCCGTATGATCATCATGCGCGGATCACTCCCGCAACCTTTGATGAATTGCGCAGAACCTATCCTCTTCGCAATGAACG
>DATGWS010000070.1:0-1924 GCA_035299365.1 Candidatus Didemnitutus sp.
CTCGCTTCTGCGCGAAATCTGGAAGGGCGTTCTGAAGTTTGGCCAAGGTATGGAGCCTCGCCTTCAACTTCGATTTGAAGGCGACTACTTTAATGACGAACATTACGTCGGTGACATGGAAGTCACGTTCCCGTGCCTCGATTTCACATGTCCACAGCGTAGCACCGCCGACTCATGCAACACGGCACGCATTTGCGCTCCGTGTGGAACCGTGCAATGTGCGAATCTATGCTTCCGTTGGGTGTTGTCAGACACAATTCCGGTAACATCTTATGTAAAGCCTTCAACGTGCGCCGTTGAGGAAATGCAGCGTGTGATCGAGAGTTTTGAATCGCAATTGAACGGGCCATGTCTCGACGAAATGCTTCGCAACATCGAGATCTCGTATTACAACTCGTGCTTCACGCCCGATAGCGTTGCAGATGCGTTTACGGCAGAGAGAAACGAGCAGATCGGTCACTACACGCTGTACTACTATGACCGTTCCGGCCTCCTCGTTAAGACCGTGCCACCTGAAGGAGTGAACTTCCTTACGAACAGTCAAGGTCGCGAAACGTGCCCTGAGCATGATTTTGTGACGAAGTATGCCTACAACACACTTGGGCAAATGGTCAAGAGTGAAACGCCAGACGGTGGAATCACGAACTACTGGTACAACGCCTTAGGAATGCTCCGATTCTCACAGAATGCCAAGCAAGCGCAGGCAAATGTGTTTTCGTATTCGCACTATGATGACCTCGGAAGAGTGATCGAGGTTGGCGAAAGAACATTAGCATCAACGCCAGACAATGTACTCACGAATGCAGCGGAACTCCTCAAGTCATCCAACAGCGGAACTTGGCTAACTACGACATTGTATTCTGATCCAAGCACAGGTACTCCGGGACCGTGGAGTTCGCTAGAGCAGAGGAATCTCGTTAACCGTGTGAGCGAGACCGTAACGGATGAAGATGGTAGCAGCGCAACAACAGACGACAGGGTGATCACCAGGTTCTCTTATGACGAACACGGCAATGTTGAGTGGATCATGCAGGATCTGCCGGGGCTCGATGGCGGCACGCCGCGGCACGGCGTCCTCATACAATACGATTATGATCTCTTATCGGGTCGTGTAGCTGGCGTCCGGCAGCAACGTGGCCGATTCGATCAAGTGCTCCGCGAGTTTACCTATGATCATGACGGTAAGGTAACATCCTCTAAGTCCTCCCTCGACGGCACAATATGGGATGAGGACGCGCGGTATTCGTATGACAGAGTGGGCCTACTTGAGCGTGTAGAGCTTGGCCAGGACTCTGTTCAAGGTCTAGACTATACCTACACCATCACCGGCTGGCTCAAGGGTATCAACCTACCAAGTCTCTCAACTCAAAAAGATCCAGGCAAGGATGGTCAATTCTCAGAAGGAACCAACCGCACCGTTGCTCGGGATGCCTTCGGTATGATGCTTCATTACCACGATAACGACTTTGTTGCTGGTACTGATTCACCGCACAAAAACGATGCCAGCGATAATGCGCTGCGCACCTATCCACTCTACAACGGCAACATCGCCGGGTGGGCATGGAACAGTCGCGCTGTTGGAGGCGGCACTACGCCCCCTTCATCACTTGGAGCGCGGTATCAATACGACATCCTCAATCGCATTCGCTCGGATGTGTACTATGATCGTCCATCCACAACTTGGACACAACCCGGCGGACTCTATTGGGGCTCAGAGTACAAGTATGATGGCAACGGGAACATCAAGGAGCTTCGTCGAAGTGATGCTGCAGGAACCCAATTCGATAACCTGACATACACTCTCCAAACCAATCCAAAGAAAACGAATCGATTGCGTCACATAACAGACGCTTGCACCACAGCCACCGCCCATCCAAACGATCTCGAAGGTCAGCCGGCAGATAATTACGTGTATGATGAGATC
>DATGWS010000071.1:0-1924 GCA_035299365.1 Candidatus Didemnitutus sp.
CTCGCTTCTGCGCGAAATCTGGAAGGGCGTTCTGAAGTTTGGCCAAGGTATGGAGCCTCGCCTTCAACTTCGATTTGAAGGCGACTACTTTAATGACGAACATTACGTCGGTGACATGGAAGTCACGTTCCCGTGCCTCGACTTCACGTGCCCCCAGCGCAGCGCTGCCGACTCATGTAATACGGCACGCATTTGCGCGCCTTGTGGAAATGTACAATGTGCAAACCTGTGTTTCCGCTGGGTGTTGTCAGACACAATTCCGGTTACCTCCTATGTGAAGCCTTCAACATGCGCCGTTGAAGAAATGCAGCGTGTGATCGAGAGTTTCGAAACGCAGTTGAACGGGCCATGTCTCGACGAAATGCTTCGCAGTATCGAGATCTCGTATTACAACGCTTGCTTCACCCCAGATAGCGTTGCAGATGCGTTTACGGCAGAGAGAAAAGAGCAGATCGGTCACTACACACTCTACTACTATGACCGTGCCGGACTCCTCGTTAAGACCGTGCCACCTGAAGGAGTGAACTTCCTTACCGAGAGTCAAGGTCGCGAAACATGCCCTGAGCATGATTTTGTGACGAAGTATGCCTACAACACACTTGGTCAGATGGTCAAGAGCGAAACGCCAGACGGTGGTATCACGAACTACTGGTACAACGAACTTGGTATGATCCGATTTTCACAGAACGCCAAGCAAGCTCAGGCGGATGTGTATTCATATTCGCACTATGATGACCTCGGAAGAGTGATCGAGGTTGGCGAAAGAACGCTGTTATCGTCACCTGACGACGTCCTTTCAACCTTGGGGGAATTGCTTAGGTCTTCAGGGAGCGGCACGTGGCTAACAACCACCTTGTATTCTGATCCAAGCACAGGTACCCCTGGACCGTGGAGTTCGCTGGAACAGAGGAATCTTGTTAACCGTGTGAGCGAGACCGTAACGGATGAAGATGGTAGTAGCACAACAATAGACGATAGGGTGATCACCAGATTCTCCTATGACGAACACGGCAATGTTGAGTGGATCATGCAGGATCTGCCGGGGCTCGATGGCGGCACGCCGCGGCACGGCGTCCTCATTCAATACGACTATGATCTCTTATCGGGTCGTGTAGCTGGCGTCCGCCAACAACGTGGCCGTTTCGATCAAGTGCTCCGTGAGTTTACCTACGACCATGACGGTAAGGTAACATCCTCTAAGTCCTCCCTCGACGGCACAATATGGGATGAGGACGCGCGGTATTCGTATGACAGAGTGGGCCTTCTTGAGCGTGTAGAACTTGGCCAGGACTCTGTTCAAGGTCTAGACTATACCTACACCATCACCGGCTGGCTCAAGGGTATCAACCTTCCAAGTCTCTCAACTCAAAAAGATCCAGGCAAGGATGGTCACTCCGCAGAAGGAACCAACCGCACCTTCGCTAGTGATGCATTCGGTATGATGCTTCATTACCACACTAACGACTTTGTTGCTGCTGCGAACTCCCCGCACACGAACGATGCCAGCGATAATGCGCTGCGCACCTATCCACTCTACAACGGCAACATCGCCGGGTGGGCATGGAACAGTCGCATTGTTGGCGGAGGCACGACGCCCCCTTCATCACTTGGAGCGCGGTATCAATACGACATCCTCAATCGCATTCGATCGGATGTGTATTATGACCGTCCGTCCACGGCCTGGACACAGCCCGGCGGACTCTACTGGGGCTCAGAGTACAAGTACGATGGCAACGGGAACATCAAGGAGCTTCGTCGCAGTGATGCTGCAGGAACCCAGTTTGATAACCTGACATACACTCTCCAAACCAATCCAAAGAAAACGAATCGATTGCGTCACATAACAGACGCTTGCACCACAGCCACCGCCCATCCAAACGATCTCGAAGGTCAGCCGGCAGATAATTACGTGTATGATGAGATC
>DATGWS010000072.1:0-4850 GCA_035299365.1 Candidatus Didemnitutus sp.
CGATGGTAACCTTATAGGCAAGGTCGCCAAGTGTGCCTGCATGGCGGACGTCTCCGCGTAGCGTTTTATAGTCGCCCGCAAGCAACGAGACCTTCGTTCCCAGTGCCTCGCGCGGCGAGAGCGTGGTCATGTTCAAAACACCATTGAAGGCATTTGCACCATATAGTGCCGCAGCCGGTCCACGAACAAGTTCTATACTACGGAAGTCTCCTAGCGAACTCGCAAAGGAATTCCACTCAACGGCTCCAATCTGTTGCAACGAAACATCACGTCCGTCTACAAGTACCAGAAGTCTGCGATTAGTACTGTTGTTAAATCCACGCGTGTTTACGTTGAAATCTGTAGCACCGTTCTGAACGATGTCTACACCGTTCAATCCCTCGAGTGCCTTGCCAAGCTGATTGCCACGAGAAAGACGTTGAATGTCTGCCTCCGTTACGGCTGTTACTGCTGAGGGTGTTTCGGTGATCTTCTCCATACGCTTGCTAGCACTATAGACCACTACTTCGTTGGCTGAGATCTCCCCACGCTCAATCGTTGCTTCTATTCGTGTAGTGTCATTATCCTTTACCTCGATGTCGGCGATCGTCGTGTCAAGGATCTCAAGCCCCTTAAATGAAAGAGTGTGTTTCCCCGGTGCAAGGTTCTTTAAGACAAACATGCCCTTGCTGTTCGTATATGCTGTGCGTTTTGCTTCAACGTTGTTCACGCGTACGTTGCGTGCCGGTTCCTTTGAATCGGAAAGTCTTACTGTGCCAATAATCGTACCGGTTCCTGCCACGAGCGACGTGCTTGTAAGAATGGTCATGATCACCAGTTTCACTGCCCATAGGATCTTCCTGTATCCTTGCGCGGCACGCTCCTTGCCCATGGTTGCATAGACGCTGGGATCGGTAGGTGTATAGGTATTGAGTCCGTCAACGTAGCGATTGAACATGCAGAACGAAGCCCCTATGAGTAGTGAATCGTGGATCTCGAGACTTGTTGCCCCAACATCACGTGCGTTTTGAATTGCCTCCTGAGAGACGGACGAACCGGAATCCCGGATGAGGAGTGCCAGTGTGATTAGTGCATTCAGTTTGGGCGATATGTTCGCGCTCGTGTGATCAGTGGCAACAGCTTCCACCAGAGCAACATCATTGTTCAGATGTGCGGCAGCGATGGCACCATGCACTGTGGAGCAATACACACAGGAGTTTGCTCGCGATACCGCGGTGGCGATGAGTTCTCGTTCGCCCTTTGTTAGAGAGTGTGCGTCGTGCAGCAACACGCTGGCAAGTTCGTTGAGGTGAACGGCGATGTCCGGACGCAACATCATTGGACCTCGGATTCCCGGCGCGCCCTCGGGGAGCTCAATGTGTGGCATTGACAAGCCCCTTTCGAACATATCCCTGCGTGGAAAGTCTGTCGGCCAGTGTTTCGAAGTATGTATCATCGTCCGGACACACAGACGCTAAGCCATCCACGTATCTGTTGTACATGCAGAATAATGCCGCGATCAAAACCGTATCGTGGATCTCCACATCCGTAGCACCTACCCTACGTGCATCGTCGATGAGCTCTTGCGATACACCACGCGGACTTGCTCGAACGGCCGCTGCGATCACGAGCAATCTGGAGATACGAGGGTGGAGGGGGCTTGCCAACGGGTTGTCGATGATCGAACGAACGAGATCCATGGACCCAACGTAGCGAGCTGCTGTAGTCGTATGTGCGCGTGTGCAGAACTGGCACTCATTGCCATCACATACGATAGAGGCGATGAGTTCGCGTTCTCCTTCAGTGAGTGAGGATGGACCACGAAGAATGAACTGCGTCAGCTCGCGGATTGGTTCTGATGTATCGAGTCTGCTCTCAAGGAGCCCCGTTATACCAGGAAGTCCGGATGGGATGTCAATGTGTGGCATATCACCGCCCTCCGTCATAGCCAACTTCGGCCATACGCTTGCCCATTTCGATGTAGGCGTCTGGATCGCGAGGTGTAAGCGCCTGCAACCCATCTACGTAACGATTGAACATGCAGAAGGCAGCAGAGATCAGAACGGCATCATGGATATCTCTATCTACGGCACCTTCTGCGCGGGCAGCTGCAACGTCTTCATCGGTGACGATACGACCACCCCTGCGAACCTTTTCAGCGATAACGAGCAATGCCTGCAGTTTTGAGCTAACAACGGAATGATCACCACGATAGACAACGGCATCAACAACATCGGCTTCTGAGCCATAGTGGTGTCTAGCTGCCGCCGCGTGGGACATCGTGCAGAATGTGCACTGATTACCATGTGAAATGAAGGCCGCTATCAGCTCTCGTTCGCCCTTTGTAAGGGGGCTTTCCCCATGCAGTAGTGCGTGTGCAAGTCTGCGTAATGGAGCACCGGTCTCCGGACGGAACTCAAAGAGACTACGGATTCCGGGTATAGACGCGTCAACAGGAACAAAGGCCATGATAGGTTAGATCGTTGGTGATTGAAGTGCAGGGTGTGGTTCGCGTGCAAACCACGTGATGGTAAGTCCAATGGCAAGGGGCGCTGTAAAAACAAGCAGTGCTTCTTGATAGCCGCCAAGTGTAACGGCAAGAAAACCCACGTTTAACACGGCGCCGGCCGTGATGAGTCTTCCGGCGTTGAAGCAGACTCCCACACTCGTTGCTCGTATACGCGGTGGAAAGAGCTCAGGGATGTAGAATGCCATCATACCCTGACACATGCCAAAGAATACGGCCAGAGCCGATACGAGAAACATCATCGTGCCTGGCGTAGATGGTGCAGAGGAGTATAGTGCGAGGCAGCCAATGAGTGCGCCCGAATAACACACCACAACCGTCTTGACCCGGCCGATGCGACGTGCAATGACACCCGAGAAAATGCTGCCAACGATGCCACCAATGCCTAGTGATACCATGATGGAGCCACGCAAACCAGCTCCTGAATCACTACCGGGGAAGAGTGCTGTTGCCCACGTAGGCAGCCAGGAGAAGGATGCCCAGAGTGTGATGAGCATGCATCCAAACAACAGCGAACCGATGATGAGGTCCCTACGTGATTGACGGAGCGCACTTGCAAGCCTTTCTGTGGGCTCCGATTCGTGGCGCATCGTGGTCGCCACCGGCTTTGTAGATAGTGACCCAACGGCAGGGACGAGTAGTGCAAATGAAAGCATCACGAATGATGCATCACTCCATAACATATCGGTGGACTGTAACCCGCCAAGAAAGACAATGCCAAAGGCGTAGGAGTTTGCAAGGAGCCCCATGAAGACCGGACGACGCCCGTGCGACAGTACTTCCGCTCCAAGTGTTGTTGATATCACCATCGTAGATCCGACACCGATCCCGGTAATGAACCGAACGATGTAGGCAAGTGCCGGAGAGGGGGCTAGTGGCAATGAAGCAGCGCCCAGAACTGCGATACTTAATGCTATTGCAAGAACCGGGAGTCTTCCGCGGAGGTCCGCAAACAGTCCAAGGACAACACCTCCCGTAACCCAACCAACAAGAAAGACGGATTGCAGGAATGCTCCTATCTGCGCAGTCTCCTCCAATGGTGCGGTTGGCGCCAAGGTTGCAGTGATAGACGGGAGAAAGGTAGGAACCAGAGTGGCGATGGAACCGGAGGCTAGTCCGGCGCACCAACACAGGGCGAACGTAAGCCATTGGCGTGTTGTCATCAAGCAAAGGTAGACGCGATGGAGGGCACTGTGCAATGTCGTAGTTAGCCTAAGGAACATAGGTTCATTAACAATCAGGATGCTATCGAATCAGTCTGACGCTATCTTTGCCGATCAACGTCATAAACACTGAGTTGTCATGACCACCGCTACGTCCTCAACACTTCATGCAATAACAAAGAACCCATTCTTGGCCATAGTGACATCTGTCTACGCCTTGGTCTGGATCTGGTTCGCCATAGACCCTGCCTGGAGACCCCAATGGTGGTTAGATAACATCATGGTCTTTGTTTTTGTGGGCGGACTTGTCGCCACCTATCGGCGCTATCCGGTATCAGATCTCTCGTATCTGCTCATAGCAATCTTCATGTGTTTCCATGCAGTGGGCGCAAACATGAGCTATTCAAGTGTTCCGCTTGGTGCGTGGATGTCGGAGGTGTTTGGTTTTGCCCGACCCAACGTCTATGATCGCCTTGTGCACTTTCTCTTCGGACTCTTGCTGGTATATCCTTTGCATGAAGTACTGAAACGCTATTCGCATCTTCAGGGAAAGTGGCTCATCATACTCCCGGTGGACTTCATACTCTCGTACAGCGCAGCCTACGAACTCCTGGAGGCTGCAACGGCATGGACCATGCCCGCTGAAGACTATGATCCATTTGTAGGGCTCCAGGGTGATATCTGGGACGGATATAGAGATATGCTTTGTGCCGTCTCCGGTGCGTTCATTACGATGGTGGGTCTCTCGATCAAAAGGCGGTTGTCGTCCCGTTCTTGATACAGCCTGATCGCCACCATTACCGCCTTAGCACAGTACTCCCACCATACCCGTAGGCATCGTATGCATTGTTCAAATAGCCGATCCCGTGCACAAACACACCTACCGGTTTAGAAGAGCTTACGGTATGCATGCCCGGTGTGACTTTAACGGATGCCCAACGAAACTCGCTGTTGCTGTGCTTTTGGATGGAGAGATCTTCAATGAGGATGCCATTGATCAATACCTCTTCGTTGTGGCCGGGTGGCATGATCACTGTGAGATAGTTATTCCACTGGCTATTCGTCAAGGTCATCACCATTTGCACTCTAGCATAGTCAGAAACGGAGGGAACTGAGATCATACACGGGTCTCCTACGCTGTCTCCGCACTTGAAACCGGGCGCAAGCAGCATCACCTCCAC
>DATGWS010000073.1:0-5359 GCA_035299365.1 Candidatus Didemnitutus sp.
CGGATATGGAATCACGGCAAAAGAGTATATGTATGACGACTACGCCGATATCGATGTCAAGGGAGCTGTGGTCGTTGTGTTGCGAGGTGAACCCGACAACGCAGACACGGCACGATTCCGAGGCAAACAATTCACACGTCACGCATCCAACGGAGAAAAGGCGAAGCTCGCTCGTTCAAAGGGGGCAGTAGGCCTTCTCGTGATCGACGCGTTGCGCACCGCACGCAAACCATTCGTGTCGGGCTATCCATGGCCCTCAGTTTTTCCCAATCTATCGCGTGCATCTCGCCCCCTTCAATTGCCGGATACCACACGGCGAATCCCGTCGGTTCATATCGGAGAACGTCCGGCCATCTTCCTCTTTGATTCATTGGCGAATGTTGTCTCTATCACACGCTCGATCGACTCAACATTGAATCCCAGATCAGGCGAGTTTCCCGGCGTTCGTTTCTCATGCAGCATTGCTCTCGAACACGAGATCGTAAAGGTCCGAAATGTTGTAGGACTGCTCCGTGGCTCTGAAACACCAGACGAATACGTTGTTCTTGGTGCACACTATGATCACGTTGGTGTGGGGAAGGCCAGTGCAGAGGGAGACTCGATCTATAATGGCGCTGATGACAATGGTTCAGGTACAACCGGACTCCTTCTAGCGGCTCAGGCTCTTGCTGCCAGCTCCCAGCGCCCTTCACGAAGCATCGTCTATGTGGCATTTTCCGGTGAAGAAAAGGGACTTCTTGGCTCCAAAGCTTACGTGCGTGCTTCGCCCCTTCCTTTATCGAAGTGTGTTGCGATGTCTAACATGGACATGATCGGTAGATGCGAAGCCAACAAACTGTCCATCGGTGGCAATGAACGTTGCCCTGATCTAATGAAGATCAACGAAGAAGCTAATGCGTCACTCTCCAAACCCTTTAACCTCGTCTACGACATTGAACAGTATTTCTTCCGCAGTGATCAAGCATCCTTTGCGATGAAACGCATACCAGTGATCTTCTACTTCACCGGAGAACACAAAGACTACCACAAACCCGGCGACGACGTGTCCAAGATCAATATGTCCGACCTCGTTGGCATCACCAGACTTGCAACCCATGTTCTGTGGCGTGTCAGCCAGTTGCCGCGAGGGACGTATGTTCCGGCGGGATTTGAAGAGTAGTTGCTCAGTTACTAGTTACTCAGTTACTAGTTACGCCGATGCTAGTTAATCGTTGTAGGTTGCTAGTGGGGATGTCACGTTCTTATGCGTGAAATGCACGTGCGTGTATGGAGCAAGAGCGAGACATACTGAGAGTTGCATGTGAATCAAGTCCACTTCACTGCCGATCAATAGAATTCTCCCGAGACGTGCGTAGGCTCGTTCGGCAAACAATTCCAGGGCAAGTTGTTGAGAGAAGGCCGCTCGATCAGTTGTATCGGTCAGGGTCGTCGGTTGGAGCAAACATTCGCGAAAGCAAATTCGCCGAAACTCCTAAGGACTTTCTGCACAAGCTGAAGGTGGCAGAAAAGGAACTGGCAGAATTCTTCTACTGGTTAGGATTGCTTTCATCGAGCCCCGACATCTTTGACTCCGAGACAGCCACTACCTGCGTTAATGCCGGCTCAGAGATCCAAAAGCTACTTGCCTCAATCATTGTATCAACGAAACGCAAACACAATTTGTAGCTCGTAACTAGTAACTAGTAACTCGTAACTCGTAACTAGTCTTCATCCGACAACATCACTGGCGGCGTAAACATACTCCCCACAAGATCTTTGTACGTTGTCTGCATGCTACTGTCATCTTTGGCGAGTTTGGAGTGTTGATGCAAGGCGTCGAGTATGAACTCCATTGCAGTTGAGAGGCGGATGATGTCTGACGTTTCAACATTGAATGCAGTAGACGCGAGTTGGGCAAGAGTTGGGACCACAACAAGGGCGTTGTAGAATTCTTCGTTGGTCATGCGGTCATCAACGTGGACAACGTGACCTTGTTCGAACCAGCGGACGATCGCTTGATAGGGGTCGGGCAGTTCCTCTGCGGTTCCTCTACGTGCCCTGCGAATATTGGGATCGGGCATAGATAGGCGGAACACTTCGCGTACGGCCTTGCCGATGAGGGCGCGTGCTACTTTTTGCGGCCCCTCTGTTTCGCCCTCAAAAACGAGTTCGATCTTGCCCGTGATTCCGGCGAGTGCCTGTGCAAGATCGCACAACCGCGGAGCAACGATGACTTCGCCGGTCTCATAGGCGCGACGTTCTGCGTTGGAGACCATGTTCTCCATGGTGGAGATGGTGAGGCGGGCGCTAACACCACTTGTTTGATCAACGAACTCGCTGGTTCGGGCGATCATCGCAACAGACTCAACCACTTGACGGAGGAAGGTGGGGATAATAACGGGCGTCTCGGTACGATCGACCCACGATTCCTGTGAGGTGATAGCCATCCCATCTTCGATGCTGCGAGGATAGTGTGTAAGAATCTGCGATTGAATACGATCCTTAAGAGGCGTTACAATGGATCCGCGATTGGTATAGTCCTCGGGGTTAGCCGTGAAGACCATCATAATGTCCATTGGAATGCGAACATTGAAGCCCCGTATCTGAATGTCGCGCTCTTGCAGAATGTTGAAGAGTGCCACTTGAATACGCGGCTGAAGATCGGGTACTTCGTTGATAACAAAGATGCCGCGGTTAGATCGTGGGATGATTCCGAAGTGAACGGCCCCCTCATGCGCATAATGCAGGCGCTGTGACGCGGCCTTGATGGGGTCTATGTCTCCGATGAGATCTGCTACGCTCACATCGGGCGTGGCAAGCTTCTCTCCATAGCGTTCGTCGCGCGGACGCCATTCGATGGGTGTAGCATCTCCATATTCTGCAACGAGTTGAACGGCGTAGTAGGAGACGGGGCGTAGTGGATGATCGTTGATCTCGGAACCCTTCACAACGGGAATGAACTCATCGAGGAGGGTTGTGAGTTGACGGGCAATGCGCGTCTTTGCCTGACCCCGTAAGCCAAGCAGAAGTATGTCGTGCTTAGCGAGAATTGCATTCACAATCTGCGGTATCACCGTATCATCAAAACCGATGATGCCGGTAAAAATGGGCTGTTTCTTGCGAAGTCTGTCGATCACATTGCGACGGAGCTCGTCCTTCACAGACTCATAGAGATATCCCGCAGCTTTCAACTCACCAATGGTTGTGGGACGGTTCATGGTATCCTATACGTGGCAATGTTGTCGATGTATTTAGCAAGGACGTCGAACTCAAGATTGACGGTGTCTTTCTCATTCAACGTATTGAAGGTTGTAACAGACAATGTGTGCGGAATAATGGCAACCTTGCATCGTTCGGCTTCTAGTTCTGCTACTGTGAGGGAAACACCGTTGATACATATGGACCCAACAGGAATGAGCCATTTGCGGTACTCGGACGGAAATCGAATCCACATCTCCCATCCGGCATCACCGGGTAGGATAAGATCCACAACTCCGGTAGTATCAACATGGCCTTGGACGATATGCCCGCCCAATCGATCATTGAGACGCACAGCCCGTTCAAGATTTACCGGAGAATCAGGATGAAGGTTGCCGATGGTAGTCTTGCGCAGTGTTTCCTCAACAACATCTACTTCAAACGTATTTGGCGTACGCTCTACTACCGTTAGGCAGACTCCATTCACCGCGATGCTATGATCTATATCGAGGTCGTCCAACGTTCTCGATGCTGCAATAGTGATGCGTTTTCCTTTTGCACGATCAACAGTCGATGTAACAGTGCCCGTTTCTTCGATCAATCCTGTGAACACGATTAATTGCCTCTAATGAAGGTTGTGATGAGATCGATGTAATTCTGCGTTCCATAGACGTTTGGAACATCGGTATGGTCTGCACCCTCGATGCGAACAAATGTTTTTGGCTGCCGAGCTAGGTCGTAGAGCCGTTGACCATTTGATTCAACACTAATAAACGTGTCTTTTGTTCCATGAATGAGCAGAACGGGACACGATCTCCTTTGCATTGGGACGGTGTTGTCAAATGCCCCCTCTAAGAGATACGAACCGGGCACGTTCAGAAGAGTCCCACTCTGAACAAGCGTTTCTCCTGATGCAAATATGCTTTCCGTGATCAGTGCCTTTGGAGCGTGGAGCTCAGTTGCAGAATAGAGTGCGGGAAAGCCCCCTAGCGAAAAGCCATAGTGGACGATCTGCGTAGAATCCACGTCTTTTCGACCAAGGACGTAGGTAAGTACTGCTCGTGCGTCAGCTTTTAGGCCCTGCTCTGAACTCGTTCCCGTGCTTTTGCCAAATCCTCGGTAGTCGTAGATGAAAACGTCGAAGCCTGCTTGATAAAGGAGCTCCACTCGGTCCCAATAGAGTTGCAGGTGGTCGCGGTTGCCATGGTGGTAGATGATCGTTGGATGTGGCTTCACGCGAAGGGAATCGGTCTGACGTACGAAGTAGCCATAGATCGTCTCACCCTCGGATTGTATCGCAACTTCAACCCTGCTCGTATCAGGGATGACGGCTGTACTGAGACGGTATTCGGTAAGGGGCTCTGCATTGAACATAAAGCTGTCCATTGTGCACGAGGCCAATAACAGCGAGGCAGCAAGTGTTAGCAGGAGTTTCCTCATATAGTGATCACTCCCGCAATAAATCCGCCGAACGAACCCATTCCACCAATGGAAGAGCTCCCTTCAAAAACTCCAATGCGTGTATCGTGATTCGCAGCTTGCCAGATGAGTTCAGTCTGAATGCAGATCGCGGACGAAACTGGGAATTGAATACCAATGAATGGGCTCAGATAGAATGCGCCCGGCTTCCATTGGAATGTGCCGTGTGTGCCAACATAGGCCAAGGTTCTGGAGGCAATTTCCCAGCTTGCATTAAGTGCTACATCGGGATAGAGCCGAGGAGAAACAGGATCTCCGAACTTCATAAAGCCAATAAGTCGTGTGCTAAGAGTGAGCTCCGGAATGGCGGCATCTTGATGAATGAGGCGGGCACTGGCTCCGAGATCGAGACCGCCGACGGCAAAGGCCGACATAATTACATGAAGATTGCCGTGGACCGATACATCATTCGTAACCCCAAATGCTGTCCCTGCAGTGAGATAGGGTACAATGCCAACAGGTGAAGTTGATGGTACAATCGGACCTCCGATTGAGGCCGAAAGCGTGGTTTCCCCCTCTGCCAGAACGCGTACGGGCTGGCCCGATCCGCACCCGGCTAGTGAAAATGCAATGAGCGTGCAGAGCACCGAAACAAGGTGCCATTTGCACAGGTGGAGAGGGGCGGTCATATTGAGTCCGTGCACAGAAGTGCACGAAGATACCGCCCCCTCACCGCACAGTCATCACGATGTCACTTTGGACC
>DATGWS010000074.1:0-7894 GCA_035299365.1 Candidatus Didemnitutus sp.
TAGATCAGCAGGCTCCCAACGCACTTGCGGTGCGTCTGTTACTGCCAGAAGTTCAATCGTTCCCCCGCCGCAGATGGTTGTGTCTGCGCGTGTTGTGAGCGTTGGCAATGGATCGACGGACACCGTCACGCGAAGTGTATCACTACAACCTTGGTCACTGACGATTGCAACATAGGACGTTGTGGTTGTTGGAGTAACCGTTCTATCATACGACGTGATCGCTGCATCGTCAAGCCACCGACAGCTGGTCCCGCCGGTCGCCGTGATCAACAGTGCTTCACCCATACAGATAACAGTGTTGGGTGTGATCGATCCCTGCAACACACCGGGCGTGACCACCACGCTATCAACTCCAACACATCCATCACTGCCGGTTCCTTCTACAACAAATACCGTGCGCTGTGTGAGTGGAACGGTGCGTGGAGTGGCGGAGGTGGAGTCGTTGACAAGCGATGCAGGAGACCAACGATAGGTGACGGCTCCAGTTGCTGTGAGGGTGAGCTGACTTCCAATGCATACAGCAGTATCTGGTCCTGCATCTACATCAGGTGCTGCGTGGATGGTCACGGTATCGGTGATCTGCACAGCACCTGCATCATTGCGGACAATGAGTGTGACGGGATATGTGCCTGCTGTGTCGTAGCAGATGCGTGGTGGGATAGAGTCTGTAGAAATGGACGGACGTCCGCCTGGGAACGACCATAACCATTGTTTTGGACTGCCTTGAATGTTCTGCGTGATATCTGTACAGCCCCCTTCACAGATATCTGAAACGGAGATGGTGCCCGACGGAAGATCACACATCAACACGGGCGTTGGTAGAGGGAAGGTACTCTCGATGCAGGTTGGCAGGCCGAGTCGTGGTTGTGAGATGCCGGGGAATCTGTGCGCCATGGAGTTAACGGCTACACCAAAGTCATCGGTGTATGCCATATCACCCACATTGTCGTTAAACGTAAAGTAGATCTTGCCGTTGGGTCCAAGCTGTAGTGCCGCAGGATAGGGATTTGTGAGAGTTGTTGCATAGATCTGCTCGGGTACAACGTTCTGATCGAAGTTCAGCAACGGCACGGACAGCCTGACAATAGAAGATCTCGTGATTCCATCCGTTCCTAATGCTCGTACCGACGTGTAAAGAAAGTTACCGGAAGTTGTAAAGGTCAGACCGTAACAGAACGAGGCGCGCTGCCACTCGGGCAATGCAGCGAGCGTGATCTGACGTTGTTGAGAAACTACTCCCGATGATGGATCGAAGTCATACAGTCCTATCACAACATCATCAACACTTGTCATGGCAAGACGTTTGCCATTGATGGAGAACTTCATGATCCCCGCTTGATGTGGAACGGTTGAGCTGATAAAGCGCGATACTACCTTTGCCGGATCAATACCAGACATCCCTACATGGTAGGCAACAAACTCTATGTTCCTCGCAACACTATCGGTGAATTGGGTAACCACCCAATACCCCGTCCCTGCCGCATCGTGCGTTGCAGCGATACGCTCAGAGCCTGGTCGAGGATCCAGCACTACGTCTCGCTCCAGCATCTTCCACCGTCCGTCCGCACCCAGTTCCGCCCTATTGAGCGTGTAGTGTTGTGTTCCCGTTGCACTCACATCCGTCATATCCGGCGGTATGAATAGATAGACGGATAAGGGGCGAGACACATCCCGCACCCACAGAGCCCCTTGAGAAGAACTTGAGCCACCGCTGAGTATCGTACCGTTATCGAGCACCCTGCCCGCTCCGTCATAGGCCGTCTCCCCCATCGCATAAAGCGTCAGCGACCCAACGCACGGATGCGAATAGCTCGAACTCCCCTCTCGTGTATCAATCGGCAGGTTCAGGATCACACGCGGCGTATCGAGAATGCCACCGCTCCCATTGTTGAACGTCAACCCTGCATTCGTACCGAAAACCCACGTAGCATACTCCGTCTGAGCCATGGCTGCAGACATCGAAAACAATACGAGGACCATAAACGTGGTGATTCGGAGCATAGGCGAACTTAGCACTGTATCAATGAACCATCGATCTATCCAGGTCGTAGATGGAGGATGGGGCTGCAGAAGACTTCGGATTCTTGAATTCCCACCTTATACGAGTGAATGCCCGCAATGTACGGGTAAGACACAGTAACGGCACATTCCCGCAACTACGCGCAACAAGGCCCACATATAGACATAGGGCGTACAACGGGCCGGAAATCGGACACGAACCATACAGACTGCCTGGAGTCCGGACGACTTTGCAGTACATACTGAGTATCTAACGGAGATTCCAATGGATTGATCATCATTATCTGCGATGTGATGACGACTCGCGATACACGAACAGCCGTTGAACAACAGGAATCTTGCATTAGGGTTGGCAAGTGTTCATGCCGCAATCTACTGTGGTCGGTTACTAGTAGAATCTACAACAGCACTAATACACCATCAAGGTGCTGGCCTGCCCCCTACTCGTTGCATAGATAATGACTGGACCTACAGCATCATGAGGTTTGACAATGGCAACCTGGTCCGACCCTTCAGACACGGCGATCTTTCTGCCGAGGAGATCATAGATGGCAACGTCGATCTTGCCGGATGCTGTGATGTGGACGCTATTGCCTGCACTACGGATCGCTATTGGTTGGTTGAAGAGAACATGTCGGGATTCTATGGCGCATCCGGTGACCGCTAACGTCCCATCCATATTCTCAACGATTGAACATCCATCTGTGCTTGATGCTTGGACTGCAATGGTGCGTTGTTGATCGCCGTTGAGCACAACAAGTCCGCGGACAAATTCACGTTGGTAGAGTGAATCGACGGCAATAAGAAAGGATGTGTTCCAAGGGGCTTGCCATACAACACCTGCCTGCGTTGGAAGTTGTACTTGAACACTTCCGCCGGGGGTATTTGTTTCGACACGTATCTGAAACTCGACGTCTTGCCCTACCTCAGCCGAGGTGCTCTGAAACTGCACACGAATGGTTCGGGAATCGGTAACAGCTACGGAACAGCGCACGGTGTCGGGGCATTCATCGCTGCTCTCGTATGTGCCTACATACACTGTGGAAACAGTTGGAGAGAAACGATAGAGACCTTGCCCTATCGACACAATCTCACTAGCCCCGTTCAACCAGGTTATGGGTCCGGGCTCGATAATGAGTAGGTCAACGGGTTCACCTTTACACGTAGAAGCCACATACTGAGCCGTAGCATCGGCAGTAAGAACGTTCACAAACACGCTATCGGTAGTGCTGCAGCCATAGAGAGATGTTGCAGTGAAATAGAAGCGTGTGGGTACGGAGACACGTGCAGTGGGCGACGTGGACGTGGGATCATCTACCATACCCGCTGGCTCCCATCGTATCAACGGAGCATCTGTTGTTGCATTCAGCCGAACAAGTGAACCGCTGCAGATCGTTGTGTCGGGGATTGAAGAAAGCAACGGCATATCGGTTACCGTTACAGTCATGCGAATGGTATCAACACATCCCTGATCCATGACCACTGCAGAGTACATGGTTGTACGATTTGGAGCAACAATCCTCGCATAGGTTGTCATCGTTGTATCATCCAACCAGAAACAGCTGGTGCCCCCAGAAGCGGTGATCGAGAGTGCGTCACCCTGACAGATAGACGTATCGGCTGTGATTGTTCCTTGCAGATCACCCGGAGTTACAACAACGCTATCGATACCGATACATCCAAATTCATTGGTACCGATCACCGTGAAGACCGTGCGCTGAGTAAGTGGTACGGTGAGGGGGTTTTGGAAGTTTGGTTTGTCGACCAGTTCTCTTGGGAACCACTGATAAGAGACCGCGCCTCCGCAATAGAGTCGCACTTGTCCACCAACACAGAGACTGGCTACCGGTTCAGCCTTCACCTTTGGATTTGGATGGATTGTTACAGAGTCCACAACCTGTATCGCCCCAACATCATTTGTGATGGTTAACGATATGAGGTAGCGTCCTGCTGTTGAATAGCACACTCGAGGAGGAACAGAATCAAACCACTCAAGCGGTTGACCGCCTTCGAACCTCCATCTCCAAGACGTTGGGCTGCCTGACACTTTCTGAGTAATCGAGATGCATCCGCCTGCACATGTATCCGTACCTGTGATCGCTCCTGTTGGTAATCCACACGAAAGCGTGGGAGTAGGTCGATCAAACGTACTTTCTATACACGTGGGCAGGCCTAGTCGTGTTCGTGATGGTCGAGCGATCCGATACTCTTGGTTCCGAACGGTGACGTTCTGATAGTAGATCTCGTCGGCACGTTCGATCTCACCGATATAGTCGCCATTGATGTAGTAGATCTTACCATTCGGTCCAAGTTGAAGCGGTGTTGGGTATTGATTTGTGAGGATGTTACTCACTATCGTTTCAGCAGTACGCCATTGAGTGCCAACTAGCCCCGCCGAAAAGAAACGGACGATCGCCGATATTGCCCCGCCATAATTATCTATCGCTCGAACTGCAATAAAGGTCCATTCACCAGAGGCAGAAAACGTAAGGCCGTAGGCAAATGAGATCCTCTGCCATGTGGGGTCGGGTAGAATAGTAACAACCCGTTGAAACGATACGAGTCCGGTCGACGGATCGAAATCATAGACCGCGAGCTCCGGACGACTCACATTGGTCATCGCCAGCAGTCTTCCATTCGGCGAGAACTTCATGATGCCTGCTTGTTGTGGAAGTGTGGCTATCGCAAACCGCGACACAACCTTTACCGGATCAATGCCCGAAGGAGTAATGTGATGCGCTACAAACTCCACGGAACTTGCTGCACTGTCGGTGAATTGTGTTACGACCCAATACCCCGTCCCAGCAGCATCATGTGTTCCTGCTATACGCTCGGAACCAGGACGTGGATCAAGGACAATGTCGCGCTCCACCATTGACCATCTACCATCTGCATCGAGCTCGGCCCTATTGAGCGTGTAAACTTGCGACCCCGTCGTACTTACATCCGTCATATCCGGTGTGATGAACAGATAGACGGAAAAGGGGCGGGATGGATCACGTACCCACAGAGCCCCTTGAGAAGAACTTGATCCTCCGCTGAGTTGTGTTCCGTTCGGCAGCACACGGCCCGTACCATCGTAGGCCGTCTCCCCCATTGCATAGAGTGTCAACGAATCCATGCACGGATGCGTATACGCCGAACTCCCCTCCCGCGTGTCGATCGGCAGACTCGAGATCACTCGTGGTCTATCAAGAATGCCGCCATTGCCATCGTTAAATGTTAGCCCAGCGCTCGTTCCAAAGATCCACGTAGAATACTCCGTCTGGGCAATAGCAACAGACAGCGACAACATGGTCAGAACAAAACACGTGGTGATCAGGCGCATGGACGAACATAACACGTATTCATAAACCAGGGATTTTCGTGTACCATGCGCAATCGAAGGAGCAGTATCGCAACGCCTACGCAGACTGATCAGCATTCGTCTGGCACTAGACATGCCAGATATACACACCGGTGGATGAGGTGTTCAGGTACGGGCGCAATGAGACGGGAAATGCGAGCCTAACTACCAGTTAGACTCATGACACTGAGTCTATGGAAGGCACACAACTCCATAGGTCCGTTTGCTGCCAGCGAATTCGAGAGTGACAAATGCCACTCCGATTGTATCGCCAATGAAGATCGTTTCGTGACCATCATGAATGCCTGTTCTATTAGCGATCTCCCTACCAATTGCGTCAGTCACCGTGATAGACCTTGGAGATGGCAAGGACGGATCCCACTCTACCTCTATGCCGGTCTCTCCTCGATACCAAACTCTATAGCCCTGATTTGCATCGTCTGACTCATCAACACCTGTTGTCGCAACAACAACGTCATTTGATTCAACAACGCAGCCGTACCGTGTTCTTCCTCTGACTTTGTATGTGCCCGGAGTGGCTCGAAGCACATTTGCTTCTCCGTTGTACCCTATGCCTGCGTGCTTCAAGGGTTCACCGTCTTTATACCACATGAAGGGACCATCGGGCCAGCTGCAATTGAGATTTGATACCGATCCTTTCTGGGTGACCATCACGGATGGATTGGGAATACCGACCCCTACTGAGTCGTAAAACCATTGTCTACCAAGCACGCTATCATCTACGGTCATTGCCACGTACATCGGTTGGAGAGAGTCAATGGCAACAACATCGATCGTCACCAGGCGTTTGTTTGGGGTGACCGCAAACGTCAGCTCCGCATTCATTGACCGCGCGGCATCAATTTGTACATTCGATATAGCCCTGCCTCCAACAACATATTGAACTCCATTGCATGTATAGAGTCTGTCCAGCCGTGAAACGGGACGTGGCTTGTCAGTTGGGAACAAATAGGGCAGCCCATGTACTTGAATATTACCATCAAGGTCATAGAAGAAGCCATATACCCCAGTGTATCCGAACAGCATTGTGGAATCAGATCCCCAGGGAATGTGCTTCAGAGAGTCAGTCCCATAGGTTCCGTAAAGAAACCTGGTAATCGAATCGCCGGGACGCAAAACTCCGATCATACCGGGTCTGCTCCATATGGCTCCTGTAGAATCAAGCAATATCTCGTCCTCATAGTCATAACCGAGAGAAATACCTGGCAACCAGTTCTTCGTCTGCTCTAGATGATACCAGGTTTGTTTTGAGAGATCACGATTCTTGCGGAATAGCCGCACCCCTACAACAAGAGTATCCCTGACTACCCCCAAGCGGTCTACAATTAGTGAAGAGTCATTTCTTTCGTAACCATGCAAAGACATGTCCCAACTTCGACCGTGGTCGTAACTAATGTCAACGTTTCCATCTGAGAAGCTGTACGTACCCAATAGATAGGTTACTAGCGTGCCGTTTGGAAAGAGAACATAGAATCCCTGCCGAGCACTTGTGATTCTATCCATTACAAAGTGTTTGCCCTCATCGATGCTCATGAATAGCTCCGAACCACTTCTCCAATAGAGCATTCCACGAAAGTCTCGAATCAAATCGAGGCTACTCCATCCACCTTGAAGAAGCTGTGTTGTGTCTGTATCAACAGACCAGGTGAGTCCATTGTCGGAGCTGCGCAAGAAACCATTGTCCCATCTATTGTAAGACGTAAGCAGGTCGCCGTTTTTCAGCCTTACGACGCCAGACGGGGAGTGATCGGGAATGTCTACGTTTTCCGGAGCCCACGACTTCCCACCATCCCAGGAACGGGTGAGAACGGGTTTAGGGCACCAGTCTGAGATCAGGTTGAGCATCGGACCACGGCAGCTTACTATGCCACCAATGAATGAGCCATCCTTGCAGGGCACCATTCCTCGTCCGCCCGTGATATAGTACAACGAATCAACCTGGGCAGCCCCATTGCTTAGGGCACAGAGGACTACACAGATCAATATGACGACGGACTTTGACATTGATGTTAATGCACGATCGATAGTGGTACGGAGATAGAACTCAATTTGCATCGAATAGTAACCACCACAATTCCTACACACCTGACCATCATATCAATTCCTTGGTCGATCCTACAGTCCTTCCCATGTTCGTCCGACCACCTTTCACCATTCTGCTTGGTATGAAACACCACCACGCTCCGCTGCTCGGTGCGATCGCCTTATGTATGATCGCACTTGCCGCTTGCGATACACCGTCAACCGAACTCTCTGCGCAGCAACAACGCACGGGCAGTTCTGATACTTCTACTCACCGCCTGACATTTACGAGTGGCATTCGCGCTATCCTTCAGGATGCTAAGGGAAATGTCTGGTTCGGAAGCCACAGCGAGGGTGTAGCGATGTATGATGGCAGCCGGCTTCGGTACTACACCACGAGTAATGGGCTCACCGATATGAGCATCCGCTCGATCAACGAAGATGCCCAGGGCGGGATATGGTTCGAAGGGGCAAGGGGCTTGAGTC
>DATGWS010000075.1:0-2579 GCA_035299365.1 Candidatus Didemnitutus sp.
ATAACACGTTTGCAACGCCCCTTCTCCAAAGACCTATCGACTACGGTGCTCATATCGTATGGCACTCCGCAACAAAATGGATAGACGGTCAGGGTAGGGGGCTTGGAGGTGTGGTTGTTGGACGTGCCGATCTTCTCCGCGAGATATATCTCTTTGCGCGCAACACAGGTCCAACGATGTCGCCATTTAATGCATGGATGTTTTCCAAGAGTCTGGAAACTCTCCACGTCCGGCTTGACCGACATTGCTCCAATGCCCTTGCCATTGCGCAGTTCCTTGAGTCACATCCAAACGTCGAACGTGTGATGTATCCATTCCTTCCCTCACACCCACAACATGATGTTGCACGACAACAAATGAAGCTCGGTGGTGGCTTGGTTTCCTTTACACACAAGGACGGCGCTGAAGGGGGCAAACGTTTCGTTAATGGTCTGCGGTTGGCATCGGTCACAGCAAACATCGGTGATACACGCACCATCGTTACGCATCCCGCCACATCCACCCATGCACGCCTATCCGAAGAAGCACGTCAGGCTGTTGGAATTACACAAGGCATGGTACGGCTCAGCATTGGGTTGGAAGATGTTGAGGATATCATAGGTGATCTCGCGCAAGCTCTCTGAATAGCGAATAGCGAACAGAGAACAGAGAACAGCGAACAGCGAATTCAATCGATCGAATCAACGTCCGCCAAGGCGTGGTCCGGCAGCCACGCTACAATGCGGGCTCCTTGGAGTTTGATGCCACTCTTGGTTCGTGTTGATGGTACGATCTCGGTGTAGGCGATCTCTACAATGATGCCTGCGGATACCCAATGGGTGGGACCGAACTTCTCAACGGTGCGTTGTGTTGCCAGACCTTCAACGATTGTGCTGATCTCCTCGTTGAAGGTGTTTGGGATCTTGGCAAGGGGCACGTAGATCTCACCTTTCTTTACGCCAACGGTGAAGTGACTATAGGTTTGTTGGCCGATGCTTGGTGCCTTATGTGCATAGAGCACGGTTGTGATCATGCGGTGTTCAGTTGCTTCGTCCGCTTCTACATGTTGTTGTGGTAGGTCACAACGGGTTGGACGTGAACCAGTAATGATGCGGGTAAGCACGATGCGTTCCCAAATGGAACACACTTGCAGCAGACCGAGGATCACTTCAGAGCGAGAGCGGAGGTCACTGTGTTGGAGAGATGTCAGTAGCGAGATTGTTGACTCTAGTGAGTGCTCGCAATGCGAATCAGAACGAGGGAGGAGTAGAGCTGATGTTTCTGCAAGTGTACCGCCGAGTGTGCGCGATTGATCGATAAGCCACGGTGGAAGTGCCACGACGGATTGTACTGCTGATGCAACTTCACGTGGACGCAGTATGCGAAGGGATAACGATCCATCGATCAACGACATAGCAAGTGCAGCGGTCTCTGAGGATACAGAAGAACTATACGTATTGATCATCTGGCGTATCACGTTCGGTCGTGTTGTGCGTTCGAGATCTGCGCAGAGTTCGGCGAAACGTTTCATATTGCAAGCACCTCTGCGGACCGTCCCTGTTCGCGTAGGTATTGAACCACCTCTGAGGCAAAGCCATGGGTCACTACGATGTGGTCTGCTTCCGTCTCTGAAATTGTCTTGTGAAGGTCGTCCCAGTCGACATGGTCACTCATCACAAATCCCGCCCCGGCATTTCGCCTTCGGCCCGGCTCTGTTGCAGTCCAACCCGATGCGAATGCCATGTCAACACCAACAGAACGTGCTGCAGGGATATCCTGCAGGTCTCTAGCTCCGGAGGCAAGGATCAGCCCCCGAATCAACGTTTCTTGCGAAATGGAATGTGACAATATTGATGTCTCTGCTACCGCTATGCCGGATGCACGAATACACTCGTTTGCAGCATGGATTCCCGGACTAACGGTAAGGGGCAGGTGGTGAGCAAGGAGTCCAATCAGTCGCTGCGCCTTTCCAAGCGAATACACCTGCACAGCACTTGCAATACCACACGCCGTATTGGCTCTATGCCAGCGCAGGATGGCGGCCACAACCTCGTCATCAGACGGCCAATGGTAAATAGGTAATCCGAACGTTGATTCTGTGATGAATGTATCGCATCGTAGTGGGTGGAAGGGGGCGGCATATGGGTCGGGTTGACGTTTGTAATCACCGGAAACCACCCATACCTCGCCCCCTGCTTCAACGCGGACCTGTGACGAACCGATCATATGGCCGGCAGGGAAGAGCGAGACCGAGACATCGTTCATTTTGACCACCTCCCCATATTCCACGGACTGCGTAGATATCGACCGAGATATTCGATGATGCAACAGTGGAACTGTGTGGCGGTGTGCGAGGTAGTGTCGCATCCCCGGCCGTGCATGATCGCTATGGGCGTGGGTGATCACGGCCCGTTCAACTGACCGAACGGGGTCGATGTAAAAGTTGCCCCGTTCACAGAACAAACCACGATCTGTTAGCGTCAGAAGTCCTGAGGAAGCCATACAAGCAAACTACGAGGATAGTCCATTCTTCCACCTCTCACACGAAGTCCGTATTCTCGTACCATGAAATTCACACTCATCGCTCTCGCCGTAGTATG
>DATGWS010000076.1:0-11775 GCA_035299365.1 Candidatus Didemnitutus sp.
GAGTTCCGCTGTATATCCAGGTTCGAACCCTGTTGATCTAGAGCAACGGACGCCTCAAGCGTTAGCCGTTCCGTGCTGCAGTAGCAGCATCCTACAACCCGACATCTTCCATTCTCCTCTTCGGGAATAGACCATGCGTCCAACCTTTATGGTGGCATGCGTCGTGTCCCTCGTGATTGCCTTTGTAACTAGTATTCCAGCTGTTACGGTCCTTGTGACCGGTATGGCGTGGAGTGCTGACATTGGTTCTGTCACGTATGTGGCCGACAGTTTCAGCGCCTTTATGGTGCTCGTCATTAACACTGGAAGTGTGCTTGCGGCACTTTATGGCGTACGGTATCTGGCTGACGATCCCGATGGCCGGTCGCTCACTGAATCCATCCTCCACGGTACCTCCTTTGTTGCCTTGCATGCAGCAATGATCGGAGTAGTGATCTCTTCTGATCTCTATAGCCTCTTCTATTTCTGGGAGGCAATGTCCATCTCTTCGTTCTTGCTTGTGTTGTTTGACGCCCGTCAGACAAAGGCGCGCACTGCCGCTATCCGCTATATCCTGCAGATGCATATAGGTGCCGTTGGCATCCTCGTTGCCATCGGATTTGTTTCAAGCGCCATGGGGGGTGTCACGTATTCTCTTGTGCATGACTACGCCGCATCACACCAAACGTGGATCGTTCTGCTCCCGCTCGCAGTTGCCTTTGCAATGAAGGCAGGTTTGTTCCCGTTGCATTCGTGGCTCCCTGATACCCATGCTGCTGCCCCTTCTCATGTTTCGGGACTTATGTCAGGTGTGATGATCAAACTTGGTGCCTATGGTCTCATTCGGTTTGGACTCCTTACGGACCCTTCTACGGAACTAGGTACAGTGTTGCTAGTGATCGGAATAGCGACGGCATTGTTTGGCATCGTCAATGCCATTGGACAAAGAGATCTTAAGAAGCTGTTGGCCTATTCCAGTGTTGAGAATATGGGGCTTATCGTAATGTCTGTTGGAATGGCCTTTATCGCACGTGGTATTGATGCCCCCTACATAGAAATCGCTGCATGGTCAGGAGTTGTGCTTCACATCCTTCATCACATGTTGATCAAGGCCGTGCTCTTTCAAAGTGCCGGAAATATCCTCCATGGCACACATACGCGGGATCTCAACAACCTTGGTGGATTGATTCATACGATGCCCGGGACGGTGAATTTGCTACTACTCGGCGGACTCGGAATCAGTGCTTTGCCTGGGTCCAGTGGGTTTGTGTCAGAGTTCCCAATGTACATCTCCGGCATAAAAACCATGATGATGTCCAGCACGTCCATCAGCATGCTTGGAGTGTTCTCTGTGGTTACCCTTTGTTTGGCAGGGGGCTTTGCAATCATTGCTTTCACAAAGGCCATTGGAATTGGAGCACTTGGTACGGCACGTACGAAGGCTCCACTTACAGCGCATGACCCACATTGGACAGCGCGATTCCCTCAGTGGTTGGCGTTTGGAGGTGCACTTTTCATAGCGGTTGCACCCGGAATGGTTATCCGAGCATTGAGCGGAGTCTTGTATGGTCTTTCAGAAAAACATATTCCGCATGATCTGCTCACCACACTTGATACAGTAGGAATTGGTCAAGCCGTATTGATCATTGTTGTGGGCATCGTATGGCTGTTACGAATGTTGGCTACGCGCACCAAACCCGTGGCCGAAGGACCAACATGGGGCTGTGGTTTTCAGGAGGGTGATGCACGGATCCAATACACCGCCACAACCTATGCTGATAGCACAATAGAGATCATGTCCCCGGTAACGGATGTATCTGTTTCGTACCGTCACATCGATCCTGCGGACATGTTCCCACGTACGCGATCCTACCACACAGAAGAGAAGGATCTCATTGCCAACAAGGTGCTCGATCCCCTTGCAATAGGTGTTGAGCGAGTGCTACGAGCGTTGGCAGTGCTGCAGTCCGGCAACATGCGTTCCTATATCCTGTATGCCTTTGTCTTCATCGTGGTTGTTGTTGTTCTGACTCTAGCGGAGGTTCTATGATAGCCCTGGTCGTTATGCTCGTTGTGGCAATGTTCTTTATTGGTATCGTGAATAGAACCAAGAGTTTGCTTGGTGGGCGTGTTGGGCCCGGACTCTTTCAACATATTCATGATGTGGTCAGACTCTTCCGCAAGGGAGCTGTGATCAGTACAACATCAAGTATTGTTTTTCGACTAGCGCCAACGATCTCCTTCGTTGCCATCTTGATGGCTTGCACGCTCATCCCCTTCGGCACACAGCCTGCACTCCTTCTGTTCCAGTATGATGTAGTTGCATTTGCCTATCTCTTGGCTCTGAGTCGGTTTGTCATGATCCTGGCTGCACTCGACACTGGGAGCCCCTTTGAAGGCATGGGTGCCAATAGAGAAGGCATCTATGGGATGTTGGTAGAGCCCGCATTTTTTGTGGTGTTCGGTTCCCTGGCCATTCTCACCGGACACACGTCATTCACTGAGCTCTTCTCCACGCTTCACGTTGGGTCTGGCGGTGTTTCTATCCTCATCTCCGTCCTTGCAGTGTACGTGATCCTTCAAATCGCAATGATAGAGAGTTCACGACTTCCAATTGATGATCCAAAGACGCACTTGGAACTCACCATGATTCATGAGGTAATGATTCTCGATCATAGTGGATTCGATCTGGGGCTCATCATGGTGAGCTCGAGTATGAAGTTCGCCCTCTTTGGACTACTCCTGGCCAACTTTCACCTAACACCCAACGCGCCCTTGTGGTTGTTGCTCATCATCGCCTTCGGCGTGAATATCGTCTTCGCAATGACCGTTGGTGCCATCGAGTCCTTCCGTGCTCGCAATAGAATGAAGCGCAATCCGCAGTTCATTCTCACCCTCACCTCCGTTGCCGTGCTGATTTACTTCTCAGTGCTCATCCTCACCAACAAGCTGGTGCTTTGAACATGGAAACCATCTTTATCATCCTGTTTGTTCTCACGTTGCTCTACATCGGGATGGCCGACCGATTGAGCACCTTGGTACGTATCCTCGGGGTTCAAGGAATTCTCCTCTTTGCAACGGCCTTTGTTGCGCTCGACAAGGTGGATGCACTCAACTTGTCATTCATACTTATTGAGACGATCCTTGTTAAGGGTCTTCTTATTCCTGCAATGCTCAGGCGGACACTTCAGCGCAATGGAATTGTGCGAGAGACCGAACATACCGTTACCCAGTTTCAGTCCTTGCTTGTTGTGACGGTGATCATTGTCCTCAGCTTCATCCTCGCAAATAGTATACACCAGCCCCATCTACGCATCGGATACTTCACCGCTTCCATCTCGGCCGTTTTTGTTGGTCTCTTCATCGTGATGACGCGTATGAAGATCATCACACACATGATTGGCTATCTCATCCTCGAGAACGGAATATTTCTGCTCTCCCTCGCAGTTGGGAATGAGATGCCACTTGCTGTGAACACGGCCATACTTCTCGATCTACTCACCAGCGTGCTCCTCCTTGCCTTCCTTGTTGATAAGGTTGGCGAAACGTTCCAGACTGTGAACGTCCATGATCTCAACGAACTCAACGATTGATCGCCATGAACACCCTTATGCATCCCTATGTGTTCTTTGCCGGTGCTGCGATCATCGCCGGCTTGCTCATCATTGCACGTACAATGAGTGCCCAGATCCTGCTTCTCGCATCGTACATCGTCCTTCTTGCCTCCCTCACGTGGCATGAGTTCACAACACTGAACGTGATCGAAGCGCAATACCTCAAGGCAGATCCCCTCACTGTTACGCTGCTGAGCGTGTTAACTATTCTTGGTGCAGTTGCTGCTTTTCAGGGTGTGTTGTATGCAAAACACCGTGGAGATTCCATATCGCACCTGGCATTACACAATGCAGCCCTAGTTGGATTCCTCTCCATGCTCGTTGGCGTGTATCTCTCTCGACATATCGGACTTGTGTGGGCCTTCCTAGAAGCATCAACACTCACGGCAGCCGTTCTGATCTATCACAACCGGAATCGAAACTCGGTTGAGGCAACCTGGAAGTATGTCTTTGTCTGTTCCATTGGTATTGCCATTGCATTTGCCGGCATTCTTTTCTTGAGCATCGCCGGTAGTGCCACCGACGCTCACGATCTGTCCTTTGAGGCATTACGTGCGGGCGCACATCTGATGGACCCAACGTGGCTGAAAATCAGCTTCCTGTTCCTCCTTGCAGGGTTCAGCGTGAAGCTTGGAGTAGTTCCACTCTTCAATGTTGATATCGATGCGAAAGATGCCGCCCCTTCCCACATCTCGGCCCTACTATCGAGTGTCTTGATGAATGCAGGGTTCTCTGCCGTCTACCGAATCTATTCAGTCTACAGTGGGACCTCGATACGTCCGTGGCTCAATAGCGTGCTGCTCTTGTGTGGAACGCTGAGCATTCTTGCAGCGGCAGTCTACATCCTCAAGGTGAAAAACCTCAAAAGGCTGCTTGCCTATTCAAGTCTTGAACATGCCGGGATCGTTCTGATTGCTGTGGGCTCGGGAGCGTGGTTCGCCGCATTGCTCCATCTAGTGTTGCACTCGTTTGCGAAGTCGGCCATGTTTCTGCAATACGGCCACTACTTCCGTTTGACGAAGTCAAAGAAGATCAATGCAGGGGGCGATTACCTATCCGCTCATCCGGCCGGTGCAGGAGTGTTTATCGTGGGACTCTTGGCGTTGTGTGCCGTTCCACCCATGGGGACATTCCTCAGCGAGATGCTTGCCCTTACAACACTATTGGGTACTGCATGGTGGTGGTGGGCACTGATCATCATCCCGTTGTTAGCTGTGATCCTTTGGGCTATGACAAAACGTATTGTGTCCATTCTGTATCGACCTCGTCACCACACTTCGGTGAATGGATCCAGGGCAACAATGTCTATGGCTATGGAGACCATACCCCAATACGCACTCCTTGCTGTGGTGATATGGCTCGGCTTTTTTGCCCCGCCTGCAGTGGTTGATTTCCTTCACCGTGCATCCATTCTACATCCATGATCACCATACACCATCTTCCGCTAGCCGTTCGGCTTGATGAGATACCTGTAGTGTCCGTAGAAGAGGCATATGCTTGTATCAACCAGTATCTGCGTGTAGGCCAGTCTCGACATGTCTTCCATGTGGTTGCACTCCCTCATGCTAACGGACATCGTGTGATAACTGTGCTTGCCGATGATCATACACATAGCGTCTCGCTCACATCGTGCATCGTTCGAACAAGCAGTCCGGTACCAAGCCTTACGCCCTCTCACGCCCAAATGCACATCTTTGAACGCGATCTGTGGGAACGGTACGGGCTGGAGTTCACAGATCATCCGTGGTGTAAACCTGTCAGATTCCCGATGGATTCCTTTCACGGAAAGGGAATAGATGACTATCCGTTCTTCCGACTTGAAGGGGGCGAATCTCATGAGGTTGGTGTTGGCCCAATTCATGCCGGAGTGATCGAGCCTGGTCACTTCCGATTTCAGTGTACCGGCGAAGACGTGGTCCACCTCGAGATCAAGCTCGGGTATCAACATCGAGACGTTGAAGGTGAACTGGAACGGGCTCGAACTCCTCAACAAAGATGTGTATTGGCCGAGTCCATCGCTGGCGACACAACAATTGGTCACGCATGGGCACACGCAATGGCCATTGAGGTACTCACTGGACAACAAAGTGATCCCATCACCGAACATGAGCGTGTTATTGCCTTAGAGCTAGAGAGAATGGCCATACATGTTGGCGATCTTGGCGCATTGTCTCTCGATGTTGCATGGCAACTCGGCAGCTCTTATTTCGGTGCGCTCAGAACGCCCCTTGTCAACTTCTTCCAATTGTGGTGTGGGAACCGATTTGGCAAGGGGCTTATCAGACCGGGAAGGAACCGGTTCCCGTTAGATGAAGAACGTCGGAAAGCGATGCGTTTGATGCTCGCGGAGTTTGAGAAGAAGTTCACCCTGCTTGCCAATGAAATGTTTTCGTTGCCAAGTGTGGTTGCACGGTTTGAAGGTACTGGCGTTGTTACGCACGATCAGGTAACTGCGATCGGAGCCGTTGGAATGTCTGCACGCATGTCCGGACTGGGCAGGGATATCCGTCGGTCTCATCCCCATGGATCGTACCGAGCGCTCGACCACGTAAGCGTGATCGAACATGGTGGTGATGTGTTGGCAAGAGCTGCTGTGCGACGGAGAGAGGTTGACGCGTCGATGCGACGTATTCGAATTGTACTCAATGAGCTCAGTGAGATGTCCGGTAGTGATGCTCCCACCGTGCCAAGCACATTCACACCCAATACCTTAGCAATCAGCGCTGTAGAGGCATGGCGTGGGGAAGTGGTGCATGTGGCTGTCACCGACCAAGACGGTCAGATTCAAGCCTATCGTATCAAAGACCCTTCTATGCACAATTGGTTCGCTTTGGCACTTGCCGTGCGCAATAACGAGATAAGCGATTTCCCGATCTGCAATAAGAGCTTCGATCTTTCTTACTGCGGACATGATCTTTAAGGAACCAGCATGCTTCAGTCACTGAAAATATTGGCAACAACCGGACGGCAAACGATACCGGATGTTACCACGGTAACGTTGCCGAATAGCTATCGAGGTAGACCGGTGATCTCGGACACACCCTGTGCGTCTAACTGCACTGTGTGTAGAGACCACTGTCCAACAACGGCAATTGCCATCACCGATCATCATGTATCACTCGATCTTGGTGCATGTGTGTTATGTGGCGAGTGCGCAGATGTATGTCCGGAGCAGAAGATCACGTTTACCAATGACCATCAACTGGCCACCAATGACCGGTCTGCCTTGATCATTGCCGAAGGCAACGTATCGGGGATATCTCTCGATCCAAATCTCGTTCGATCGGAGATCACGTCCACCTTTGGTTCTTCACTCAAACTCCGTCAGGTATCTGCAGGAGGTTGCAACGCCTGCGAGTTGGAGCTCAATGCATGTGGCAATGTGAACTTTGATATGGGGCGGTTTGGAATCGAGTTTGTTGCCTCACCAAGACATGCCGATGGTATTGTGATTACCGGACCAATTTCACTGAACATGAGTGAAGCCAATCAGATCTGCTACGATGCTATTCCACATCCAAAGATCATTATCCTCACGGGCGCATGCGCAATCACGGGAGGGATCTTTGCCAACAGTCCGGCTCTACAACGCGCATACGTAGACACTCATCACGTAGACCTTTTCGTGCCCGGATGTCCGCCACATCCACTCACGTTCATCAACGGCATCCTCACCATGATCCGGAGCAGACGTACATGAAAGATCTGTTTGTAACACTGCGCGCTACATTGCGGGCGGATCTCATCAGCGGGTTTCTTGTCTTTCTCATTGCCTTGCCCTTATGTCTGGGTATTGCCTCTGCTAGTGGTTTCCCGCCAATTGCGGGTATCATGACGGCAGTGGTAGGGGGCTTACTCGTTACGTTCCTCTCAGGTTCTGAGATGACGATTAAGGGTCCGGCTGCCGGACTTATCGTTATCGCTCTGGCTGCGGTAGAGGAACTAGGACGTGGAAATGCATTTGATGGATATCGTTTGGCCCTTGCAGCGATTGTGGTGGCCGGCATTCTTCAGATCGTCTTTGGCATTCTCCGCTCGGGAGTGCTCGGCGATTTCTTCCCAACGTCTGCTGTTCATGGAATGTTGGCGGCTATCGGCATCATCATCATGTCCAAGCAGATCCACATTCTTCTTGGTGTGAAACCGGATGGAAAGGAGCCCCTTGAACTATTAGCCGAGATTCCAAAGAGTTTTGCGAACATGAATCCGGAGATCGCCATCATTGGCGGGCTATCCTTGATCATCCTCTTTGCTCTTCCATTGATCAAGAACAAGTACATCCGGATGGTGCCCGGACCTATGGTGGTTTTACTTGCAGCCATTCCCTTGGGGATGTTTTTTGATCTGGGCCATGAACATACCTATCTCTTCCTCGATCACCATTCCTATACTCTTGGGCCGAAGTATCTGGTAACGTTGCCCGCTGACCTGATGAGTGGAATCGTGTTTCCGGATTTCTCACAGGTGTTTTCAGTAGCATCCATCAAATACATAGTGATGTTCTCCCTTGTTGGAAGCATCGAATCGTTGTTAAGCGGAAAGGCCATTGATGGGCTGGATCCGCAACATCGCAAGAGTGATCTCAATAAAGATCTCGTGGCGGTAGGGGTGGGGAATACAGTGAGTGGACTTATTGGCGGCCTACCCATGATTTCCGAGATCGTTCGCAGTAGTGCCAACGTGAATAATGGAGGAAAGAGCCGCTGGTCGAATTTCTTTCATGGAGCATTCCTCCTCTTCTTTGTGGCCCTCTTACCCGGACTCATCCACAGTATTCCAATGGCAGCTCTTGCAGCCATGTTGATCTATACAGGGTTCCGTCTGGCATCGCCCCTTGAATTCATCAAGATGTATAAGGTGGGAAGAGAACAGATGGTGATCTTTCTCGTGACCATCGGTGTAACTCTGGCTACCGACCTCTTGATCGGGATAGGCATTGGTATTGCAACAAAGTTCTTCATCCACCTACTTAACGGTGTACCACGTGAGTCGATCTTTCGTCCGTTCTTGACCATCAAGAAAGAAGGGGAGAGCACCTACATTATCGATGTCTCCCATTCGGCTGTGTTCTCCAATCTCATCTCCCTCAAGAAGCATCTGGATGAATTGGATCGAGATCACGATCTCGTGATCGACTTCTCAAACACACAGCTCGTTGATCATACCGTAATGCATTACATGCATACGCTTGCTCACGACTATGAAATCCGTGGCAGATCTCTCGTTATCCGCGGACTTGACCAGCACGTGGCCTTTTCCGATCACCCCGCGGCGACGCGCAGAAAGCCATTCGCATGAAGATCATCCTCCTAGCAGCTGTGCTTGCCGCCGGGACATTGCAAGCACAGGAGATGAAATGGAATCTCTCAGCCGACAGCACACGATGGGTGAAGCTGAATGTAACCGCACAGACATGGCTCAGGTATACCGACGCAAATCCCGGAACATTGGTCGATGATGAGCCCCGGAACTCCATTGTTGATATTGGAATCAGGCGAGGAAGAATCCAATTCACGGCTCAAGTAACAAACAGAGCGCTCCTCTATTTGCAATACGGGTTGAACAACTTTAACGCGGCAACGAGTATCAATGGCAACCGTAAGCTGCAGGCGTTCTTCCATGACATCTTTGCCGAGTACCGTGTTTCTCATAATGATGAGGTCAAACTCGGACTCGGTCTTACCATCGCCAACGGACTATCGCGGTTTTCACAGCCGAGTATTGGTACGATCATGACCACGGACGTTCCTGTGTTTGCGCAGACTACCGTTGATCAAACTGATGAGTTTTCTCGCAAGCTCAGTGCTACTATTCGTGGTCAAGTTGGACCTATCGACTATCGATTCGCCGTCTCAGATCCATTCCCCATCACTTCGAATGGGAATACGCCGCCACCCATTTCTCAGAATGCATCCTTTGCGCAATACGGGCACCGGCTCCAAGGTCAGGGTTACGTGATTTGGCAGTTTATGGACCACGAGCCCCATACCACACCCTATATGATCGGTACCTATCTAGGTTCACGTTCAGTATTCAATGTTGCAGTAGGGGGCATCTATCAGCCAAGGGCTATGTGGAGAACAACATCCCTTGGAGACACTGTTTTCGATGCCATGGCACATCTGGCTATCGAAAGTTTCTTTGATGCACCAATCAACCATAACGGCACTGCACTCTCAGCATACGCAGGCTTCTTCCACACCAATTATGGCAAGAACTATCTTCGATACAACGGCATTATGAATCCGGCTACGGCAATGAGCTCACAAGGCGTGAATCCCAAACCGCTTGGTGGAGTAGGACCAACATATGGTAATGCATTCCCGATGTTTGGGACGGGTAATGTGATCTATGCCCAATGTGGTATCTATTTGCCCCAATCCATGCCTGGTGGAACCGGCTTGATGCCATACGTGAGTGCATCATATGCATCCTATGACCGATTAGATGGGCGTGGTTGCCTTGTTGGAAACATGGGTGCATCGTGGATGTTAGACGGACATCGAAGCAAGATCTCCGTTGATGTACAGAATCGCCCTACCTATGGTGAGTTGCCATCCGGAGATATCGTAAATGGGGCTCGTCAGTGGCAAGTCCTCATGCAATATCAATTGAGTCTCTGACACTGGCTATCTTCGCTGACGTCAACGAAGAAAGGGCCGGAATATGCGTTCATTGAACACTGTGGGGACATGTTTGATCATTCTCTTGGCAATGTGCCAAACATCGGAGAATTCATCTGCGCAGACCGCTGCACCGGACCGACGTCCCTTGCTGAAGGTTGGAGTGGAGATAGTGGACGTAGCCCAGCAGCCCTCAGGGCGGGTATGGGTCACAACCCGAACGTTTGATGTCTACACATCGATGCCAGGTGACAAATCGTGGTCACGCTGGGATCTACGTTTTGACGGACTCAAGGCAAAGCTCGAAGTGAAACGTGTCTCACGCCTAATCTTTCTTACCGACTCGATTGGTGTGTTAGCAGGAGACATCCTTACATATGAGCTAGGAAAGCCTGTTTCCTGCGTGCTGCGAACAACCAATGGTGGTTCAACGTGGAGTACATCCATCATAGGTCCGGATTCTTTGGCCGTAAGTGATGCCTTGCGTGTAACGAGTGATGGAATGATGTTTATGCTTGATCTCGGAGGGCGGTTCTGGACCTCAAATGATAAGGGGCTTCATTGGACACAAGGCAAACTTCCAATGCAGATGCAAACCGCAGACATCAAGGAGATGGACATGACGTCTTCAAAGATGGGGGCGGCTATTGATCGAAGTAGAACGATCTCGTTTACAACAAATTCGTGGCAAACGGTGATACCGGCAAGATCTTCTGCTCGACCGATCGTCCGGACACAGCCAAATCTTCTGGATCGATTTGCATGGACCCGGGACCTCGTACTGTGGAATGATCGCTTGATCCTCACTGAGGGGAGGGACATCTACATCTCTATGCTCGGAGATCTCCTCTGGGAGCGTTGGGACGGTGTAACGAGCGTCTGTATGTCGGATGATCGGCAGCTCGTGTATTATGTGGATGCTCAGGGTCAACTCTGGAAATGGAAGAATGGAGAATCGGCCGGTGTTAAGATCGCCGACGGGTTTCTTACTCCACGCACCATGCGCGCTGCGCATGGAAGAGTGATCCTTTATCGACCGGATACTGGGCCGATCGTTGTTGACGGCAGCACGACGACCTACATGCGCATGTATGCCGATAAAGGCGAGATAGAACACCCTTTGCGTACACAGCGAGATGTTGACACTGAGTGGGGAATAGATTGGGTGGAACCCAATGATCTCTTCGTTGATATTTACCGAAGAAAGGTTCCTTCAGGACAATGGCAGCGAGATACCTTTACGATCGCCGGAAAGTCGTTCTTCAGAGCAATTGGAGATGACAGTTTGGTTCTTGGAGAAGGATCGCAGGCAACATTGTATGATGGAAAGGCGCGGAGATTCTCTCGGTATACGCTTACAAAGCCAATCGAGTCCTTCTTTAAAGCTCCACTCTCAAGTTTCCGATTCCTCATCGAACGACGTAATGGGCAGACCACACGAAAAATGTGGTGTGACTACCGTGTAAAAGCAGGACAGTTTCAGTGTAATGAAATGGTAGATAGCACAGGCGAAGGTGTGCGTTCAACATCGTTTCAGAAGACGTATTCGCGAGATGACG
>DATGWS010000077.1:0-3446 GCA_035299365.1 Candidatus Didemnitutus sp.
GGGATAGGTTTCAACCATTTGGTCTTGCAGGAACTGTACTTGTATCCGATCTTTTGACGAATATTCGTTTTCCTCATGCAGAGCGTAGGCGGGTTCGCGTTGTCTGTGACGGCGACGGAATTATCTGGGTCTGCGGTATCAGACCAGCTGAACGTACTCGAATTACCTCATCAACAACACACCTTTTGATCCTTTCTGTGAACGTATGACCGACAATTCAATCATCTCCCCCGACCACCAGATTCGTGTCCACGACCGAACATTTCGACCGTATATCCATAGGGACGAGATCCAGGACATGGTTCGTGACATTGCAAAACGTATCAACCACGACTTTGCGGGTCAGGAAATAACCGCCCTAGTCATTCTCAAGGGGGCGATGGTATTTGCGTCAGATCTTATCCGGATGCTCTCCATGCCGGTTATCGTGGAATTCACGCGTGCCTCCAGTTACGGCAATTCTATGACGAGCTCGGGAACCACCGCCATCGAGGGCCTGTTGGCAGAGGTAACAGATCGGAACGTGATCATCATCGAGGACATTGTTGATACCGGCACTACGATCCACGAACTCATCAAACATCTTGGTGGACTTCAACCCAAGAGTATTACTATTGCCGCCCTCCTTAGCAAACCAGCAGTTCACAACGAAACACTCACAATTGACTACGTTGGGCGCGAGATCGCACCCGACTTTGTTGTTGGCTACGGCATGGACTATGCCGGACACGGCCGTCAACTCGATGCCATTTGGGTGGTGACAGAAGAACCCTTGGCATGAAAACTACTCGCCACACGTCAATGCGCCCATGAACGGAAATCAACAACGCCCGCAGCGCCCTAAGCGCGACCCAGAAGAAGACAACGATCTCACGGTATCCCGCGTCCTCAGAAACGTGCTTATCTGGGTCGGAATCCTTGTTTCACTCGTTATGGTGGGCATGCTAATGTCCAACGGTCAACGGCAGGAGTTCCCGCTGACGTTCAATGAGTACATGGAGGTCGTTAAGTCAAATCGTGTGCAATACGCCACGATCACCAAGACGCAACTCAATGACTTCGAATTTCATGGCACACTGAAAGAAGCCATTACAATCCAACGCGACAATCGTACGGTAGATGTCAAGAACTTCCGTACCAAGCTCGGCGTTGTTGACTCGCAAACGGAAGCACTTTGGCGCGAGCATGGTATTGGATGGTCCTACGAAAGTGGCGATTCTCCATGGTGGGTCTCAATCGTACAATTACTCCCATGGGCCCTGCTCCTTATTGCCTTTTTCTTTGTGAGCAGGCGGATGCAAATGGGTGCCGGTGGTGGCAAGAATATCTTCTCCTTTGGTCGCAGTAAGGCCCGCCTTCTCACTGAAGGCAACATGCAGATCAACTTTACTGATGTTGCTGGTGCTGATGAAGCAAAGGAAGAACTACGAGAGATCGTGGAATTCCTGCGGGATCCAAGTAGGTTCACTCGTCTTGGTGGCAAGATCCCGCGCGGTGTTTTGCTGCTCGGCCCTCCTGGTACTGGCAAAACTCTCCTTGCTCGTGCTGTTGCCGGTGAAGCAGGTGTGCCATTCTTTACGATCTCGGGTGCCGATTTCGTTGAAATGTTCGTTGGCGTTGGTGCAAGCCGAGTTCGCGACCTCTTTGAGAATGCAAAGAAGCAGGCCCCATGTATCGTCTTCATTGACGAAATCGATGCTGTTGGGCGCCATCGTGGTGCAGGCCTTGGTGGTGGACACGACGAACGCGAGCAAACCCTCAATCAGCTTCTCGTTGAGATGGATGGGTTTGAACAGAACTCAGGCATCATCATCATTGCTGCTACAAACCGACCTGACGTACTCGATCCTGCCCTACTCCGTCCGGGTCGTTTTGACAGGCAAGTAGTAGTAGATCGTCCTGACATGCTTGGCAGACTTGGTATTCTTCGTGTTCACACGCGCAAGGTTCCTATTTCCAAGGATGTGAATCTTGAAATCATTGCCAAGGGTACACCTGGAATGAGTGGTGCCGATCTTGCCAATCTCGTCAACGAAGCAGCCCTATTGGCCGCACGCCGCAACAGCATGGACGTAACCATGTTTGACTTTGAGAACGCCAAAGACAAAGTACTGATGGGCGTTGAACGCAAGAGCATGGTGATGAGCGACAAAGAAAAGGAAACAACTGCATACCACGAAATCGGGCATGCACTGGCGGGCAAACTTCTTAAGCATGGTGATGCCGTACACAAAGTGACGATTATTCCTCGTGGTCGAGCTCTTGGCGTTACGTCATACCTACCGAATGAAGAGATGCACACCATGAGTAGAGAGCAGCTTGAGACGCGCTTAGTAACACTCCTTGCCGGACGTGCTGCTGAACGTGTTGTCTTTGATCAGCTCAACACAGGTGCCTCCAATGACCTTGAACGTGCCACAACCATCACCAAGAAAATGGTCTGTGAGTTTGGTATGAGTGACGTGATTGGTCCCGTACGGTATGCCAGCCAACATGACGAAGTGTTCCTTGGCAGAGAGATTTCTCAACCTCGCGATCACTCTGAAGAGACTGCTCGTGCAATTGATGGTGAAGTTCGCCGGATCATTGTTGATTCAGAAGCTCGCGCCATTCAACTAATGCGTGACAACATCGAATTGCTCCATCGATGCTCTAAGGCCCTCATTGAACGCGAGATCTTGGACAGCGAAGAACTAGACGTTCTGATCCGTGGTGAGGAGCTTGCTCCGATGATCAAGGATGTAGCCTCATTCCGCGAAAAGATGAGAACGTCTGCTCAAGCCCCTTCCCCAGAGCCCAGCAAGGGTCCTGATCCCGGAACCGAGGGTCTAGCTCTCAGCCCATCCTAGAGATTCTTGGTCGTATTACCGACTCCTACTATTGCGATTGCCAAACCCTCTGGGTAGTTTGGGACAACAGTTCCATCAACCAGAGGGTTTTTTCTATGAGATCGATCACACGTTTTGGGGCATTTGCCTTTGTTCTCGCAATTGCCGTGGCCTCAATCGGCTTCTCGGGGTGTGAAGAACTGGCGAATGCAACCACCTTCACAGTTCCGATCACACTCACGGTATCACCGGAGTCAAACAACCCAACGATCCCAAAAACGGATCAGTCATGCACGGACATGTCCACGAACACAAGCTTCATGGATAACAAGGACAAGATCTCCGGTGGAACAGTCAAGGAAGCCTTTTTCCAGATCATCGACCTCAAAGATCCAGTCTTCACATCAGGTACGATCGCTGACCAGGCGTTTACAACCTGTAGCTTCACGCTCACGTTTGACCCGTCATATGGCGATGTATGAGCTGGTCAGGTAAAAACGGACACTCTGGAATCCATAATTTCAAGGATCCTGGAGGTTCAAATGGCAAAGAGTCGACGAACATTTGATGAAGAATTCAAACGGAATGCCGTCAGAATGGTAGCGGATGGCCGTAGCA
>DATGWS010000078.1:0-3643 GCA_035299365.1 Candidatus Didemnitutus sp.
ATCATCGCATGAGTGGATTGATCCACAACAACTCGCTCGCGAGTTGCATAGGTCCCTGCCGTGCGTGAGCGCAGCCCAACATAGGCGCGTGCTTCGTCCCAACGTGCTTCAGAATCAGCAAGTCTTTCTTCGCTGATCCGGCCCGTAGTGATTGCCTCGAGAACGGCATCGATGGCAGAATTCGGATCCGTTGGCATGAGGACAACATCTACGCCGGCATCGATGGCTTGTAGTGCTGCCTCGGAGGATGTCCACCGATCCTCGATGGCCTTCATATCCATTGCGTCGGTGGTGATGAGCCCCGTAAATCCCCATTCCGTACGAATGAGTCCCGTAACAACGGAGGGAGAAAGCGAAGCAGGAAGATCCGCATCAAGGAACGGAACAACGATGTGGGCAACCATCACCGACCGAACACCTGCATCGATACAGGCGCGGAACGGCAGGAACTCTCGTGTCTGCGCTGTTGCCCTGTCTACATCTATGGTGGGCAACGATACATGTGAATCGACGTGTGTGTCTCCGTGACCCGGTGCATGTTTTGCGCAGGCCATAACTCCACGAGACTGCGTTCCTCGCACATAGGCTGCGGCGTGTGCCGATACCAATTCTGCTGACTCTCCAAAACTTCGTGTATTGATGATCGGATTGTTTGGATCGGAGTTGATATCGGCAACCGGGGCCCAGTTCCAGTGGACGCCGATTGCAGAGGCCTCTAGGGCGATACAAGAGGACACATGTTCGGTGATGCCAGGCAGGGTTCGCCCCAGCGCCATAGCTCGAGGGAAAGCAATGCCACCGTCGAGGCGCATCGGCAGACCATGCTCGTAGTCGGCGGCTATCAGCAGGCGCCGTCCGCCCCTTCTCTGGAGGTCTTCGATCATCGAGGCCGTCTCTTCGAGGCCCCCAAGAAAGACCCCTACGCCCCCTACTCCCCTGTCAATCAAGTGGTAGATATCGTTGCGGTAGGATTGTTCTGCCCAGTGGGCTGCATCGGCCCGGATCATGAAAAGTCCGGCGGCGCGTCGTTCAGGTGAAGCCATGGGGCTAAATTACGGTCAAATAACACCCTACGCGCTGTAACAGGTCCGATGGTGGGGCGTCAATGCATCTGTAGAACGTAGAGAAGGCTGAAACATGGCGACGGGGACATCGCATCATCAGCGGAGAGCTCCGGTGGACGAAACACCGGATCTCGACCTGTATGCACGGCTGGCGCAGGACGATGCTGCGGCCCAGGCGGCGTTGTCGTTGTTATACCGTCGGTACTCTCAACGTATTTACACGTACTGCCGTAAGATCCTCGGTGACAACCAGACCGCCGAAGATTTGCTGCAGGAGACGTTTGTGAAGCTATTTGAATCGGGACGTCAGGGTAGGTCTCTTGAGAACTTTCCTGCCTACCTGATGACTATTGCTCGCAATCTCTGTCTGTCTCATCGGGCACGCTCAAAACGTCAGTACGTGGAGGTAGAAGACTTCCATCTGACGTATCACGATGTACCGTATGAACAAAAAGAGCTTTTGCAACTCATTCAAACGTCGCTCGAACTCTTGCCCGAAGATTACCGCGAAGCATTTGTGCTACGGGAATACAACGGTCTCTCCTACAATGAGATTTCTGATATCATCGGCGAATCTCTTGATGTGGTAAAGGTTCGGATCTTCCGAGCAAAGAAGAAACTTCGAGACGTGTTAGCCCCCTATCTGGCAGATCTGAATTCGAAAGCGTGAAACACATGATTGACGGACCTATGAATCCACTGACACCCGATGAAGCACTCTATGCCTTTATGGATGGAGAGCTTGAGCTTCCGGACGAACAGCGACTGTTCGACGCATTGGCAGGGAATCCCGAGTTACGTACCGAGATGAAGGACATTCTCTCGATCCGTGGCGCGGTCCATCGCGACCAACTTTTCCCATCTCCTGCTGTTGAAACGGGCATTCTTGCTGCGGCCGGACTTGCTCCGCTTGCTTCAGCTGCCGGCGCAGGTGCCGCTGCTGTTGCTGGTACCACTCCATGGTGGCACAGTCTGCAAGGTCTGTTCTATACTGCAGGTGGGGTTATTGCCGGAGCACTCGTGATGTGGTCAACAATGTCTACTACTCCAACGAACAACGGCTCCGATCTTGCATCAGGGGGCGGAACTGTTCCGCCATCTTCCCTGCAACCAGTGATCACCGGAGCACCGATCCAACAGCCGCAACCCGTTATCGCTCGCGTTGATACGGTCTATGTACGGCGCATTGTTATGCCTGTGGACCAACCTGACCAGCCTGTATTGGCCACAACTGAACAGGCTGAATCTTCTGTGATGATCGCTTCTGCACCAACTGTAGATCCGCTATCTGCTTCTCGGTCGATCATAGCGCAGGACATGTATACGGAAGCTCCATACGGTTCAGCTGCTTCGCAGGGTCTACTCAGTTCCGACCGCGTATCTCCACGCAACAGCACCCTGCCGATTTCCTTTGGTTTCAGAACACTAGCCAGTGGACTCGATGCAACGGAGCCAACGCCTGAAAGCGTCACATCCACGCTCCTTCCAAATACAGCATTCTCGTTGACCATTCCGCTGAGCGAACAACACCGTGTTGGCGTGGAAATGGGAACAGAATCCTTCGTTCAGAATTTCAATGGATTCGACGGATATCGTCAAGCAGAATGGACACAAACTCCGGTTCTCTTCTGGATGGGTGCAACGTATCAATTCTCCTCGATCCAGTTTGAGATACTGCCCGGACTCCAACCATTCGCACAAGCAACCGTTGGTGCCGCCTTCTCCCAAGGTCCAATCGGACGTGGCACGATCGGTCTGGCCTATCAACCCGTGGGACCTGTTCGCTTTACCGTAGGTCTCGACGGATCAGCACTCTTCTACACATTCCAAAACTCGTGGTTCACATCCACGAAGTGGGGACTTTCTTATGGCCTCAGCATTGATCTTGGCGCGTGGCGGTAAGCAGCTCGTTGCCATGCTGATCATGGTAACGGCTGTTCTCTCCTACGCATGTAAATCACCGGTTGAGCTCGATGTGGACCGCACCAAGGCCTATGTTGATGGCGCTGTCCACCCAACGAGACTGTCGGTCTATTACTATTTCGGTGATAGCGCCTACGAAGCCATCGTAACAGACACGGCCTTCCTCAACACGATATGGATCGAGCGCTCCACAACTCCATATCGACTGACAATTCCGCGGTTGGAATTCTCGCTGCCAGATACAATTCGTCCGAACATCGACCAATCTCCCTTTGTTCGCACGTTCTGCTTCTCTACCGACAACATGATCTGTGATGGCGTTTGGAACATATGCCAATCGCCAAGCTCGTGGATGGCCGGAGAATACTTCACGGTCAACGAAACGTGGTCGCCATATCAATGGGCTGCCGATGATCAAGGACGTCAAATCCGCATCGCCTTCTATGAAGTAGAAGGGGCTAGAATCATCAAAGGCTCAACTCAGATCCTTGTCTCACATCCATACGATTCAGGGTATGAATCGTATAGAGCGTTGTTGACGTTAGAATACTAGTTAGAATGTTAGAGTGCTAGAGTGCTAGAGTGTTAGTGTGCTAGTGTGCTAATGTGCTAATGTCCCTATTAGCCCATCTTACGTCCCATCTTACGTCCCATCT
>DATGWS010000079.1:0-5065 GCA_035299365.1 Candidatus Didemnitutus sp.
ATATGTGCGCAGTGGCTCCCCTCTCAGGATGAGAGGGGAAGGGGGTGAGCCTAGAGAATTCAGAACAGCGAATAGCGAACAGCGAATTCCTATTCGAGAGGCTTAACCCGCTCCGGCGCTAGCCCAGCCTTCATGAGCTCCCAGTTGGCCAGGAGTTCATCTCTGTGGAGTTCGATCCAGGCTTCTACAAGGCGGAGTTTAGGGCGTGGGAGTGATCCTGCCATCACATCGCCCGTGTGGATGTTCACTGTTGCATTGTGTTCGGCATAACGGACATGGATGTGTGGGGTGTTGTGCTGACGCTCATCATAGAACATCGAAATGATGAGGCCAAAGAAGACAGAAACAATAGGCATGTGATGCTCCGAAGGGTGGAGCATCATTGTGTCTTCAATCAGGTCAAACGTGACGCGTGCCTGTTCTTCCGTGTTTGGTATGATGGCAGCAAACACGTTGTCGGGATCGATGTCAAATCCGCCGTTCCATACGATAGTGCCAAGTGCAGCCCTCAATGTTGAGAAAACTGCTGGATCTGCGCATGGGGCTAGTCTGCCGTTCATGTAGGCGCTGAGGTCTGCAAGTGCATAAACTCCTGCTTCGTCGCGAATAGCAACAGTAAATCCGCCGGCAGCACGAGCGCTCTCTATGCTGATCACGATTCTCGTGTCCTGCGTTTGGGAGCTCTTTTGGTTGTGGCCTTCTTCACTTCTTCAATCACCTCCACGGTCTCTTCCAGACCGGTTTGATCAAGGGAGAGTACGAGGTCGATCATACGCTTTTCAACGTTGGCCTTGGCAATACGGACGCGCACAAGAGAGCCGTAGCGGAAGACGCGTTTGTTCTTGCGACCGTACAACCGCATGCGCTTTTCATCCCAAACGTAGTAATCGTCGTTGATATCACGAATATGAAGGAGGCCTTCGATCATGAGGTCTTGCAAGGTCACAAAGACACCGAACTGTGCTACGCCGGTCACGTATCCCACATGGTCAGAGCCGATGTGCTCGCGAGCGAGAATTGTTTGTGCGCACTTTACCGATGCACGCTCTGCCTCAACGGCGGCACGTTCGGTAAGGGAACATTGGTCGCCAACAATAGATGCCATCTCTCGCAGGTCGTTCCATCTCTTACGATCTGGTTGCCCCTTTGCATACTCTTTTAACGCACGATGGACGTAGAGATCGGGGTATCGTCGGATGGGTGACGTGAAGTGAGCGTAATCAGCAAAGCCGAGTCCGAAGTGACCGATGTTGTGCTCTGCATACACGGCCTTGGCCATGGAACGCAAGAACAGGGTGTTCACAACGGGCTTCTCAACACGGTTAGCTGCTTGGGCCAAGATGTTGTTGATCTGCACGGGTGTAAGCTTACCACTCGGTACATCAAAGCCCAATGCACGCACAACACCCACGGCAGCTTCCATCTTTTCTTTATCCGGCTGGTCATGGATACGGTAGACATAGGGAGGAAGCTCCTTGGTCTTCCACGCTTGTTTCAATACATGCAGGTGCTCGGCAACGGTGCGGTTGGCAGCCAGCATACATTCTTCAACGAGCGAGGTTGCATCTGTACGGGTTTTGACGATGGCACGCACAGGCATTTGATTCTCATCAAGGATGAACTTCACTTCCTGCGTTTCAAAGTCAATACCACCATTCTTCATCCTCAATGAAAAGAGCGTCTTGGCAAGTTTGTGAAGCTCGATAATGAGCTCTACGTTGTCGCCCTTGCCGGTCTCGATAACCTGCTGTGCCTCTTCATACGAATACCGACGTTTACTTTCGATAAGCGTCTCTTCAATCCGGTAGTTCTTTCGCACGCCCTTTGCAGTGTACTCCATAAACACGGAATAGGCAAAACGTGGTTTGTTCGGAACCAAGGAGCAGATGTCATTGGAAAGATGCTCTGGTAACATCGGCACCACCCCGTCTACGAGATAGGTGCTGTTGCCGCGTTTGAGCGCTTCTACATCCAAAGCAGAACCTTCCGTGACGTAGTGTGATACGTCGGCGATGTGGACGCCCAATTCCATATTCCCATTGTCAAGTTTCTTGAGCGAGAGGGCATCGTCAAAGTCTCGTGCATCAACAGGGTCGATGGTGATGATGAGTTCCTTGCGAAGGTCGGTTCTGCCTTTTGGAGCTTTAGAAGGGGGCTGAGGGTAGGAAGCTGCTTGGGATTCAACCGAAGAGGGGAAACTCTGGGGTAGACGGAACTCTTTGCGAATAGCTGCAAATTCAACAGCGGCCTTGCCCGACGTGCCAAGAACTTCCTTGATCATTGCTTCAGGCGAAGCATTGGCATGTTCCCATCGCACAAAGGTTGCCATTGCCTTGTCACCAGGTTTGGCACCGTTGAGGTTCTTCTCACTGATGAGGAAGTCTACATGATACTTTGCCTCGTCAGGAATGAGGTAGTAGAACGCCCCATCATATTCGATGGACCCGCTGATCGGGTGAAGAGACCGTTCAACAACGGCAACCACTTCGCCACGAACCTTGCGGTCCTTGGGGATTGCATGTGGCCGGACGAGGACGGTGTCTCCGTCGAGAGCCGTTAGCATGTGCTGACGTCGGATGTGTACGATCGGCATCTCCGGATCGTCGGTCTTAACCGTTGCATTGTCGTGATACGTAGTAAGTACTCCGCGCAATCCTTCTGACATCTGCATCGGAAGCGAATACCTACGTCTACTGTGGCGCATGAGAGCCCCTTCCTCAGACATTACCGTGAGGAGGTCGCGCAGATGATCGTACTCTTCAGAATCGGCCCGTACTCGAAATCGCTTTGAGATGTCAATGAGTTGAACGGGGCTTTTTGACGTGCGGAGCAATTCGAGGATCTCCGAACGCAGATCACGAATGGTTGGGAGTCTTTTCATGCTGCAAATTAGCCCTGAAACACCTAGGACTTGCCTGGTATCACAATCACGGGAGCAAGTATCCGGTGACGTACGGCGTCGATTGTGGCACCGTGAACCAGATCGCCCAGTCCGGTGTGTCCGTGACCAGCCATCACAACAAGGTCTGGAGTGGAGGAATTGACCAGATCTGGTATCGTTCGTCGTGGGTTTCCATAGCCAATTACCACCTCTGTCTGACGTCCGGTTGCATGAATCTGGGAAGCGTATGCGTCCAGCCGAACTTTGTCAGAGTGCGTCTCGGCGTCTGATGTTTCGTGACCCATCACGAGGGCGCTTACTGTTTCAACAACATGGATAAGGATTACGGTGCTTGTTGGGTGAGAAAGAGTCACGGCATACTTCAGGGCAACGGAATCCACGTTAGAGAAGTCAACCGTTACGGCCACACGATTAAATGTATGTACCTCCGTGAGATCGAAGGCCATGGGTTGATCTGCATGCGGAATTGCAACACGTGTGCGCCATGGCCTGCCCCATATCGGAACAATGGCGATGTAGGCCAATACCACGGCACAGAAGACGATTGCCGGAAGAATTACAAGCCACATGATGATAACGGAAACAGAGGCACTTGCGATCCATGACGTGACTTCTGCATAGACAAGTTTGGCATTGAGCCCTACGATGATCACTGCACTACACCATGCAAAAACCTTGGTGAGTGTGCCAATCACGTGGTTTCCCATTGTTGATCTGTCACTCACAAAATGGATGAGTGGGATAATGGCAAAACCTAGCTGCAAACTCAATACAACCTGTGATAACACGAGTAAGTCCCCAACGGCATCATCTCCTGCAATCACGATTACTAAGACGGCTGGAATGATGGCAATACTTCGCGTAAGTATGCGGCGTACCCATGGCTGCAGACGAAGTCCGAGATATCCTTCCATCACAACCTGTCCGGCCAAGGTACCAGTTACCGTACTGCTCTGACCAGACGCTATCAGGGCAATGGCAAAGAGGATCGGAGCCATGGAGTTGCCGAGTAAGGGGGCAAGCAGCCGATATGCGTCTTGGATCTCTGTTACGTTTTGAAGTCCATTGGTGTAGAACGCTGCAGCAGCAACTACGAGGATTGCACCATTCACAAAGAGGGCAAGGTTGAGGGCTATCGCAGAATCAATAAAGTTGAACTTGATAGCATCCTTGATACCTTTGAGCGTGCGATCGAACCTCCGTGTCTGCACAAGCGCTGAGTGAAGGTAGAGATTATGGGGCATCACCGTTGCGCCGATAATGCCGATGGTGATGTAGAGTGCTTCGTCGTTCGGGATGGAAGGAATGAGTCCGGTGGCTAGGGTTGGCAGATGAGGGTCCGACATGATAACCTGCCACAAGAATGCAAGGCCGATGGTAGTGATCAAGCCAAGGACGATAGATTCCATGCGACGTACGTTGCCACGCATGATGAACATCAAGAGGATGGTATCAACGAGCGTGAGGACCACAGCCCAACTCATCGGAATGCCCGTAAGGAGGTGGACGCCGATGGCCATTCCGAGCACTTCGGCAAGATCCGTTGCAGCAATGGCTAACTCTGCAAGACCGTAAAGAGTGTAGTTGACGAAGGGTGGATATGCCAAACGAGATGCCTGTGCCAAATCGAGCCGGCGCACGAGACCAAGACGTGCACTGAGCGACTGCAACAAAAGAGCGATCATGTTGGAGAGGACCAATACCCATAGGAGGGTATATCCGAACTTGCTTCCGCCGGCGATATCAGTGGCCCAATTGCCTGGGTCCATATAACCTACGGCAATGAGGTAGGCCGGACCCATGAAGGCTGTGAGACGTTTCCAGAAGCCCCCTACAACCTGTGTTTCTACGCTACCGTGAACTTCTTCAAGCGATGGAGAATTCGGTTTGTTCTTCTTCATAGTGGTCATAGCCTCGTTGTGCCAACGTACCTGTCAACAAAGATGTGGCTGCAGATGTCAATGGAGAGATCGATGATCTTGCGTTGATGGCGGACGGTAATCGATCGCACGTCTTCGTTGCGCGAGACGATGCGGAGGGTGGAACCGATGCCGATGCCATGGTGGGTAAGAAGGCGAAGCATGGTGTTGTCGTGACTGCTCACACGCCGAACGATCACAGACTCTTCGCGTTCTGCATCGGCCAAACGCTCAGACGTTGTTG
>DATGWS010000080.1:0-3346 GCA_035299365.1 Candidatus Didemnitutus sp.
TTCTGCGAATCCAGCGCCTGCCACTGTGCTCATCGTACATGATACGTGCGTAGTGTCCGGTGGCGATATACTCAGCGCCTAATGAATCTGCCTTGCGCAACATCTCGCCCCATTTGATCTCTCTGTTACAACGCACACACGGATTAGGTGTGTTGCCGGCCAGATAGTCTTCAACAAAGTAGTCGATGATCTTCTCTTTGAAGGTTTCTGTGAAATCCACCGTGTAGTGCGGTACACCTAGATTTAATGCAATTCTGCGAGCATCATTGATTCCATCGAGGGAACAACATGTGGAATCGTTACCCACATTGCCCCCTACATCTTCGTATTTATAGGTCTTGATGGTGATGCCAATCACATCATACCCTTGCTCCACCAAGAGCCCGGTGGCAACACTGCTGTCTACTCCGCCGGACATGCCAACGATTACGCGATTTGGATTTCGTTCCACTGTGGTAGCTTTCGGGAAAGCACAAAAGTAATGATGTCTGATCCGTTCATCCCTGCCCGACCAAATCCACTGAGTAAGGCCTTCTGGGGCTACTACTTTGAGCAGTCCCTCAAACGCACGTTTGCACAGTGTCTCGTAGCCGGAGAAGAGCACATTGTACCGATCTTGGAACGGGGCTCCTCAGCCCCCTGCCCCACGATCATTGTCTGCACTCATGGATCGTGGTGGGACGCCGCAGTGACGATTGTTTTGTCACTCCGACGTTATCACCTCGATGCCGATGGCATGATGGAGTACCGCCAGTTGACGAAATACCGCTTCTTTTCACGCATCGGCATGTTCAGTGTGGTACGCGAAGATCCTCGTAGCGCCGTCCGCTCATTGGACTATGCGGCCTCCCGACTCCGCAATTCAGACAGGTTCCTCTGGATGTTTCCACAAGGCACTCTCATCCATCAAGACCTGCCCATCGTTGCCGAACCCGGAATCGGAATCCTTGTTCGCAAACTCGGACGGGTCCGCATCCTGCCCCTTTCCATCCGTTATGAGCTTCTACGAAACAAGAAGCCCACCTGCTGGGCTCTGTTTGGTCCACCCCAGATTATGGATTGGGAATCTGTTTCCACTGTGTCCGGCATAGGCGCGGATGTATCCAATGCACTCAACATTGTTTCGTCAACCAACCGCACAAACGCCCAGGCAGAAGACCCAACCTTGTACTCGTCTCTCTTTCGATAACCGTAATCTCGTAACACATGAGCGTCACCCAACCATCCATCGAAGAATTCCGTCCTATGCTCGAAAGCACGGAAAAGGTCATCATTAAGTATTACGCCGATTGGTGTGGATCGTGCAAGTTGTTTGCACCGAAGTACAACCGTCTGAGTAATGATGAACGTTTTGCAGGCATTACATTCCTGGATGTGAATGCTGAGACAAATCCCGAGGCCCGTGCGCTTGCAGGTGTAGACAACCTGCCCTTCTTTGCAACGTTTAAGAACGGACAGCTTGTTGAGGGTATGGCTACGGCCAAGGAAGAAACCGTTGTTGCAATGCTCGAACGACTTTCATCATGAATATCGCCATGATAAAGGGGCTTGTTGAAGCCACCACTCCTGATGAACTACGCACTGCAGAAGAGGCGTTGTTGAATGAACAAACGCCATTGATTTCTGTACCCGGCGTGGACGAAGGAGAACAGCTCACGCACGTACTGGCTGCCCTGTACGTGCATGAACAAAAGGCGAATGGAACGGATACGATGACGGCAATTCGCGATTACGCGAAACGCGTGCGTGCATCAATTTCGTGATAGTTGTGCCATCCACACTGCCGTGCCGGCGCTGAGACGCACAATGTAGGTGCCACGAGCAAAGGTCGAAAGATCAAGTCGGTATTCGCTTGTTCCATCGGCCATAGGCAATGAAAAGACAACCTGACCCGTGATGTTGATCACGTCCAATGTTCGTGCCGTACCAAGGGGCATCGTTACAACAGCCACATCACTGCTAGGGTTTGGACTGATGCCGATAGTGCGTCCTGCAGCAACGTCCTCTTCAACGCTCGTTGGATCGTAGGTAAACGCGAACGGATTTGAAACACTCGTACAACTTGCATTGTTCTCAACGCGGACGGTGTACGTACCATTTGTTTGCGTGAAGAGATCACGGGACGTAGCACCCGGGATGTCAACGCCATCGCGAGCCCATTGGAATCTTGTTATCCCACCCACAGCCGAAGAACGAAGGGTGTCCTTGCCACGCTGCGTAACAAGGGGCTTTGATGGCGATTGGAGAATGGTGACGGAGGTAGCGGCTGATGTTGCCCTACACCCGTTGTTGTCTTCTACGCTTACGGTATATGAGCCTGTTTGGGCGATGGATTGGAAGACAACCCTACGTGTAGTGTCGCCGCTTGACCAGCGATAGGAAGCATATCCGGACGAAGCTTCGAGGACTACGGAGTCTCCCACACATGCCGTTGTTGATGTTACCTTGGTAATGGTAGGCATGTTTGCCGTGCATTGACGAACGTCAATTTCCCAAATGCCTCTCCCGTAGGTTGACACACGGAGAATGTTCGATGTTGGAATGAGTCGCATGGCACTGATCAAGGCCGCAGGCATACCGGTTCCATATGGTTGCCAGAAACCGGAGCCTTCATCGGAGAAGAATACGCCAAGGTCTGTACCCGCGTACAAACGATTCGTAGTGCCACGCTGATAAACAACAGAATTACACGGTACGTTTGGAAGGCCACTACCGGTGATGTTTGTCACAACTCCGTTCGAAACCTGAAGTACCTTTTGTCCACCGGAATAGCCCCCTATAGCCACATAGATCTTCTTGGGATCTGTAGGATGGACTTCAATACCCATGATCACACTTGAAAGCCCGGTTTGTTGTGTCCAGTTTGTTCCGCCATTTGTGGTGTACCAGAGTGCGGTGTTATAGGCCGCATAGATGTATCTGGAGTCCGATGGAGCAACGGCAATCCACCTACACGGTACGTTTGTTGGATTGGATGAGATCTTCGTCCAGAATGCTCCACCCGTTGTTGTTTTGTAGATCTGTGAATAACCGATATAGGCCACATTTTGATTGGTAGGATCCGCAGCGATTGGCGAAACCCAGGCAGCCATACTCTCTCCTCGTTGTGCTCTGCTCGAGGAGAAGATCCAATTGTTCCCTTGATTGGTTGAGCGGAAGAAGGTTCCGTTGTATTGACTACCGTAGAGAAGCTGGGGATCGATGTAGTCGATGGCCGACATCATTCCGTCACCATCGAGCGTATGACTAAATGTTGAGCCATTGTTCTTCGACAGTGCAGTACCGTTGTCCTGCGATCCGGAGAGTGTTATGCTTGGATTGATGTTTGATGTTGAAAGGCCATAAT
>DATGWS010000081.1:0-8540 GCA_035299365.1 Candidatus Didemnitutus sp.
CGATACTCGTACGCACCGGTACATATGGTCCCCTAGCAAGAGACCCGTTCGCCCGTTCAATGTCAAAGATGAGTCCACCATCTAGTGCCGTAACACGGAATGGAGACGGAGCAGGAGCCGAGCATACGATACTACGTGCGTCGCCCCCTTCACACGTGATTTGAATGCATGTCTCGCGGTTGGTGGTATTGTCAACCATCACGACTCTGTCGGACGACCCTAACATCGATCGAATATCATGATATGCTGCAAGATCAACATCGAGTGAACGGAGCATCTCGGACGTGGCTATTGCTGCATCCTCTAACAATGGTCGTGGAGCCAAGATCGTCTGTGTCGGTGTTTTGAGGGGGCGAGCCAAACGTTCTGAAGGAATCGACAGCTCGATTGCTGGTGGCGTGGATACCAATGGTGTCGTGGGTTCTGTCGGGCTGACGGTATCCAACAATGCTGACGGTATTGAGGGCCCGAGGAAGGCATACCATGCACCGATTGCCGACACGACCAAGACGCACATCCCAATGATAACACTACGTCGGACGCGCCGATGATGTAGACGGTGAGTAGCGCGTTCGAGCGATGAACTGAGCGTGAACGGCTCAGGTGATTCTCGTAGGGTGGCGAGTGGATCTATGTGTTGGTCATGTTCCATGATCATCACCTCTTGTAAGTCGACGTCGCAATTCTTGGCGGGCACGGAAAAGTTTTGCCTTTAGCCCACCTATTGTTCCGCCATGAACGGTAACCACGTCTTCGAGACTCCAGCCCAACACATCAACAAGGACAAGACATTCGCGTTGGGCCACTGGCAGTTTATGTAGCTCATCACGCACCAATCGCGCGTCTGTTAAATGGTCAGGAGAAGGATCAGTGGAAGCCAAACCGAGATCCGGCTTCCACTGTCCAAACAGCTTCCGTTTGATATTCTGACGGATATACGTGCGATGCGCAATGCGAAACAAATAGGTTCGTGCCGCTCCAGGCTCTCGCATTTGTGACCATGATTCGTAGGCCTTGAGTATGGTGTCCGCAACGAGATCCTTTGCGTCTTCGCTCGACCGCGTTAGTGAGCGTGCAAAACGCGCTAGGTCAGCGTGATGCTCCTGAATGATTGCAAGGAACGCTGTGTCATCGCGGAGTCCATTGCTCATGTCACTTTCCGGCAACCTTCAATACGTTCCCATAGGCTTGAATGATGAACTCTTCATCGTCGCCATTACCACTCACGGTAAAACGAACAGTTCCAAAGATCTGTCCCGGCTTATCTGGCGTACAACGAATGATGAGGTTTCTCTTTTCACGTGCCCCAAGAACTGTGCCCTCAGGAAGGTCTGCCTTGATCATGCCATCAATGGCAACCTTGGAAATCTTGATCGGCATGCCGGACGGGTTCTCCAATGTCATAGGAACCATTGACTCTGCTCCCATGGCTGCATCGTTGAATGACGCAAACGTGGATGGTCCAACAACAAGGACGCGTTCTAGGTTCACCTTGAGCATGACGACCTTGACGAGCGTGTCGGAGCCATGGAGCCCCTTTATCGTTACGGTCTTGACAATCGGACCTGACTGAGACGGGGTGAGATTGAGTTTGATCTTGACCTTTGCTACCTCGCCCGGATTGAGTTCCCACTTGTCGGGATCTGTCTTTGTACATCCACAGCCCGGCTTAACCTCCAGAATCTTGAGAATACCACTCTTCGCAACGTTTTCGATTGGAAGCTCAGCCTCTACGAATTGCTCCTTTGGTAGACGCATTGTACCCCAGTCCTGCGCATCGGGGACCTTCATTGCGGATTGTGCTGATGCAGAGAGAACGCCCACAAGGAGGACGAGGATGAGGACGGCTGAACGGTACATGGTTGTCTCCGGCAATTGGATGAAAGAACGCCGTTCATCGGCGTACAAGGAAAAGAGAGACAGAACCGTCAAAAAGGATTCACTGTCCGACGAAGAACCTCAACATATTTCTCAACATACGACTGGACCTGTGACCTGCGGTATTGCATGATGAATCGCGGATGCTCGAGATATTCGATAGTGCGATATCCCATAACCGGTCTTACTTCACGTTCGGTAAAGGCCTTGAGCTTACCGGTTCCAAGCACGATACAACGGTCAGCAACAAGTCCGGCCGAATGTTGGGCACCAAGAGATGCTATCACAAACGGCACGATATCTCGAATCAATGTGGGATCATCATAGAAATTGATGTTCACGCCATTCTTGATGAATCCAAGGGGGCTTAGCGCGCACATATACACGTCGTGATAGAACATGCTTGGACCACCGTATGCATCGATTACCATCGCAACGAACTCAGCCGACAGCTCGCGACGTCCCACAAGACTTGATGTAATGCCGAGATGATTGGAAACAGCCCAGGGATCGGTGAACGAGAGACCTGTGATCCCGGCACCAAATCGGCCCGGATTGATTCCCCACATTCCGATTCGTGGATGTGAGCCGGTGTAGTATCTGGTAGTCATTTCATGCACTACACGCCCGACCTCAGGGTTTGCATATGGGTTGAGGATCTCAATCCCATTAGGCAATGGACCATCATACCTCAGTGACGTGAGGAACTGCTCAATGCTGGTGCCAAATGACTTAGACACCATAAACGTTGCGTGCCTTGGCACCAACGTAGGTAAGGAAGTCCACTTCGGTTAGCGGTCTGCCCGATATGCGCAGGATCATCTCCTGTGGTGTCTCAGTCCGTCCATAACTATGGACATGTTCACGTAGCCAGCCCAGGATCGGGGCAAAATCACCATTTGCGATACGATTCCGAACATCAGGCATTGCTACTTGCATGGCATTCCATTCCATGGCAGCATACAGCTTTCCGAGCGTGTATGATGGGAAGTACCCAATACCACCAAATGACCAATGGACGTCTTGGAGGCAACCCTCTGCATCATTTGCGGGAACTACACCGAGCGCTGCTTCCATTTTCTCGTTCCATCGCTTCGGTATATCACGTACTTCCATTGTACCGGCGATGAGATCTCGTTCGATCTCAAATCGAAGGATGATGTGCAGGTTGTAGGTGAGTTCATCACTCTCCACGCGGTTGAGCGACGGACGCATCTTGTTGATCGCACGATAAAAACTCCGTACATCCTGATCCTTGAGTTGATCAGGGAACGCATCACGGAGTTGCGGGAATGCCCACTGCCAAAACTCCTCACTTCGAGCCACAACATTTTCCCAGAACAAACTCTGGGATTCATGTATGCCCATACTAGCCCCTTGACCCGAGAAGGTACGTGCGAGATCGGAACCGATCCCCTGTTCGTACATTCCATGTCCGGCTTCGTGGATCAGACCGAACAGACACGAACGCAGATCGTTCTCACGAATGCGTGTTGTGAGGCGAACGTCTGTGCTGCCAAAAGATGTGCAAAATGGATGTGCGGAGAGGTCTACACGTCCCGTATTCATGTCAAAGCCAAGGGTCTTGATGATCCTTGTAGCGGAGGCGAGTTGCGCGTCTGGATTGTACGAGCGATATAAAACATCGTCGTTTACATCTTGTTGACGTGGTGTGATCTCCGATAGCAGCGCCACGGTTCCTGTGCGCAGCCGATCGAAGATCGGAGTGATTACATCAACTGTAAGTCCTGGCTCAAATGAGTCAAGCAAGTTATCGTACAGATGCTTGGCCGGACCAACGATCTCCGCTTCACGACGTTTGAGATCGACAGTCTTTGCGAGAAGGGGCTCAAAAATCGTGAAGTCCGAAGCACCACGTGCACGTTTCCATGCATCCTGAGCCATCGAAGCAGTGCGAGCTTGTTCTTCCACGAGCTCGGACGGTAGCTTGAGCGAACGATCATGATCTCGAATAAACGTCTGCGCTACCAGCTGCTGCCGTGAAGTAAGCAACGGCAATTCCCTCTTCACTTCTTCCACGATCGCTACGGTATCGGCATTGGTCGTATGCTGGTGAATGAACGAAGACAGCGTTGCAAGCTGCTCGGCACGTCCGGCTACAGCGCCGTCTGGCATATAGGTTTCCTGGTCCCAGCCCAAAACGGCAGCAGCCGCTCCTAGGTCTGTGATCAAATGCATTTTATCCGTCAGGCGCTGAAAGGCTTGCATAGTGCTGGTGAGGCGTTGTGTAGATGTGTTAAATGATCATCAGTGCATCGCCATAGGCAAAGAGTCGGTAGTCCGACTTCATAGCACGCTTGTACGCCTTGAACATCGAGTCCTTACCACCGGCATAAGCCGTGGCTACAAGAAGTGATGGTGAGGCCGGTTGATGGAAGTTCGTGATGAAGCGATTTGCAATCTTGAATTCATACGGCGGATGAATGAACTTGTCGGTCCATCCCTTGTTTGGTTTTACGATGCCACTTGTGAGCACGCTCGACTCCAAAGCACGAACAACGCTGCAGCCAACTGCATAGACGTTCTTCTTGGACTTCAACGCCTTGTTGATCACGTCTGCCGAATCCTTGGTGATCTCAAAGTATTCACTGTACATGCGGTGTTTTGTAAGATCCTCAACTTCGATCGTTTCAAAGATCCCTTGACCGATGTTCAATTGAACTGTTGCGATCTTTACACCCTTCTTCTCTGCGGCCTTAAGGAGCTTTTCGGAGAAGTGAAGTCCGGCTGTAGGGGGCGCTATGGAACCCACCTTGCCGGGATTTGCAAAGACGCACTGATACGACTCTTTATCAGCATCTGTCGGCTCGCGCTTCACATATTCGGGAAGGGGCATCTGACCGATACGCTCGATCACTTCGTGAAGGTCGCCATCATAGGAGAAACGAACAGTACGTCCACGTGAGGTTGTATTGTCGATGATCTCACAATAGAATCGATTGTTATCGAAATAGATCTTATTCCCTATCCGAACCTTGCGCGCCGGTTCCACTAATACGTCCCAGATCCGCTCTTGGGCCTTGAGTTCACGGAGGAGCATCACTTCGATCTTAGCGTTGGTCTTTTCCTTCTTGCCAAAAAGGCGGGCCGGAAATACCTTTGTGTCGTTGACAACGATAACGTCGCCCTTGTCCATGTAGGACAAAACATCCTTGAAGTGGCGGTCTTCGATCTCGCCTGTTTCGCGGTTCAGCACCATCATCTTAGCGCTTTCACGTGGATCCGCCGGGTACTTGGCTACGGCGTTCTTGGGAACCGCGAACTTGAATTCGGACAGCTTCATCGTTTTCTTTGTAAATATTGCGCGAAACTGCTAAGATACGGCGATTTTCAGCCCAGCGCCACTGAAAAGTGAGCTTAACGAAGCAGGATCAGGTGTGTAAAGTGCTCTATCTGTATGGCAATACATACCATTACAACTGTCCACCATAGCCGCGATTTTCGTAGAATACTCCACGATCCGCGTAGATCTTCAAGAAGTACCACACATCCAAGTGCCGAGATCGGCAATAACAAGAGAATTACCGGCAAGTGGTATTTGGCGAGTGCAAAGGCCGCCAGGTAGGGTGCCATTATTGCGACGATACAGCCAATGAGGAACTTCCATGGACGTTGGTGCCCAACCGGTATCAAAAAGGGGGCGGTTAAGGCTAACAAAATCACGACGAAATAGCCCCCTCCCTCCATAGTCAACAGCACTACGAGGGTCAGTTCGGACAACCCATATGCCTTCTGGATCACACGCGACGCCGTGTAGTCCATACCCCAGAACCCGCGTAGTCTATTGCTAACGCGATAGAGCGTTCGGAACGGATGAGACGTGATATAGTCAATTGCCGCACTGCGCATAGCCGACCGTTGTTCTTTTGTAGCCGCATAGGGACTTTCATGCGGCAGAATGGCTGCCATATAGGCTCTGGCTTCGGGAGAAACCTGATTGAAAGAACGTTGTCCAAAATGTCCGGTCTTGTAATCAGGAGTGTATGGGGTATTCCCGAGGAAGAGGTTCCATTCGTTGTTCGTGGAAATCGTCCATCCTTGACCCACCCTTGCATTGTGTTCCATAAACGGGTAGGCTGCAGCAGATAGTCCTACGATTAGAAGCGCCGTTGCACCTGCTATCGCTGATAGTGATATTCTCCGCCGTCTCCATAACACAAAGCCCCCTGCACCCATTACAACAAGGATGGCTAATGAGGCAGGACGGGTCAACATCGCAGCGGCCAAACATACAGTCACGCCCACCCACCTACTCCATGACCAATGCTCTGCATTCTGTATGGCCAATCCAACAGCTATTGCAAGAAGTATGGCGGTAAGGGGCTGTGAGGATAGCTGCGTGGCTGACAACCAGGAATGTGGGTAGAGCGCCAGAATCACGGCCGTTACAAACGTTGGCTTCCCCCACCCAAGGATAATGCTGGCTAGCCAGATACCCGAAAGGAGAAATCCCGATGTGAGGACTACGCCAAGCACATGATCTACTGCGGTGGACTGTCCAAAGACTACGTAGAAGGGCGCCGCAAACAGCGCAGTACCCGGTGGGAAATAGTGATATCCTAGAGAGCCATTGAGCATCTCCACTGCTTGCGCAGAGTACGAAGGACCGTCTTCACCTTGTGGCATGGTGCTTAACAATCCAAATGATACTACCACGCGGAGCACGATTCCGAGTGCTGCAACAATAGCGATTCGCTTGAACCAGAGCCGAGTAACCGGTGTTTGAAAACGTGTCATACTACGAATATCGCACCTACGTCGTACGTTCGTAGGCTGTATCAATTCCGAGCGCACAAATGTCCGAATTTGACCTTCAATCGAAATATCAACCTTCTGGTGACCAGCCCAAGGCAATTCAGGAGCTCGTGGATGGTCTCCGGGAAGGACGTCGCGACCAAGTATTGCTTGGCGTTACGGGTTCCGGTAAGACCTTTACCATGTCCAATGTGATCAAGGAAGTGCAACGCCCCACCCTCGTTATCTCCCCGAACAAGACACTCGCAGCCCAACTATATGGTGAATTCAAGAGCTTCTTTCCGAATAATGCCGTAGAGTTTTTTATATCGTATTACGACTACTATCAGCCCGAAGCCTACGTTCCCTCGACAGATGTCTTTATCGAGAAGGACTTCTCGATCAATGACGAGATCGATCGTTTGCGTTTGCGTGCTACCAGTGCACTGGTAGAAGGTCGCAGAGATGTGATCGTTGTTGCTTCAGTCTCTTGTATCTACGGTATCGGAGCAAAAGCCGACTTCAAGGATCAGCTCGTCCTCATCAAGGAGGGCATGGAACTTTCTCGCCAGAAACTATTGCATCGACTCAGTGACATTCACTTTACTCGTAATGACTTTGAGTTCACACGCGGCACCTTCAGAGTGCGTGGTGACGTGGTGGATATTATGCCGGCAGATGAAGACACGCGTGCAGTTCGCGTAGAACTCTTTGGAGATGTAGTTGATAGAGTCTCATGGATCGACAAACGTGATGGAAAGGTTCTGGAGCGTCCAGGAAGTATTCTCCTCTATCCTGCCCGACTCTTCGTTACCTCGAAATCCAATGTTGCTCGTGCGGCGGCTGATATCAAGGAGGAACTCATCTCCCGGCTCAAGGACCTGAGAGAGCTTGGTAAGGGGCTAGAGGCACAACGACTCGAACAGCGAACGTTATTCGATATTGAGATGATGAAGGAAGTTGGGTATTGTTCAGGCATTGAGAACTACTCTATGCACCTCTCCGGACGTCAGCCCGGGGAGACCCCAAACTGCTTGGTTGACTACTTCCCTGATGACTTTCTGCTCGTGCTCGATGAAAGTCACGTTACAGTTCCACAGATTCGCGCGATGTACAATGGAGACCGTGCGCGGAAGATGACGCTCGTGGAGCATGGATTCCGTTTGCCGAGTGCATTAGAGAATCGACCCCTCAAATTTGATGAGTTCAACTCACACATAAGCCAAGTGGTGTATGTAAGTGCAACACCGGGTGATTATGAACTTGAACAGTCGATGGGAGTTGTGGTAGAACAGGTCATCCGTCCTACGGGGCTCCTTGATCCAAAGATCGAGGTACGTCCTGTGAAGAATCAGATAGACGATCTGATTAACGAAATCCGAGATCGTGTGGAACGAAAGGACCGTGTCCTTGTAACAACACTCACCAAACGCATGGCAGAGGATCTCACGGACTACCTTCACAATCTAGGTATTCGTGTTTCCTACATTCACAGCGATGTTGACTCTTTGGAACGTGTTGAGATCATTCGAAATCTACGTCTTGGGAAGAGTGATGTACTCGTTGGTGTAAACCTCCTACGAGAGGGACTGGACATGCCGGAGGTTTCCCTCGTAGCCATTCTTGATGCAGACCGCGAGGGATTTCTCAGAAGTGAACGCTCATTGATGCAGACTGCCGGACGGACTGCGCGGAATGTGGATGGACTCGTGATCTTCTATGCGGATAAGATCACGAAGTCGATGAAGGCCGTAATGGACGAAACGAATCGTCGGCGTGCTCTGCAAGAAGCATACAACACGGAGAATGGCATTGAACCACGAACGGTGTATAAGTCACTGGAAGAGATATTAGAATCCACATCGGTTGCCGATATGCAATCCTCCAAGATGCAGCGATCAGCCGAT
>DATGWS010000082.1:0-1909 GCA_035299365.1 Candidatus Didemnitutus sp.
GTATGTCGAGCATGGTCCACGCAAGATCATTTGTCCCGCGGAAATCGTACATCACCCAAGCATCTATACCTGCCTTGCGTAAGGCATCTTGGAAGGGGGCGAAGTGGACTCTCATAAATGCTCCGTTACTGTGATGTTTATGTGCGAGATAAGTCTGTGGACGGCTACGGATGGCGGTAAAACACCGTCCTTCACCTTGACACTCAGCCCCTTCATAATCTCTTGGAATTGAGGGTTACGAAGGAGACCTTCCAGGAGTTGGTGTTGCAATGCTCCGGAAAACCACGACGTTCTCTGGGATGTGCGATTGCGATCAATGGCTGGACGACGATTGTCGGCAAAGAACCTTTCAATCACGTCGAGAACACTTCGAAGTCCGTCACCTTGAACGGCGCTAACGCTGACAACAGGGGGCGACCAATCGTCAACGGGTGGGATCATCATGCGTAGGGCGCTGGTATAGGTTGCTACGGCAATGTTTGTGGCCTGCTGATCTATGTCGGACTTGGTAACCACTAGCGCATGGGCCATCTCCATGATTCCACGCTTAATTCCCTGCACATCATCTCCAGCAGTTGGCAGCACCAGAAGAAGAAAGAGGTCTACCATATCCGCTACATCCGTTTCACTTTGACCTACGCCCACGGTCTCCACGAGTATGGTGTTGTAGCCGCCTGCCTCACAGAGAATGATCGCATCGCGCGTTGAGGTTGCAGCACCCCCAAGAGCCAACCGAGAAGGGGACGGCCGTACAAAGGCATTGGTATGAAGGGAAAGGTTGGGCATACGGACTTTATCACCCAGAATGCTCCCACCTGTCCTCTTACTACTCGGATCTACAGCAAGGACGGCAACGCGGGACCCTTGGTTCACCAGAGAAAGGCCTAAGGTTTCAACAAGGGTACTCTTACCAACACCAGGAGAGCCGGTGAGACCAATTCTCCGTGAAATGGTTGTTATGGTGCTGCACAATTCGAGGAGGGCAAAAGCCCGTTCGCGATCTGATTCTGTTGTGCTTTCAATTAGTGACAAAGCACGTGCGAGTGCCCGCCGAGATCCGGACCGGATACCGCTGAACAAATCCTCGATGTTCTCTTCACGAAACATGCGTCATCACTCTACTGTGACGCTCTTGGCAAGATTGCGTGGCATATCCACATTACAGCCGCGTTCAACGGCGATATAATATGCCAGTAACTGTAGTGGGATAGATGCTAAGATCGGTGCAAGCATCGGCAACGTACGTGGCACGCGTATCACATGATTGGCAACCGTATGGATGTGGGTATCATCCTCGTCTGCAATTACGATAACCTTTCCGCTGCGCGCTCGAACTTCCTCGATGTTCGAGAGGATCTTGTCATAAATCTCGTCCTTAGGGGCAATGAAGACCACCGGTAGCTCTGCATCGATAAGAGCGATAGGCCCATGCTTCATCTCCGCTGCCGGATATCCCTCTGCGTGGATGTAGGATATCTCCTTTAGTTTCAAGGCTCCTTCAAGCGCTGCGGGGAAGTTGTAGCCACGGCCCAGGTACAGGAAGTTGCTAACGTTTGCATACTCTAGCGCAATGCGACGGATCTCTTCAGATCTGTCAAGGATCGAACGGATCTGCGAGGGAATATTGGCAAGGCCTTGGGCTACTTCTCTGCCTTGTTCGGAAGATAGAGATCGCATTCGTCCAAGGTAGAGCGCGAATTGGGTGAGCACACAGAGTTGTGACGTGAATGCCTTTGTTGAGGCAACACCGATCTCCGGTCCCGCATGCAAATACACGCCGGCATCGGTCTCACGAGCGATGGTACTCCCAACAACATTCACCATTCCGATAACTGTTGCACCTTTCAGCTTGGCTTCGCGAATGGCTGCGAGTGTGTCTGCTGTTTCTCCACTTTGAGAAATGGCGATT
>DATGWS010000083.1:0-4645 GCA_035299365.1 Candidatus Didemnitutus sp.
AGGCCATCATGTGTGTGGCAGACTATGCACGCATCGCACCATTTGACGACCTCTACGAAAAGCTACTAGCAACGCGCACAACGATCAACAGTGCTGAGGAGAAAGACACCGTCGAGTTGGCCGTTGGTCTGATGTCGGCATGGTTCACGCTCAAAGGCACCATCCTTGCCCCAAAGGCAAAACTCGATGCAAGTGGTACGGCCAAGGAGTTCGTTCTTCCGAAGTCAACCTATACCGCCTACGAAACACTCAAGAAGATCTCGTGGGATGATGATCGGGAATTGCGCCTCCTCCGATTGCTTCGCATACTGGCAACTATCGGACAGATGGCCTCTGTGAACTATTCGGTGCTGAAACGTGACCGAAATGGAATTGATTTCGATGACATGATCAGTCTAGCCATTGAGCTCCTGGAGAAGGATGACGTTGCCCAAATCATCAGGTCGGGAATCTCCTACCTCATGGTGGATGAGTTTCAAGACACAGATCCGGAGCAATACCGACTGCTGTGTCTTCTTGTGCCCGCACTTGCAGGACGTGACACTGCCGGACCCAACATCTTCATTGTTGGTGATGACAAGCAGAGCATTTATGGATTTCGCGATGCTGACGTGCGGCTTTTCCGCAGAGCAACATTGGCGATCAAACATGCGAATCTGAAACATGGGTCGGATGATGGTTATCGTCCGCTCTCGCGCTCCTACCGGATGCATCAAGACCTCTGCTCAATGGTCAACGCCATGTGTGCACAGATCTTTGGTAGTGTAGAAGCCCCTTCTCCCGACGACATCCTGTCATACGATGTTGCCTATGCAGATCTTGTTGCGGGCATTACCGCACCTACATCAACATCTCTTGGTACATGCACCGTCGTTATTGATGAGCATTATGAACTTGATGCCGTTGCCCGGACCATCGTTCAGATCCTTAATGGAACAATTGAACGCAACATTGCAGCCTTCGATCGTGATACAGGTGCATGGATGGTCCGCAAGCCACAGCCCGGAGACATTGCCGTGTTGCTCCCAAAGAATGAGCTCGTCCAGAACATGGCGGACAGGCTTCGTTCGTACAACGTACCGTTTCAGATGCACGGCGGAAGGGCCTTCTTCACACGTCCGGAAGTGAGTGATATACGTGCGCTCCTTACCACGTGTGTAGATCCATCGAATGACCTCGCAGTAGTCACCCTCATGCGTTCCCCCTATCTGCGGTGCAACGATGCCGAGATAACCGCAGCTGCCCTCACAGGCAGACGATCAAGTTTGCGCGATGGACTAGCCCAATATGTTGCAGGGGGCTCTGCATCCACCGCACTGAGAGAGGCAGACAGACTACTTGATGAATGGAGCATGCGCATCCTGACCATGCCCATCACGGAGTTTGTACGGACGGCACAGGATGACACTCGTTGGCACGAGACCATTGCGCTTGATGATCGTAGAGATCAGATCTTGGCCAATGTTGAGAAGACCATCGACATCATTCGCACCACAACAGATGGAACCGGCGCGGGTATTCACGATGCTATCGAAGCACTCGCACCACCGGAGATTGACCGCGAGAGAGAAGGTCAGGTTATTCTAGAATCCGATGCCGTGCAGCTTATGACCATGCACGCTGCGAAGGGTCTTGAGTTTGGCATCGTGGTCCTCGCTGGACTCAGTAGTGGAAGCAAACCCAATCAGACCATTACAACCGATCAACTAGGGTTCACCTTTGATCTTCCGCAGAAGGTGGCGTCTCTTGAGGATGCCACAGTATTGATACCCATGCCCGACGTGTTGTCGCACGACATGAACAAGGTGCTCGACAGGAAGCGTCTGGATGCAGAGAGCAGGCGCAGGCTCTACGTTGCCCTTACACGCGCGAAGATGCACATCATCATTGCCTTTGATTCTGCAGATCCCATTGGTGAGGGAAAGGAACTAGCACAGATGCTTGCAACGGCGCTCTACGCACCCGAAGCTAGGGTCCCGTATCAAACCATAACACCGGACATCAACGTAGATCGATACACAAACGATAGAGGTCAGCGAGAAACGTACATTGTTGTTGATCCAATCCCCGTTCCGCCCCCTACTCTCATCTCACCAAGTGCGATGATGCAGTCGGCCATTCGCGACGAACAACAGTATGACACAGATGGCGCTACATCCGGCGGTATGATTTTCGGCACGGCCATTCACGATGCCCTTTCCGGTGTTGTGAAACGATTCACCATGATGTCAACAGAGGCACTCACAAGCGAGATCGTACGTGCGTTATCGATGCACGATCTCGATCGTAGTGTTGCCATAGACGCCGTCACCGAGATCCTTGCACTGTTAGACACAGCCCTCCTTATTGACAACGCCTCTATACTATCCACAGCCCGACTCGAAACCCGTCTTGTTGGCGCGCTCAACCACATCGTCTTCCAAGGCGTTCTGGACGTCCGTTTCCACACAGACGAAAGCACCATCGAGATCTGGGACTGGAAGACCAACAACGTCGCCTCATCTGACCACCTCCAGACCATTGCTACCGCCTACCAGATCCAGATGTGCACCTACGCCTGGCTATGTCTACGTTCCTACTCCGAATGCTCAACCGTCCGCACACGACTCGTCTTCACCAAAGCCGCAAGTAAGGGGCTCCACCAGATCGATCATGTGCAAGAGTGGAAGCGTGAGAATATGGAGGAGATGGAAGGGGAGATGATGGAGGCGGTTAGGAAATGACGAAATGACGAAATGACGTAGTGACATTGTGACACTACAACATCACTGTAAATCTCTACGTTGTTTTTGGAAGAGTTTGCTGGGAGATCCTATATGATGGTAGTTTGCCCAACGATGAGGCTATCTCTTGGCACGGAGTATCGAGGTCGACTGATGCGATTCCATATCATCGCTATTATTCTCGTTTGCTCGGTTAAGCTCTACGCTCAAGTCGACTTGCCACCGGTGGTCAGTGACTCTTTATGGGTGTTTAACCCTTCACGATCAAGTGACTTCCCCGTGATGAGCACCCCGTCCTTTGCAGTCGCAGATCTTGGGGGCAAGATATTCCAGGGTACAAACAGTCGGCGCGTAATCGTCCAAGACTCGCGCACCGGCGAACGTCTTGACTCAATTGATATCGCCGAATATGATACAACGAGCAATCCCATGCTCTACCAAGTGTATGCCAATGATTTGGGAACTGTAGTTGAGCTTTTCTGGACAACCCGAGTTGCTGGTGGTCAGCATATGAACGCCTCGATCATCGAGTATCCCTCAAAGCGTGAGATAAAAACGGTGATAAGAAAGTGTTGGATCAATGGGCCTCTCCACCTCTACTACTATTTTGGTGTATCACCCTCAGGGCGTTTTGCAATCATACCGGGCGTATGTGGGAATATGCAAGAGGTCCAGTTGTATGATATCACCGCAGATCGAACATACCGATTGACCGATAATGGGTATTCGGTTGCGCATGGGGGCCTTCTACAGTTTAGCCGAAATGATTCCATGCTCGTGGTACCACAGATTCCAGACGGACCCGGCTCACAGAATACGAAGCTCTTCCATCTGCATTCCGGTGGCGAAGGGTCAATCCTCCTTGACTCTGTTGGTGGGCCACCACAGCTATCGGGCGATGCAAAGCGTTATGCTGTTATCTCGTACTCGAATCTGACGGAACGTCATTTCAAATCCCTATCTGTCTACGACACACGAACTCAACAGATGGTATGGCGCATTACGGGAAGCCTTGGAGATCTCTCCATTAATCACTTAGACTTCTCTATGGTCACACTCAACGAAGACGGTACTGTACTCTTTGCAAACCGTAACGACACATCACTGGCGCCGGAACTGAGAACAGGCCTCTTCTACCGTTTACCCGATACTATTGCATTCGCGAGGACACTACCGAACACTGTTGGTCCATTTTCAGGATTCAATGGAATGACCGTTCTTTCAAGGGACTTCACAAGAGCATATTATAGCCCAAGATCCGGAGCCCCATTTCCGAACCCCTATCGCGGTTCATTTGTTGCAGTACGCATGGATCTTGAGACCTCAGTCAATGAACCGGGACATCAGGATTCTGAAAGCGGGATGCAATTGAGGGAACTCTACCCAAATCCGTCGAGCGGGGACATCAATGTTCCCTGGAATGCCACCGATCAAGAAACACGATGGATGCTTCTCGACGCCACAGGCCGTGAGATAGAATCTGGATCGTGTGTTTCAGTTGACTCGATATTGCGAATTCAGCCAAGCACGAGTTTACCGAACGGAAGATATGTGCTGTTACTCAATGCCCTCGCTAGGCGCACTACTTCTAGCCACGTGGTCATCATTAGAAGATAATGACCTTCCCCGGCACTGTGTCCGCTCCTAGCTGACATGCTCAACCATTTGCATCCGCTAAGTTTTTATCAAGGCTGCGGGCAAGGGGCTCCATCGGATCGATCACGTGCACGAGTGGACGCGGGAGAATATGAAAGAGATGGAGGAGATGATGAGGGCGGTTGAGGCGAGTCAGACCGCGAGCTGAGGTCCCTCGCTCCGCTCAGGATGACGCTGTTTCCGCTGTACCTCATATGAAGAAACGCGAGCGCCATCCATGATGGTGCGCGTGTTTCTCAGCAATCACAACAGGGTTGGTGGCGTCT
>DATGWS010000084.1:0-5412 GCA_035299365.1 Candidatus Didemnitutus sp.
AACGATCACCATTACAACCAATGGTCGCGAAACTCTGTGTGAATCTGAACAACGGCAACTGATCGCGCCTTTGGGTTTTGATCGTTATCGTTGGTCAACGGGCGCTACAACGCGCTTCATTTCTGTTGCTGATAGTGGTGTCTATTTTGTGGTCTGCACAACACGAGACGGCTGCAGATACCGAGACACGATCATTATCCGCCGCAGCCCAAAACCCACGGTGAATGCAGGGGGCGATGTGGTCTCGTGTCTGAACGCTCCAGTAACTCTCACAGCAACTCCATTTAGTGGTACAGCGCCATACCGGTACAAGTGGAATCGTGTGGAGTCGGGTCCGGAGTTCATCGATAACGACACACTTCAGTCTCCATCGGTCAGTCCTGGAGCTACTTCTCGCTATGAAGTAACCGTGACTGATGCTGCCGGCTGTGTCGGCAAGGACACAGTAATTGTCACGATCACAGACCCTAAGCCGAAAACATCACCAGCTCTTGTTGATTTCGGGACGCTTGATGCGTGCGCAACAGCGGCCGAACAAGAGATCATCATCGCCAATCCGATGGACTATGATATCCATATCAGCGCGTTCACACCGGACAACGCGAATGTTAGCTTGGTCACCTCACTCGTGCCCCCGATTCAAATCCCTGCAGGTGAACTCACACGTTTGCGTGTGCGTATCGCACCAACTGCTGCGGGCACGATCAACGGCTCGTTCACGCTCTCGGGCACACCATGTGCGTGGAGCGTTGCCATCCCGTATAAGGCCGTCAAGCAACAGCTCACGGCCACGGTCATCCCGGGAACTATCAGCTTTGGTGCCGGCGTGATCTGTCAGCAAACATTAAAGACCGATTCCACGACGATCCGTAATGGCGGTCAAGACGTACTGGTCCTACAGCCGGGCATCGTAAGTACTCCGTTCGTGATTGTGTCCCCTACAACCTCCGTGAGCATTAACCCAGGCGAAGAGAAAAGGGTTGTCTTTCAGTACTCACCGTTCGGCGCGGGCACGTTCGCAACAGTAGCCAAGTTCCCGTTCACGTCAGGCTCATGCTCGGATACGCTGAGAGTGAACCTCAATGCGATCACATCAGAGGTGACCGTAGCGGCAACTCCTTCATCGATAGACATGGGAATTCTTTCCGGTTGTGAGATCGAGCGCGATACAACGATCACGATCAACAACACGTCAGGCGTGAGCGTAATCGTTTCACTGCCTTCCACAGCGGAGTTGATCTTCTCTCCTGCCGGACCGCTCACCATTGCAGCACGCTCAACGCAAAACGTCAATGTAACGATCAGACCTGCCGCAACCGGTGCGTTTTCACAGACAGCTACGCTCATAGCAGAACCATGCACAGTCAGCGTGCCGGTGACATTCACAACGCAGAAGAACGGCATCGCATTTACAACACCGGCATCGGTGGACTTCGGTGAGTTCTCCGTGTGTGAGACGTTTCCGTCGACATCTCGCTCGTCACAACTGTCGTTCGACGGTACCGGCGTAGCAACGATCGCCGGCGTATCTGCAGGTTCGACGATTTCCACAACTCTTACAATCGGTCAAGTACTTACGTCAGGTCAGCCCGTGCCGTTCAATGTTGTTTGGACGCCGTCCGCTGATGGCCCACTTGTCGATTCTATCGTGATCGACCTTGAGCCCTGCAGTGAGCGGCGCGTGATCCGATTGAGTGGTTCACGCACAAGTCCAAGAGTAAGCGCGGATGTTCCGTCAGTAGATCTAGGCTCTATTCCCGGATTCTCTTCAGGAACCGTCTCCTTTACAAATAGCGGCACGGACACACTCAACGTGTCCATTATGTCTCGCTCAGTAAATACGGTGATCACGGGTACACGTCCGGAGAACCTCACGTCGATCATTCCTGGAGCCCGAATCGAAGTAGACTACCGCGTCAATTGTGCACAACGCACAACTGTTCTTGATACAATCGAAGTTTCGATCCCACTAGCCTGCGCATCATCGGCCTTCACTGCCCTAGGCGGCACCTGTACCTCAAGTGCCACCTCAGCCCAGAGCCATATCGTGATCGACACGGCCTCGGTAAAGATCGGTGATCGCTTCTCGGTCCCGATCAGGATCGCCACGTCACAAGGTCTCAACGCCAGCAACCTGCGTGCATGGACTGCCAACGTCACCTACAACCCTATGGTCGTAGTTGGTGCGGGTGGATCCACTCCGGATTGTTTTGTCAACGGACAGTTTACTCCGTGTACGATCGCCTTGAGCGGCACACGAGGTGCCGACACTGTGGGACAGATCGCTGAACTCACCTTCACGGCTGTTCTCGGCACAACTGACATGACCATGCTTACGCTGTCGAATTTTGAGTGGACGGCAGACACAAACGCAGACATTTCAACGACGGACGGCAAGGTGGTCATTACCGACATCTGTCGCGAAGGCGGAGACCGCTACCTCGCACCAAAGCTCGAAGGATTCTCCATCACCGTCTTCCCAACCCCTGCCTCTACGGATCTGACGGTCCTCGTAAAGGGGGCTGGCAGGGCTCCTATCCCTTGGTCTCTTGCCAACTACATCGGTGTTGAGGTTCTCAACGGAACCATCACCCCGGATGCCTCAGGCACAGGGCAGACCGTTGTTGACGTGCGCTCCTTGGGTGCAGGTCTGTATCTCCTCACCACAGATGCACGCGGTACCACGTACCGCAACACTGTGCTTATTCAACGGTAAGCTGGAAGCCGTAATTTGCTGGATATGTCCGACCTCCCAGCAGAAATCACGCGCCGGCGTACCGTCGCCATCATCAGTCACCCCGATGCGGGCAAGACCACGCTCACCGAAAAGCTCCTGCTTTATTCCGGTGCTATCCATAAGGCTGGCGCTGTAACAGGGGGCAAGCATACGTCTACCACGTCGGACTGGATGGAGATCGAGCAACAGCGCGGTATCTCGGTTTCGTCCAGTGCCATGCGCGTTGAGTACGACGGTCTTCTTCTGAACATTCTCGATACGCCGGGTCACCAAGATTTCTCTGAAGACACCTATCGTACGCTGATGGCTGTTGATTCCGCCATCATGCTCCTTGATGCAGGACGTGGTGTTCAGGAGCAGACCATCAAGCTCTTTAAGGTCTGTAGAGATCGAGGTATCCCTATTATCACCTTCATGAACAAGATGGACCGCCCGGCACGTGCTCCACTTGAATTGCTCGATGAAGTAGAACAGGTACTCGGCATCTCTGCGATCCCGCGCACATGGCCCATTGGTGATGGGCCGGATTTCCGTGGGATTTTTGATAGGGCCGATAACGAGCTCTATCAGTTTGAACGTACGGTTGGTAATCGGTATAAAGCTCCAGTAACTGTTGGCGATATTCGTGGGGCTGAACTTCGTTCTGCCATTGGTGAACTCGCTCACGACAGGCTTCTAGAGGACTTAGAGTTTGTTGATCATGTGATCCCGGCATTTGACCGCAATGCCTATCTCAACGAGCGTTGCACGCCCGTCTTCTGGGGTTCTGCCATCACCAACTTTGGGATTGAGCACTTTCTGCGCTCCATTCTTACCCTGGCGCCCCCTCCCCAGCCCTTTGAGATGTCTACCGGCACCATCGAACCCAACAGCAAGGAGTTTGTAGGGTTTGTCTACAAGGTGCAGGCCAACATGAATAAGGCTCACCGAGACAGGATTTCCTTCCTTCGAATTGTGAGTGGAAAGTTTGAGCGTGGCATGTCTGCCTTTCATCCTCGCACCGGACGTGAGGCCAAACTCACCTATCCGTTTGAAATCTTTGGTCGAGATAGAAAGATCATTGATGAGGCATTCCCTGGAGATGTGATCGGACTTACCAACCCGGGTCTCTTCCAAGTAGGCGATACGATCACCGAACGTTCGCCAGCCACCATCGCTTCCTTCCCACGTTTTGCTCCCGAGATCTACGCCAAGGTTTGGCCCGCTACGGGATCATTTTCAAAGTCCTTCCGCAAGGGCATCGATCAGTTACGAGAAGAAGGCGTCATCCAGATCTTTACAGAGGCCGATGGAAGCCCCGTGCCTCTTGTTGGTGTGGTTGGTGAACTCCAGCTTGAGCTCTTTGCTTGGCGCATGGAAAACGAATACAATGAGAAGGTGAAGCTCGAACGTCTGCCCTACACCCGCACTCGATGGCTTCTTACTGATGTAAAGCCGGCAACTGCAGCCCCTTTAATGAAGGATGAGAATGGCAGAACCGTTGTGCTCTTCAAAAGCGACTGGGAGATTGACTACGTCAAACAACGTACTGAAGGATTGGAACTTTCTGAGAAACCTCCTGTTGATGGCTAAGGGGGTTCCTGCATGAAGTTTTGGATGTCTCGGATCGTGATACTCATTGTTGTCCTTTGGACAACGCCGTCCCTGTATGCTCAAACGCCTATCGGTGGCGTTATCAATGCATACACAGTGGTAACAGGCATCCGCACGGAAGACTGCACATCCAAGATCGACGTTACTTCTCCTGCCCCCTTTGCTAAGAAGGATCTTGTCCTCATCATTCAAATGAAGGGGGCGTATCAAAGCGGTCAATACAACACACAATCAGTTGGACTCTACGAGTTTGCAACGATTGATTCGATAGCCGGACAAACATTCATTCTCAAACATGCTCTCTTGAACACGTACGATGTTACCGGACGAGTCCAGCTCGTTCGAGTACCCATCCTTGCAGATGCAGACGTGAATATGCCATTGACAGGAGCCCCATGGGATGGTTCAACAGGTGGTATTGTAGCCCTAGATGTACGTGGCACTCTTCGACTCAATGCCAACATTGTAGCTGATGGTATTGGCTTTCGCGGAGGATCGCGCTGGCGAGGCATCGGAACGTGTTCGGTTACAACGGCGAATGATGTGATCAACAGCCAGACAGCAGCGATGAAGGGCGAGTCCTTTGTTGATCCACTCGCAACAAATGTATCCGGACGTCAAGAGCTTTTTAGTGGCGGTGGTGGTGGCGTGGCCCATAATTCCGGTGGCGGCGGCGGTGGTAACGGAGGAGCAGGCGGACGTGGTGGGGCGCAGTGGGAGGGTTGCACACGTTTTTTTGATAACGGAGGAATGGGTGGCCTCACCTCTCAGGTGATCATCAATGCAACACCGCGAGCACGATGCGGCGGAGGTGGCGGTGCCGGACAGATCAACGATAATCTTGGCACGGCTGGTGCAAATGGTGGTGGCATCATCATTATTCGATGTGCCACACTTGCCGGAAATGCCCGCCGCATAACCGCTAGTGGCATGCGTCCTACAACAGACGCAGCCAATGATGGTGCCGGAGGTGGTGGAGCAGGCGGAACAGTCATCCTTGCTGCCGCAACAATTGTTGGTGGTGTGTTCGTTGATGCGAATGGCGGTGCTGGAGGAAATGTTCGAACCTCAGCTATGCACGG
>DATGWS010000085.1:0-3051 GCA_035299365.1 Candidatus Didemnitutus sp.
GCTTTGGTACTGGATTGGCTCTACAAGACGCCTTTCTATGCATCTCAGCCGGAAGCCATCGAAGTGCTGCCACAGTTCCCCATTGGGGACTATTTACGTCAACTTGATCCGACTTACACCCACCCTGCCTGGCGTGCCGACTTTTTGCTCACCTACGAGTCCGAGAAAGGGCGGGTGCACATCGTCATTGAGTACGACGGTTTCAACTACCACTTTGAGCGCGCACCAAATATTCACATCGGCAACCATGAGCGCTATCTCAAAGAGTCAGATGTCGAGCGTCAATTAACACTAGAGAGCTACGGCTACCGGTTCCTACGGATCAATCGCTTTAATCTCGGTAAGGACCCTGTGGCTACTCTCTCACAACGGTTGCAGGCCCTGGTCGAAATGGCCACGGGATCACCGATTGCAGCATCTGTTGAACGAGTTCAAAAGCAAGCTGCAGACCTAGCGAGTAAAGAAGCAAAACCTTGCAGTCGTTGTGGAGAGATTCGGCTGAAGGAGCTTTTCTTCGACAAGACATTGAAGGGCGGCGAAGGTGGATATGGCCGCGTCTGCATGCCCTGCAAAGATGCCAGCAGCGCTGAGGCAGCCGCAGCAAGTGCTCAAAAGCAGATGGCCCGCCACACTGGACGGCGGTGGAATCGGTACAGAAGGTATTGAATATTTCTAGCACTCTGGATATGCACACAAGTGCCACGCACAAAAGGACTCTCAGTGATTTCATTGCACTAGCCCGGATAGTGCATGGCCAAAAGTACGACTACACAGAATCGATATACCGCAACAGCAAAACTCCGCTTGAAATTCGGTGTCCCGAGCACGGAGTGTTTACACAGTCACCGAGTAATCATTTGGCGGGAAAAGGATGTCGCAAGTGCGCAGCGAAGGCAGCGGGCGACAGATACCGAAAATCGAACGATTCGTTTGTTGAAGCGGCCCGTAAAGTTCACGGGGAGCGCTATGACTACACAGAAAGTGTGTATTTCACAGCCCGATTGAAACTGGTCATCAGATGCAAGGAGCATGGACCATTTGAGCAAGTTCCGTATGTCCATTTAAAGGGTGGCGGTTGTCCTCAATGTGCGAATTCGTCCGCAGGAAAAGCACAGCGAGACTCGGTCCATGGATTCATTGATAAAGCCCGGGAAAAGTACGGCGAAAAATTCGACTATTCGCAGGTCAAATATGTGAATGCGTGGACACCAGTTTTGATCAGCTGTCCTACGCATGGCGCATTTAGCCAGACACCGGCTGCCCATCTTCACAACACAACGTACGGATGTCCAAGTTGCGCGAACGACGATCGAACCAATCGAGGAAGAGGATCGAGGGCACCTCGATTGCAGGATCGTAGCAATACTGCCGAATTCATTGAGCGCGCCGTTGCAATACACGATGGCAAGTACGACTACTCGCTAGTGAACTACATCTCTTCAAAAGAAAAGGTGACCATTGTTTGCAAAGACCATGGCGCGTTCTTGCAAGTTGCATCAACCCATCTGGCCGGGCGTGGTTGTCCGAAATGTGGTGAGCTAAGGATCTCGCTTTCCCAACGTCAAACCGTTGACGACTTTATTGCCCGTGCAAGACTAGTGCATGGCGATAAATTCGATTACTCAAAAGTTCAGTACAAGACGGCCAGGACTCAAGTAACAATCATTTGTCCAGTTCACGGAGAGTTTCAGCAACCACCTGATGGTCACTTAAACCGCGGATGTAGAAAGTGCGCTGATGATGATTTGCCTGGAGCTTATTCAACAAAAGTACTGTCGCGAGATCCTGATCTCGCCAGTCGGCCTGCCATCTTGTATTACCTCGCGTTCGAATCGAACACTGGAGAGCGGTTCTTCAAAGTCGGTATCACTCTAAATAGCGTGAAAGAACGATTTGCGGGTTACGGAGCCGCTGGCTACCACTTCACTGTGCTCGGCGAAAAGAGATTGCCGTTGTTGGAGGCATTCGAGACAGAGCAGGTATTGATCAGCTCGCATGTGAAAGCGCATCATTACAGCCCGCAACGCGGCAACCGCGAACAGAGCAAGAGATTCGGTGGACGAAAAGAGTGTTTTAGTGTGCCGCTACCGGAAAATTTGGCAGCCCTCTTCAACACTACTGTTTAATAGGACAATTATTAATCTGGCTAACCGCGTGAGCTTCTGAATTTCGGCACCGGAATGCCTTCGGAACTAAGACGTTTCGTTAACGTTAAAAATCTGCTTTGCAAAGATATCTCATTGCAAACACTTTGCACTTCTAATATTGTATAGTAGCATCGCTTATAAATGATTGCATCCTCCCTGCCCACCTCGTCGGATCCGCGATTAGTCGACACAGTCGATGCGAACGACCGGAGGACCCGCGCCGAAGGCGTGGAGGGGGGAGGGAAGCACAGCACCCACAGGGGTGCTGCAGCGGAGACCGGCGAAAGCCGGATCTGACCAGTTTTTATCAAAGGAGTTAGAAAAATGGTTTCTTCTATTGTCAAACCAATTGATGCCCGGATGGTGCTCAGAGCAGCTCGCGCTGGTGTTGTCGCGAGTGTAAATAACGTTGACCTGGCGCATGCAGAGATCCAAACCTCGATTCGCGCAGCAACTGTAATCAATCGAGGAGTCGATGTTGACCTCCATTCGATCGAGATCGTTCTTAGTTCACTGCGCCAAGGTGTGCTGCCGTCTGAAGCGATTTGCAACCAGGCTATCCAGGCGTTCACAGCAATTAATGACAGCATTTACAACGACATTGGGGCGCATTCAAGCCACATCCACTGATCTTAGCGTTTTAACTAAATCGTGATCTGCGGTAAAATTTTGCGCCAGTACTACGGCACGAAATTTACTGCGGAAAACGATGTTACTTCTCTTACATCTTTTGCTTCAAAATAAAGAAGACACGGATATCACGCATCTTCACGCACCCAGCGCGGAAGAAGTGCAAGACGCGCGTGCACGTGCGGGGGTATCTGAGACAACTTTCGGAAGCTGGATAGATTTGACTGATGTCAGTATCAGAAACTACGAAGTTGGCAAGACAAGAATGGATCCT
>DATGWS010000086.1:0-3508 GCA_035299365.1 Candidatus Didemnitutus sp.
GTCATAACGTCATAATCGTCATAACGTCATAATGTCATTACGTCATTTCCTGACCCTTGGTTTCCCTCGCAAACCACAGAGTGATGAGTCCCACTACATAGGCGCCGCTGAAGACGAATATGGCGTTGTTGTAGCCACCAAGTTTTTCAACGAGTAGTCCCATGAAGATCACGGTGATGGCGGTGATGAGTCTTCCGGCATTCATGCTAATGCCAACGGAGGCGGCACGAACGCGTGTTGGGAAGAGTTCAGCGAGATAGGTTCCTAACACACCTTGATTGATGCCGATACAGAGAGCGAGAAGAAAGGCCAACACAAACAGTAGCACTCCTGGTGTGAGCCCGGTGAGGAAGGTCAACGCTGTAAGGACTATGCAACCGGCATAACCGATGGCGGCTGCTGTGCGTCTGCCAAATCCATTGGAGATGGGGCCGGCCACGAGCCCACCAACAAGACATCCGCCCCCTAACATGATGTTGACGATGCCACGATTCTGTTGAGCCATCTCTGCCGCACTCATCTTGTGCACCCACGTTGGCATCCACACGAATACGGCCCATAGACCAACCAGCATAGAGCCGAACAAAACAACTCCCACGGCTAGGTCTCTACGATGTTCGGGTTCTATGAGTTGATGCAGGGCATGTTTCTCCGTGCGTTTCCATAGTGCTGACTCGCGCACAATAACAAGAACTGCAGCTGCAAGAATGATCGTGCTTCCGCCAATAAGGTATGCGGTTCGCCAGTCTGCAACATTTTGCGCGATCAGGCCGGAGAGGATGAGGCCTACGGGAAAGGCGTTCATCATAATGCCAACAACACGTGCTCGGTTTCCTGTTGCCCAGGCTTCGGAGATCATAACGGTTGCCATGAGGAGAATACCACCGGCGCCGGCGCCTGTGAGAAACCGTATGGCGATCAAGATGGGCAATGTTGTGGCAAATGCAGTGCCGATGATCCCCAGTGAACACATGAGGACGCTTGCAAAAAGAGCCAACTTGCGCCCGATTCTATCGCCCATCACTCCAAGAACAAACGCGCCTATGGCCCATCCAACAAGGAAGGCACTTCCGGCAAACGAGCCTGTTTGTCCGATCTGGGCCGGTGATGCAATGCCCCCTGAGAGATCAGCGGCGATAAGGGGCAAGTAGACACTGAATAACGTGGCCGCAACACCGGCACTCACAACAGAGAGCCAGCAAACAGCATAGAGCATAGCGCGAGTTTGCATCCCACAAAATACGAGTCGGCCACCACCGATTAGCACATTAGCACATTAGCACATTAACTTTGCCCTCCCGATGTGGTCGCCGTCTTGTTGACGGTGCTGTGAGGGAAGCACGTGTAATTCGTGCGCGGTTGCGCCGCCGTAACGGTTGACGACCTGTTCTGGCCCCCTGAGGGCAGCCACTGTTGCAACGTTGATGACGTACAACGGGAAGGCGAATGGGAAGGATGACGCCGAAGCCGGAAGACCTGCCACATCGATCATCTACCTGGGGCCGTTGAGCCCCTCCGCCACGCATCATGGCGGCCATTATCAAAGGAGCACGCAATGCGTGGTCTTCTCTCGTTCGTTGTTGTTTGCCTTACGGGCACATTCTCACTCTCGGCGCAACGTATCGCGTCTACTCCACCCGGACCGGTGAATGTTTTTAAGGCTAAGGGGCTGATGCACGTCCTGTGCACGCGCAATGATGTGAATTTCAACGACGTGTCTGATGAGGGGGATTCCCCTGCATCGTGGGTACAGTTCGACCCGTCTACACTACAAATGATTCGCACCCACACGTTTCCGTGGACACTTGTTGGTGCCTCGCGCGTTGGCGTTTCGGAGTCGGGTGATGCTCTCTATGTAGGCGTTGGCAACACTGTTGAAAAGTTTGTCCTCAGCACTCAAGAGTCTCAGGGCTCTGTGTATACCGGACCTGTATCCTCTGTTTCTACTACCACGGGTGGCTCAGCGATTTTTGTTAGCCAACGTCCGTCCTTTACCGACCCCGGAATGGTTGTGCAGGTGTCACTGGAGTCGGGCGATAGCGTGCAGTATCAAGCAGGCCCTAACCCTCAGCAGTCCATGCGCTACACCACGTCGAGCAATGTGCAGTGTTTGCTCGTACTCAGCGAAGGGAATTTTGGTCAACCAACTGGACTCTTTGACATCTGGAAGCAGACGCAGCTTGGATCGGCTCGCACATCCATTGTTGTAGGTGATACACCGAATCATTTCACCGTCAGTGGTGACAGTGCCTACATCACCGTCAATGGTTCGCATTGGGTGGTGGTAGTTGACCTGCTCACAAACACAGCTGTGGACACCATCCCTACGGGTACATCCGGCTTTGACGGACCGCGCGAGGCATTGATCAACAACGGACTTCTCTACGTTTCCACCTTTGCCGGTGATGTACGCATCTTCAACATCGCTACCGGACAGCGCATCGGCTCTGTCCTTCTCGATGCCAAACCGGAAGGTATTGCCATCAATGGTCGCGATCTCTGGGTCACGCGTGCCTTTGTTGCAGGGGGCTATGCAGTAGAACGCAACGTTGCAGTCTATGACCTAGACCAAGCGGTGTCGGTGGCGGAAGGAGCCCCCTTCTCCCTCTCTACACCACGCGCCATCTATGCTCCGGGCTCACGGCTCACCTTGCCGTTCGATGTTTCGGCACAGATCACGCTGAGCACACTTGAGGGTAGAAGAACTGCCGTGCAGACCGTAGATTCGGGCTCGTGTACGATAGATGTTTCTTCTCTCCCAACCGGTGTGTATGTGGTCAGCGATGGCACATCCGCCATCACCCTTATGCGATGAAATCTACCGCAGCCTGTCTCGCCCTCATTCTTCTTGCAACCTCAATCGTTGCACAAACAACGCCAACAACAGCAGAACTCGACATCGCCTTTCGTGCGATGCAGTTTCGAAACATAGGCCCGTACAGAGCAGGACGGTCACTTGCAGTAGCCGGACATCCTGATCTGCGCTCCACCTACTACTTTGGAGCAACAGGCGGTGGCGTATGGAAAACAGAGGATGGCGGCGAGACATGGCGTGCGGTGAGTGATACAACGTTTACGTCTTCGAGTGTTGGTGCGATCACTATCGCCCCCTCCGATCCCAACGTTGTCTATGTTGGCATGGGTGAAACCGATATCCGCGGCAACATCTCTCCGGGCGATGGCATGTATCGCACAATGGATGGTGGCAGCACGTGGCAACATATCGGTCTCCGAGATGCGCAGATGATAGCCGACATCGTAGTCCACCCCGACGACGCAGACGTTGTGTTGGTTTCTTCTATGGGCAACGTGTTTACAGCCAACGCAGAACGCGGCATCTTCAAGAGCACGGATGGCGGAAAGAACTGGCGCAAGGTGTTGTTCCGCAATGACAGCACGGGTGGCATGACGTTGAAGATGGACCCGAATAATCCACGGATCCTCTATGCTTCTCTATGGCAGGCGTATCGCAATGCGTACAGTCTAAGCAGCGGTGGCAAGGGTTCCG
>DATGWS010000087.1:0-10347 GCA_035299365.1 Candidatus Didemnitutus sp.
AAAGCCCTGCCCGCCACATCGGGCTAAAGCCCTGCCCGCCACATCGGGCTAAAGCCCGATGTTAGATTGTATTTTTGCTCCATGAAAACGTCTTTGATTGACTCTTACCTCGCTCGCAATCTTGAATCGTTGTTGCGCTGGTCCTTTGCCATCGTCTATGTGTGGTTCGGCGCTCTAAAGCTGGTGGATCTGAGCCCTGCACACGACCTTGTCGAACTCACACTTTCATGGACGTCCATCTCAACGGTGGTGACCGTCCTTGGCGTGTGCGAGGTTATCCTAGGAGTGATGTTCCTTATCCCGAAACTCACGAAGGTCACGCTTGTTCTCTTTGCTATCCATATGGCCGGCACGTTCATCCCTATTGCAGGGGGCTTTGCAGTAGCATATACGGCAGTCCCCTACGGTCTCACCCTGGTGGGTCAATACATCATCAAGAACCTGGTGTTCCTCGCCGCCAGCGCCTCCCTCTATCTGCAATGGCGCAAAGCCAACGTCCCATCCTAAGTCCCATCCTAAGTCCCATCCCAAGTCCCATCCTAAGTCCCATCTTAAGTCCCATCTTACGTCCCTTCCAGCTAAGGATTCAACACAATCCCTACCGGACAATGATCACTACCCATCACGTCGCTGGAGATCCATGCATTTTTGAGTGCTGGACGTAGGTCATCGGTAATCCAATGGTAGTCTATTCGCCAGCCTACATTGCGCTCTCGGGCTCGTGTTATCTGGTCCCAATAGGAATAACAGTCTGGCTCATCTGGGTGGTACTCTCTAAAGGAGTCGAGCCAGTTCTGTGATACCATTCTGTCGAGAATTGCTCGCTCTTCGGGTAGGAACCCTGTAGTCTTCTGGTTCTCCTTTGGTCTGGCAAGATCGATCTCCTTATGCGCAATATTGTAGTCGCCACAGACTACGATACGGCGGCCTTCCATTCGTTGTTGAGCCCAGCGCTCCATCACTGCATCATAAAAGCGAAGCTTGAATGGCACACGTTTGTTTCCAGATGATCCATTTGGGAAGTAGATGTTGTACAGCAGGAACGAGCCGTAGTCTATCTCGAGAATGCGGCCTTCTCCATCAAACTCTTCGATGCCGATCTTTTCGGTGACGTTCTCCGGTTTGATCTTCGACATCACACCAACGCCGGAATATCCGCTCTTGATGGAACACGAATGCCAGAAGGTGTGGTATCCAGCAAGCCCCTTAACCTCCTCAGGAATCTTGTCTACGTCTGCCTTGGTTTCTTGAACGCAGATCACATCGGCCTTTGCCTCGGCCACCCAATCCAAGAAACCTTTCTTGTGTCCGGCCCGAATGCCATTCACATTCCAACTGATGATCTTCATCGTCCTGCCTTGAGTTCTGTCATGGAAAAGAGGGCGAGGAGCTCAAAACCGGCATCACGAAGTTTTTCTCTTCCGCCTTGTTCGCGGTCGATAACACAAACAACGTGGTCGGTAAGTGCGCCGAGTTGACGGAGATCGTTTCCGCTGATGATCACCTGACCGCCACTGGTGATCACATCTTCTACGATCAACACGCGTTTGCCCGCAACGTCCGGACCTTCTGCAAGCTTACAAGTGCCATAATCCTTGGCCTTCTTGCGCACAAACACAGCGGGAATGCCCGTGTGCAGCGAAAGAGCCGTAACGATGGCCAGCCCACCCATCTCGAGTCCGGCAAGGATCTCCGTCCCCTCCGGAATCAGCGTTGCCATTTTCTCCGCTATTGCAGCGAGGATCTTCGGGTCGCTTTCGAACTGATACTTATCGAAATACTCGTTGCTCGTTATCCCGCTGCGAAGAAGAAACTCTCCGGTGAGATGGGCAACATCATAGATGGCGGTTGTCAGGGTTTCTCGTGTCATAGACGCAAACATAACGCAACGGCGGCGTCCGATGTGGTCGAACGCCGCCGTGTGGAAAAGTGCTTGTGTTGGGAAGGGGCTTCTTACGGCACCAAGACGATCCGACGTACAACAGTTGCTGCAGGGTGCTCAATGCGCACAAGGTAAACACCTGCCGCGCCGAGGTCAGCCGCTTGAAGTGCGAATATGTGGTCTCCAGCTGCGAGATCGGGGGACGTGATGGTGTGGACCGTTCTGCCCGACAGATCGCTGACTGTTAGTCTAACAGTTCCGTGGGATGGAGTGCCTATGCGTAAGGTTGTGCTTGATGAGAATGGATTTGGTTCAGAACGAGCCGAAAGTCCATTCTCGTCGGTCTCACCAACGGAGGTTGGATCTTCGCGATAGACGCGGACTTCGGAAACGTTGGAGAGGTCAATACCACACTCATTTGTAACGACGCAAACATATCGACCGGCGTCAGCCGCAAACGACTTGTCCACGGTGTAGGTGGCACCTGTTGCACCCGTGATATTCCTACCGTCCTTGGCCCACTGATAGGTTACCGGAAGCGAACCGGATTCTACGTTCACCATGAGCGTAAAGCCCTTGCCCTCTTCAACACGGATCAGGTCTGGAGAACCATTGCCTACCAGCGGCTTGGTGATTCCGCGGAGAGTGACAGGTGTGCTTTCCGTGAAGAAGCCACATGCACCACTGATGCGAACCGTATAGACGCCCGGAACACGCGTATCGTAGCGAGCGCTTTGTGCAAGTGGGATGGCCTTGTTGTCGCGATACCATTGATAGGAAATGTTCTCACCCTGGGCGATCACATCCAGCTGGAAGATATTGCCCGCACAAACGTCGTCGATCGTCTGTCCGTTTGGTGCAGATGGTTGACGAGTGATCTGCGGTGCTTGGCGCACGTTGATCATCACTGGGTTTGTAAAGCGATTGTCCTTTGAAGGGAAACCAGTCACAACACAGACGTACTCGCGCGCATCTTCTGGACGTACACTATTAATGCGAAGCGTTGGGCTTGCGGTTCCTGTGAAACGTCCGCCATCGACGAGATTCCCACCCGTTACATACTTCCATTGATATCCAACACCTGCATCACCTCCTGCTGCTGTACCACTAGCCCGCAGGATCACCGTGTCACCAGGACAGACGGTGGTGTCGCGTGGTTGGAGCGTAATAGTGATGACGGGAATGTAGACACGTGCATCACGTGAGCGAACGTTGCTACAGCCGCCAGTAACAACGCAGTAGTACTTGCCGGACGTGTCTGCGAATGTGACGTTGCGAATGGTCAGGTTCTTCGATGTAGCGCCAGCATATTTGGCACCATTTGTAAGTGCCATACCTGCCTTAAACCACTGATAGGTCTCCCCCGCTGTGTTGGTTGCGTCGATCGCAAGGTTCACGGTAACGCCAACATCTACCTGAGTAAGTACCTTTGGCTCCACTGTGATCTTGGTACGTTGGAAAACGTTCACCTGCGTAGCTCGTGGAGTGATGGTCATTCCACCGGCAGCGCGGATCTTGCAAGCATAACTTCCCGCAAATGAGGTGTTGACCACGTCAACGCTGTAGGTAGCAGATGTAGCGCCCACAATATCAACACCGTTCTTCATCCACTGGTATGTGAGTGACGGACCGGTTGCAGTAACGGTAAGAGTGAGCTTGTCTGGAATGCAATGATTGATGACCGCTGCAGGGATGCTACCAATACGCGGGATACGCACTTGGTACGCGCTCATCGTGCCGCTGATCTCGTTGCCGGCAAGAAGCAGATCCGTGTTGTTCGGACTTTCTGACGCGGGGATGAACGTGATCACCTCACAACCAAGATCTCCAACAGTTCCGTTGTCCACGTTTGCGAGATTCGGCGTGACTGTGAGGTTGCGAGAATTGATGTAGTCGATGTACTTGGGATTCACAACATCAGACACGTTGTACATGAAGGTATGCCCGATACGCTCACAGCCGATGAAGGCATACGTTGAGTCGTTGATCACTCCTGTTGTGATGGCTTCAGGTTCCGGACCCTTGTTGTCCGACCTGTCGTCCATGGAGTTCGTTGTGTGACCAGCATTGAAGTTCGCTGGATAGAAGGCAGCTGTGCGCGTCTCGAACTCATTCCCGGAATCGTAGACGAGATTGCCATCCACATTCCAGATGGAGAACGATCTGCCACCGAGAGTGTAAAGCTCATCGTAGTCTCCATCACCATCCACATCACCAAGCGTCGTGGTGATATTCAATCGACCAAGCTGCGGATTTGTCTTGAGAAGGGGCCAGGCATTGGCAAGCACTGTGTCTAGGACAACAGTGGATGCACTAACACGAGCTTCCTCGACGAAGGAGCCCCATTCACGAGCATCACCTTCGTTGGCTGTAAGCAAGTACGTTTCGCCACTGATCGTAACAGATGTGATGGCATCCGGTTGATACATTCCATAGACTGGCCAGTTGCCGATCTTTACCGCCGCGCCTGTACCGGCAGCATTATCGCGGTCACTTGGATCAAGACCGTTCGGTCTGTCAAACGTGATCACACCGATAACGGGGTTGTTGGTGGTATTCACCGTGATGCTGCCGTTTGGCGGATTTGGCAATACCGAACCACCGACGCCGAAGTCGTTGTCGTTCACAACGGCAATGGTGTTGGCATTGATACGCGTGATACCCTCTACCTTGTCCCATCCGCCATACCCTACACCGGGGAGATAGATCGACTTCTTCTTGCTCACCGGACGAATGCCCAGTGTTGCACATTCAGCAAACGTGAGGGACTCAACGGTGCGTCCGGGTGCAAGTACGGGTGGATTGGTGAAGATATTTGTTGCGCCCTTGAGATTGATCTCAAAGACATACTTGCGTGCACGGAGCCCCGTTGCATCATCGCGTTCTACAACATAAAACTTGCCATTACCAAGAGATGTGGCATCACCGATCTTATCACACGAGAATGCCTTCTCGAACATTGGATACAGATACTCACCAACAACGGTCTTGGTAACAACGTTGAAGGCCACGATACGGCACCACGTGGAGGCCTTTGAAGAGTTGTCGTTGGCAAGATCAGGATTGTCGATAGGTGACTGAATGAAGGCATAAAGAATGTCGCCTTCAATGGCGCATGCCTCAAAGCCACGGTTTGCGCGACGTGACGCATAGACCCGTGGAAGGGTCTCATCGCCATACGTACCAACTGCCGCACCAACCGATGCAGCTGTTCCGGCCGGGATGTGACGTGCGATCAGAGTACCATTGCTGTTGAAGTTATAGATGGCCGGACGGTATTCATCAACCATCCACCATGTACCTGCTGCATCAACGGAGATACCCTCTAGGTCACCGCCGAATGGGTCATTCTGAAGATCATTGCCGTTGAGATCCACTGGAAGTTCATCGGTAAAAGCAATGCCTTGTCCGGCCGCCTGGAGATTGGGAAGACCGCTGATCGGTGTCACTCCATCTGCGCGGAAGAGTTTGGTGCGAGATAGGATGGTGTACGAGCCAGAACTCCTATCGAGCTCGATAGCGATCACCTCTGCCTGGTAGTTCGGAAGAGCGAACGGTCTGCGTGTTTGACCGCGTAGTACTACAGGCTCGGCATTGGGTCCGCGGTCGGGATGTACGAGAAAACGGAGTTTATTGGTATCGGCACCATATCCCGTGAACCACAAGCCCGAGAGTCCACCAAGGGCAATGTTCTGCCCGGCAGGAGTTGTTCCGATGGATGGACGATTGGTCCACGGATAGTTGGTGGAGCGGGCTAGCCCCTTGCTATAGTCCTTGAATCCAAGTGCTGTAACGCGAACAAGTGTTGCCGTATTGATATCGATGGTGGCAATGGCATTGTTCTCTTGCAAGGTGACGTAGGCTGTTGCGCCATCGGATGAGATAGCTGCGTATTCCGGCTCGAAGTCTTGAGCAACAGAAGCGTTCAATCCATAGATGCGAATTCCAAGCGCCTTCAGTGAGTCTTGCTTACCATTCAAGGAGCGGAAATCCACAGTTTGCACAGTGGGCGCATTTACGTTTGCAACATTGATGATGCTTACGGATCCTTCTGCGTCAAAGGTGTAATTGTTCTCGGGCTCGCCTTCGTTACATACCACTACGCGTTGACCATTTGGTGTGAAGGCCAACATGTCCGGCAGTGCTCCAACCGCAACGGAGCTCTTGAACCCGCCATTCATGTCGAAGAACAATACCTTGCCCGGATTGGACTTTGACGTTGCATCTTCAAGTGCTACCGCCACGATGCCATTCTTTACGGCCACACTGTTCACGATGCCGTTATAGGCCGTGAGGAGTACGTCGCGGATAAGTGTTGGACTTGCCGGGTTGGTAACGTTGATGAACGAGATCTTGTTGCCATTTGCATCGGAGAGAATGGCCGTCTTCGACGCCGGATCGTAGGTAACAACTTCAGCAGACCCTTTGTCGAATGTGGCCGGACGTTGTGTGTGCCGACCAAGGAACTGCATTACCTGCGCCTGTTGAGCAACACTGATCATCGATGCTGTGAGCATGCCGATCAAGCTGACTATAAAAAAGGACCATCGAATCATGAACGACCTCGCTATGTTATACGTCGTGAAAGAGTAGCGGCGCAAAACTCGTGGTCGTATGTTGGGTCAGAGTAACGTCCGTATCACCATTCTGCAACCATATTATCGGAGTGTGAATGCATTATCTCATCGTTATCGCTACCATGTTCGGCATTGTAACGGCCTGTTCAAGCACCGATAGTTGCGTTAAGGACATCACGGCCGATAACTTCTCGGTGAGCATCAGCAAGGGTATGTGTTTCGGCACGTGTCCGGTCTACACCGGAACCGTGCGCGGCAACGGACAAGTAGTCTATGAAGGCCGCTCTAACGTCGACCTCAAGGGAACGTGGTTCGGAACCATATCCAAGGACGATCTCTGCTCCCTCGTAACCATCATCCGCGAGAAGAAACTCATTACACTTGATACGTCGTACACCGACAATGTGCCCGATGCCCCCGTTACAACCATCACCATCAAGGATATGGGGCGAACCAAAACCTTCTCCTGGAACATGGGTTCACCGGAACAACTGCGCGAACTAGCTGCCATCATGGTGAAGGCCACTCATGAAAATACAGCGTTAAGCCAATAGTTACGCAGTTACAGAGTTACGCAGTTACAGAGTTACGCAATTACAGAGTTACGCAACGACATAGTTAACTGAGTACCTGAGTAACTATGTAACTATGTATCTGAGTAACTGAGTAACTGAGTAACTGAGTAACTGAGTAACTAGTAACTAGTAACTGAGTAACTAGTAACTAGCGCTACTGCCATCAACACCATATACAACACATAAAACATCGCTGTACCGGCGAGAGCTTTGTTGAGTTCGGCGCCGTTACGTGTGAGGACCATGTGGGAAAGGAAGAGGCCATACGGTAGGGCCACTGCGGGAAGCCAGAGCCAGGGGCCGCGGTGTTGACTAAGGAAATACGACGGGACGATGATGGCCGCGAGCATAAAGGCAACGTAGAGTCTGCGAGCGGATTTGGAGCCGATACGTACAGCCAACGTCCGTTTGCCAACCTCTGCGTCAGTAGGTATGTCTCGGATGTTGTTTACTGCAAGGATGTTTGCGGCAAGGAAGCCCGGGCCGAGTGCCAGAATAAAGGAGTCAGCGCTCCACACACAGGCGTGGACGTAATACGTACCCACAACGGCAAGGAGTCCAAAGAAGACGAAGGCAGCCGCATCACCTAATCCATGATAGGCCAAGGGAAACGGTCCACCCGTATAGGCCCATGCCGCTATGAGACACACTACACCGATGAGGAGTATCTCCCATCCAGCTCTAAAGACAAGGGGCTGACCGATCACAAACGCGGCTGCGATGACCATCAACGATACGTTACGCATGGACCGCGCCGTGATGAGACCAGAACTCACGGCACGCAACGGACCAACACGTTTTGCATCGGCTCCACGTTTTGCGTCTTCGAGATCATTGATGAGGTTGGATGATATCTGAATCAGAGCTGCGCAGATTAGGAGCAAGGGCAAGCTAGGCCAATGCACCGTTCCGTCGGCCACTGCAAGTGCCGTAGCGAGTATCACGGGTGCGGCGCTGGCGATCAGCGACCACGGACGAACCGCCAAAATCCAGACGTTCACAGTGCTCGCACCGTGCCAACGTAGAGAAAGGCAATACCACCCGTGAGTGCACGATACCGACAGTCAACAAGTCGTCCGGTACTCTTCATGAGTTCGAGAAACTCTTCTCGACACGGGAATGCAGCGGCTGTTGTGGGCAAGTACTCGTAAGCTTCGCGATGTCCGGTTACTAATCCACCAATGAAGGGAATGATATTCTTACTATACCACCGATACGTAAGACCCATGATACCCTTGGGCTGACCGAATTCGAGTACAACTACACGTCCGCCAGGTTTTACAACACGAGCCATCTCGCCGAGTGCAGTTGCAGGTTTATCAACGTTGCGAATACCGAACGATATGCTCGCTACATCAAACGATGCATCAGCATATGGCAGTTTCATTGCATCGGCCACTTCGAACTCAATGTTGAGCCCCTTTCGTTTTGCTTTTGCAGGAGCGAACGACAACATGTCGGCATTGAAGTCTGTGCCAAGCACACGTCCAGTGGGTCCAACGGCGCGTTTGAATGCTAGGGCAAGGTCGCCTGTGCCTGTTGCGCAATCAAGGACATGTCCACCCGGCCTCACACCACTTTCTTTAACAGTCAATGACCGCCAAACATGATGGACACCAAGGGAGAGGATGGAATTTGCGAGGTCGTACCTCGGGGCGATGTCCGAAAACATCGAATGAACAGCTTCACTCATGTTGCAAAGATACGGTTGACGGTGTTCCATGCGCCGAGCATCACTGCAGGGGTGCCTTGGCCCGGGAAAACGCTGTCACCGATCATGTAGAGTCCACGAAAGGGAGTCTGATTAGGGGGCATACATACCATCGGTCTCTTGATGGAATGGGGCAAGCCCCCTACAAATCCATTCTTCCGGCCTGTGTATCGTTCCCAGGTGTAAGGCGTTCCGCCTTGCAGCATCAAAGGGGTCAGGCCGGAACACTCCGGCATCCTGCGTTGGATCACGTCCATCACAGCATTCATGATCATCGATCTCTTTTCGTCATGTTGTGTGGGGGTAAGTCCGTTCCAATCTTCTGAGCGTGTGTGGGTGCTTACGGTGACGGTTGTATGGCCAACGGGCGCCTTCTCTCTGTCATCGGGGTGTGAGAACGTGAGGAAGACCGAGGATGCATGAACGCCCGGGATAGATCGATCGAGATGGAGCTGCACGTATTGACTTGACAACTGTGGTACTCCTTCAAGTGCGAAGTACATAGAGAAGGCGCACCACGAATCCGGATTGTGTGTTGATTGATCTTCAAAGTACCGTTGCGGCTTGCCGGAGAGAAGATCCGGCATGTTCCATATAGGGATTGACGAGATCACGGTTGATGCCATATACGTTTCACCGTTCGTGCACGTCACGCTCCACCGTCCGGACGATTGTTGTTCAATGGATATGACTGTTCGACGGAACTTCATCTGTGCTCCGTGAGCTGTTGCATGTCTCATGAGCATCAGAGCCGGACGATACATCCCACCCATCGGATAATACGTTTCACTCGGATAGGTAAGCCCCATTGCTGAAGTAAGGTAGGGAGCTTTATCTGCCGTGTTTTGAGTACTGATCAGAAGTTGTTCGTTGATGAATTCCATAAACGATACATCGGAGTCAACACGGTACCTGCGCATCATTGATGCGGCAGAAGTGAAGAGTCCGGGCAGCAAGGGCAGTTGTTTGACGGAACGCACGTTGACCATTCCTAGCCAATCGCGAATCGTTGTTGGTGGTAATGACGGTTGGTCATTCACCATCGACCACACTCTGCGTTCGAGATCGTATTGCTTCTTCCAATACCCTCGTTGATCGCCATGCGGAAAATGTCGAACGATCTCGTTGATCCAGCGTTCAGGTTCTGCGTATCGAACAACATCACGATCACGCATACGAATAAGCATCCCGGGATCCTGCTTTACCAATTCCGGCTTCAGTCCGAGATGCGCAAACACCCTCCCCGCCGGCTGTGATGGTAACACACCACTGAACGTTGTTGCGCCCACATCAAAGGTATAGCCCCCTACTCGAAAGAACGAGGCACAGCCACCCAGCGTCTCATGACCTTCCAGCACAGTAACCTCCCTGCCCTCATGAGCCATCAGCGCAGCTGCTGTAAGCCCCGCATACCCGGCTCCGAGTACAAGGATATCTGTTGAATGAGTCACGATGGAGGTAACATACGGGAAGGGGCGAGGGTTCCGTGGGTGAAGTCGCTATTCTCTCGGCTCACCCCTATCCCCTCTCATCCTGAGAGGGGTAATCCCGGATAATCAAATGAACCATTGGCCCCTCTCAGGATGAGAGGGGCGGCGAGCG
>DATGWS010000088.1:0-3945 GCA_035299365.1 Candidatus Didemnitutus sp.
AGATACCCGCCTCATTGTTTGGAAGTGCTGAATGTTCTCCGCTATTCGAAGGGGCAAAATTGACGAGGCCGATACCTGCCGTTAGGAATGGAACGGCAGGGATATTGTCCACGAGTATGTAGCTGACAAGGAAGTCGGCCGACGTAACCCGACTTTCATTTTCAGATTCGATCGTTGTTAATGAACCCGGATATTTATCTCCGATCTCTGCCCCCTGACCAAAATACTGTGGGAATCGAGCCATCTTGGCCTCAGTGATCTTCCACCGATACTCGCCAATTCCCATGCGAGCTTCTACCCACAACCTGTCCATTGCTGCAAACTGCAAGGACACAGCACCAGAAGGGCCAAAGTAATCGTCGGACAATTCGCCGTGGTATTTATATAGGCCACCGCTGATCGTGCCTACTACATCTCCCTGACGAGATTGAGCACGGACGGGGCTCGATAGGAGTAGAAAAACGCCGACACTGAGCACAAGATGTTTCATGAATTGAGTCATTATTGCTTCTCCCGACGTTGTTTCTCTTTGCACTCTTTACATTCCGTTGCCTCAAAAGGCAGGAGCCCCTTACTGATCCTCGTTGTTCCATCTGGTAAGATCTGCTTTCGATACCACCTACCGTCAACTTCCCGCAATAGACTTCCATCGTCAAGGGGGCGAGCCAATTCCCAAAGGATCGGTTCAGGTCCCTTCGGTGGATCGTCATCAACACAAATTCCGTATCCCGGCGGACCATAACATTCGCGGTGCTGTCCGGCAGGGCACGGTACATCCATTGGCTCTGGAACCGGCCCAGATACTGGTGCCGATACAGGCCCTTGTACCGGTGCCATAACGGGCGCAGGTTCAGGTGCTGAAACAGGCGAAGGAACCACCGCTGAAAGAGCCGGTTTTCCACAACAGCAACAACAACATTGTGCACAACAGCAGCAAGACTTCTCAGAGCAATCCGCTAAACACTTTTCATAACAACAGGATACGCAGCCAGAATAATCCACATTGTTATCCCCACAATCATCACACTCATCGCTGAGGCACTCTGTGCAATAATCATGGGGTTGTGGTTCAGGATCGTTAAAGCGATACGTGAAGCCAACGGAGAAAGTGCTTAGGGCATCATTACTTCCGTTGTACGAGATATCGTCGAGGTACGTTGAAAAGACAATTCGATGTTCACCTCGAAACAGCACACCAATACGTTGGGAAATCGGGATCTGGACCCCCCCACCGAGGATGATACACGGAGCTGTATGAGGGTAGACTCCTGCTGCGGAGTTCGGCAGTTGCGTATGTGATTGACTGGTGGAAGGGGCAATGTTTACCAGTCCAACTCCGGCCGTGAGGAAGGGGCTGGCCGGTATGTGATCTACCAAGACGTAGCTCACAAGGAGGTCGCCCAATGTGACTCTACTTTCGTTTTCAGGTTCGATCGTGGCCAAGGACCCAGGATAGAGGTCACCAATTTGAGCCCCTTGTCCAAAGTAGTCAGGATACCGAGCAAGTTTCGCATCGGTAATCTTCCATCGATACTCCCCAAGTCCAAACCGAGCCTCAATCCAAAGCCGATCCATTGCGGCATATCTCAGTGACAGAAGAGCTCCCGGTCCAAAGGAGTCGTCAGAAAGTTCACCGTGGTACTTGTTCACAGCCCCAGATAACGACCCAACCACATCACCTTGTTGAGACTGGGCAATGAGTTCTACCTGCATCAGCAGGACCAATGTACAGAGTACCAATAGGAGTCGCACGCCCAACCGTAGGTCAATTCAACAAGGTGACCGAAGTGTGGAAACGTAATCAATTTCCATTCCACATCTGCATTCAAACATAAACAATAACATTAGCATCCCGCTCTAAACATTTGATTTTTCAACACTTACGCTGCTCACTGCCGAATCTCAAGAAGACTACGATATCCACACTGATTTGTGGATATCTGAGTGCGTATGGTGGGCAATATATTTCGGAGTAAATTGTCCTTATTATGATGAGCATACCATTGATTATCCAAGGCGGGATGGGAGTTGGTGTATCCGACTGGCGACTCGCCCGCGCAGTATCTATCGAAGGTGAACTGGGTGTTGTATCTGGGACAGCCTTGAATTCCGTTATGGTGCGGAGGCTGCAGAACGGTGACCCTGGCGGACACGTGCAAAGGGCACTAACTCATTTCGTAGACCCTACGGTAGCTTCGGAGATTTTGACCACCTACTACGTTGACGGTGGAATACCATCGGGAGCGAGGTTCAAGAGGAGCCCGGTGCCTTCTGTATCGCCCACGCGTACACTCCAGCGACTTAACATTGCTGCAGGATTTGTTGAGGTTTGGCTAGCCAAAGAGGGTCACAATGGCATCGTAGGCATCAACTTTCTGGAAAAGCTGCAAACGTCCAACCTCGCGGCCACCTATGGGGCCATGTTGGCTGGCGTTGACTATGTGCTTATGGGTGCTGGTGTCCCGAGAGAGATCCCAGGCGTCCTTGACCGATTCGCAGAACACGAGGATGCCTCAATCAGGATCACCGTGAGTGGGACTCCCAGTAAGACTGAAGTTTTCACAACGGTATCCCCCCGTGAGGCATTGGATACGATTCCCCAATTACCTCTGAAACGTCCGGCATTCCTGGCAATCATCTCCTCAAGCACCCTTGCATCCCATCTAGTGAAGAAATCCACAGGTTCTGTAGAAGGATTTGTGATTGAGGGAGTGCTGGCCGGTGGTCACAATGCACCTCCGCGGGGACCTATGAAACTCACTGACCGTGGTGAGCCTATTTATAGTCACAAGGACGAGGCCGACCTTGCTGAGATTCGTGAACTTGGCCTACCGTTCTGGCTAGCCGGCTCCTACGGATCCCCTGAGAAGCTCGTTCAGGCCATTGAACTCGGGGCCAGTGGCATACAGGTCGGAACGGCCTTTGCTTTTTGTGAAGAGTCAGGCGTAGCTCCCAAGCTCCGTGAAGCCGTCATTGCTCGCATCGTACATGGAGACAGCGTTGAAGGCGAAGCCGTTTTCACAGACCCACATGCATCGCCTACGGGTTTCCCCTTCAAGGTAGTTCAGCTTCCCGGCACACAATCCGAGAGATCCGTCTACGAAGAGCGACCCCGGAAATGCGACCTCGGGTATCTCCGTCAGGTTGCCGTGCGGGATGACGGTGCGATAGTCTACCTCTGTGCCAGTGAGCCTGTTGAGGACTATGTTCGTAAGGGGGGCAAGATTGAAGACACAGTAGACCGCAAGTGTCTGTGCAATGCTCTCCTATCCAATGTGGGGTTGGGACAGACGCAAGAAGACGGATACGTAGAGCAACCCCTGCTAACAGCAGGTGATGATCTCGTTCATGTTGGTCAGTTTCTTAGACCTGGCCAGACGTCGTATCAGGCACGGGATGTGCTTTCACACCTGAAGGGGCAATAGCCGCTAGGATTCGCTCATTTACGAACTCCACATTGCCGATACCATCTACGGATGTGAGGAGCCCCATATCTGAATAAAATTTCAGAAGCGGCGCGGTTTCGTGATTATAGATATCGAGGCGGTGGCGGATGATCTCCTCCGAGTCATCTGCCCTTCCACGCTGCAAAAGGCGATTGATGATTGTTGAATCATCAACATTGAGATTCACTACGGAATCGATATGCAGTCCCTTAGCCGCGAGCATGGTATCGAGGGCATCGGCCTGGGTTCGAGTTCGAGGGAAACCATCAAGGATACATCCCTTGGAAAAGGTTGCCCCCTCCATGGCCTCTTCAACGATACGTGCCACGATCTCATCAGGCACAAGCTTTCCGGCATCCACAAACTCTTTTGCCAGAACACCAACCGGCGTTTGGTTTTTGATGGCAGCTCGAAAAGCGTCACCTGTACTCAGATGTGCTACACCGAGCTTCTCGGCCAGAATGACGGCTTGAGTACCCTTCCCCACACCGGGGGCTCC
>DATGWS010000089.1:0-3270 GCA_035299365.1 Candidatus Didemnitutus sp.
CGCCACTGCTACGTTGGCCACCGCCACTGTAACCACCGCCACCGCGTTGGCCGCCACCTTGACCGTTGCCTTGACCGCCCGATGGGCGTGGCCGGCGTCCACGTGGACCATTTTCCCGGCCCATTGCCGATTCATTGGTCAACGGCTGACGTTCTGGGTCGCGGTCTTCCCTGTTTCTGTTCTCCATACTCTCTCGTTATCCCTTCTTCCACTTGATGGTACACCCGATGGCCTTTGTGGTGGCCGTTTCGGGCTTCGTGCCCTTGAGGAGTGCATTCACTGCGTCCTCAACGAACTTCGATTCTGTTTTTGAGGCGTCATCCGGATTATCGTCGATGGCGCCAATGTATTCTACTGTCCAGCCCGTGCGAGTGCGAAGCAACACAAACACATGTGGTGTCCGGCGAGCCCCATACTTTTTTGCGACGATCTGTGTTTCATCGATAACGTACGGGAATGGGAATTTCTTCTCGGATGCACGTTCCTGCATCTTCGTAAAGGCATCTTCCGGCACAGTAACGGTATCGTTTGGATTCACGGCCAAGACCGGGAAACCTTTTGCTGCGAATGTATTGTGAAGCTCGATGATACGGTCTTCGTACTTCACGCTATACGGGCAATGATTGCACGTGAAGACCAGGATAACACCCTTGGAGTCCACAAAGCTACGCAGTCCTACCAGCTTACCATCAACATTCTTTAGAGTAAAGTCAGGAGCCTGGTCTCCAACTTTTAATCCATCCGGAGCCAGAGGATTTTGAGCATGGAGGGGGCTCACCATTCCGCTAGAGAAGCCAAGGAACAGAGTCAATGTAACTACAAGTGTTCGTAGTGATGTACAATTCATCGAAAATGATCTCGAAATGTGGTGAATGTCGAGTCGAGCGTACGCTGAGTGAATTCTTGTTCTCGAAAAAGTCGTTTTCCGTTCTTCACAAATAATGTTGCCGGAATTGCTCCGCTCCACGAAGGATCAACCTTATCGATCCACAGATGCGGCTTTTGTTCCGCGAATAACACCGTTTCGCAAGCAAATGCCTTCTTCCGTAGGAATGGGAGCACCTTTGCATTGAGATCTGATGGCGCGTCGAGACAGACAAGGAGGACCACAACGGGGTTTCCGGATTCTCGACGTGCAAGCATATCAAAGGATGGGAGTTCTTCAACACATGGCTTGCACCATGTAGCCCAGAAGTTCACAACGTAGGTTGTGTCTTTTCCGGAGGCAAAACGATGTTCAAGATCAGCGAGCGTGACCTTTGGAACGGTCAGACTAAATACTGAAAAGAGAATCGCAGCTACGATCACGTGATCACATCACCAACAGGTTCAAGAAGTTCGGGTTCGGTTGTGTTGACCTTGATGCGCGATACCTCTCGAGTGATCCGAAACGCTTCAAGAAGTCCTTCGTCAAGTGGTCTCATGAGTGGTTCTAGTATCTCGCGGTCTTCCGCATGCAGCCAAGCTTCTCGCTCACTGCGCGGAATAACAACAGGCATTCGCTGTTTCGTATTGTGCACATAGGACATCAAGAGATTTGCGTCCGTCGTCACGATCGAAAAGGTCCGATGTTGCTCCCCACTGGCCTTATTCGTCCACTCTTCCCAAATACATCCAAGCGTAAAGATCTCTGATCCGATCATCCGCACAAGATGTGGTTGCTTCACCTTTTCGAAGTGTCTCCACTCAACAAATGCATTAACCGGTAAAAGCCCCCTTCGTTTCACGATGGCATCGCGAAATGACGGTTTTGTGTAGATCGTTTCACGTCGTGCATTCAAGGTCATCGCACGCAGCTCATGCGCCGCGGCTTCGTCCTTCGTCCAACGAGGAATGAGCCCCCATTCTGCCATGGATACACGTTCCGGTTCTGCGCCGGTTATGAAGGGCAAGGACGGGTGGGCAAATGCAGAGACGTGAAAGAACGGGGTATAGTCTTCCGGATGGTCAAACAACGAACCGGTTTCGGTCTCAATGACGTGCGTAGATGCAAAGATCGATACCGTAAAACACACGTTAGCGGAGGAATGGGAATACCACCATCGCAACGAGAATAACGATACCGGCCATCATGACCAAGGCATAATTCTGAGCTACACCTGTCTGAAGTCTCCGGAGTGCAGAGCCAGTAACGCCAACAACACGTGCAGAGCCATTCACGGCACCATCAATGAGGATCACATCAAAGATCTTCCACAAGAAATCGCGCGAAAGGGCAACGATTGGTCCTGCGATGACCATATGATAGACTTCGTCAACATAATATTTATTCAGAAGCAATTGATACACACCCTTAAACTTCTCAGAGAGTGCGTTTGCCTTCTCAAGTCCGTTGGCATATATCCGTTTAGCAAACAGAATACCGAGGATTGCCAAAGCGGTAGAAGCCGTCATGAGCATGATCTCGAGCGAGGTATGATCGCCACCATGCACGGGCAGCATGGACATACCGCTGGCAAAGATTGGCTCTAGCCAATGCTCCAAGAGATTCGGGAAATGCAGCGCGTGCCCGATCACATGCGGAACACCAAGGAACCCGCCGAATATCGAGAGGAAGGCCAAGACGATTAGGGGAATTGTCATCGTTGATGGCGACTCATGCGGATGAACATGATGATGATCGAATCGCTCTGTGCCATCAAACGTCAATGTTGTGACCCGCCACATGTAGAATGCCGTAGTAAAGGCTGCAACTGCGCCTACGGCCCAGAGAACCGGGCTGCCATTCAAGAATGCGAACCAAAGAATCTCGTCCTTGGAGAAGAACCCGGAAAGGAACGGAATACCGGAGATTGCAAGCGTTCCGATAAAGAACGTGCGATACGTGATCGGCATGTACTTCTTGAGTCCACCCATCTTCATGATGTCTTGTTCGTGGTGCATTCCGTGAATGACCGAACCGGCACCTAGGAAGAGAAGGGCCTTGAAGAATGCGTGCGTCATCACGTGGAAAACACCGGCGGTAAAGGCTCCTACACCGAGTGCTACGAACATGAAACCCAGTTGGGAAACAGTAGAATAGGCCAGAACCTTCTTGATGTCTCGCTGGGCGATACCAATGGTACCGGCGATGAGGGCCGTAGTGATACCGATTCCGGCCACAACTGCCAACGTTGTTGGAGACATTGCGAAGAGAACGTTGGTACGCGCAATAAGGAAGATGCCGGACGTAACCATCGTGGCCGCATGGATCAAGGCCGAAACCGGTGTGGGACCTGCCATAGCATCCGGAAGCCAAATGCCGAGCGGTATCTGCGCGCTCTTACCAGT
>DATGWS010000090.1:0-3535 GCA_035299365.1 Candidatus Didemnitutus sp.
AGGTCGTTCGTGGGCTGCATCCCCGAAAGGATCGTCTTTTTTTGTGGTGTGTTGATTTCCATAGCTCGCGAAAATACCGACCTCCCGAGTGAATGACGCATTTTTGCATGATGTTCACTCAAATGCGCCTTTCTACCGCCCTTCTGTTGACGCTGATATGCGTCGGAATGTCCAACGCCCAGGAAGAAATGGGTGATGAATCCCAACCGTCAGGTTCGTGGACGATGCTCTCTGTTCATCGTACCTGGTCACCCCAAGAACGTGACTTTCCAAACGGAGGTTTTGGGATCCAGTCATTCGTGGATCTTGATAAGCCCCGTAGATGGTGGCTTGGATTTGCCCTTCGCGGAACGGGAGTTTCCAAACGCGACGTGCTCTCACTCATGATCGGTCCGGGCGTCTATCTGGCGGGCGACTCGCGACTCGGACTCTTTGCCTACGTGCATACTGGCCTTGCCATGGGTTCTTCGCAAGGTCTTGGTGGGTTCGACGTCTTCTCCGACCCATCCACCACGTACGGACTTGCAACCGTTGGAGGCATCGGTGGCAATATGGAGATCAGCAAGTGGCTGCGTCTGCATGCGGCATTAGTCGGCTCATGGTTCACTGCCGAACGAGGGCAGACACCATACGGCATTCAAATCGGCATCACATTTGGTGGCAGATGATCAACACCTTTTCACCTACTCGATCAGGATCAGATATGGCAGGGGGCTTGGGTTTCGGATGTTATCGCGTGAGTCAGAGTGACCCCGTGCATGACGAGGCGATGCGTCAATCGCTTGCCCATGGCGTGGACATGGTGGACACCTCCTCCAACTACAGCAACGGCAAGAGCGAGATGTTGGTTGGCACCGTGCTCGCCTCCATTCCGGAAGCAAAGCGTCCAACTGTAGTGACAAAGCTCGGCTACATCCAAGGCGACATGTTGGATCTGGCCAAGGCGCGCGCAACGATGGGTGACGAACTCGCAGATGTTGTGAAACTTTCGGACAACGCATGGCACTGCATACACCCGGACTTTCTCGAAGAAGCTCTCTCCACTTCTATTGAACGCATCGGCATCACGCCAATTGATGTTGTGCTGTTGCATAACCCAGAATATTACCTTCAGATTGCGCATCAAGGGGGCACACCGGTAGAAGATGCACGCGTAGAATTCTACCGTCGCATAGAACTCGCCTTTGCGTGGTTGGAATCAGCCGTTGCCGATGGTCGCATCAAGTCCTACGGCATCTCTTCCAATACCTTCGCCAATGCAACAGACGCGCCTGACGCCGTCTCTCTAGAACGATGTTTTGCCTGTGGTGAGCGGGCAAGCGGCACTAGTCATCACTTCACAACCGCCCAGATGCCGATGAACGTTGTTGAGCATGGTCCGGCAACAACAATGAATCAAGCCGATGGCACGGTAACCACACTGGAACGCGCTGTGCAGCTTGGTGTGAAGGTCATAGTCAATCGACCATTAAACGCGATCGTCGACAGCGACCTCATCAGACTCGTCTCCCACCCAATGCCATCGCACATCGTCCACCCCGACGATGTAGAACAACGCATACACGCCCTTGAGACCATCGAGCACGATCTTGTGAATTCCATCATGGCAGGGGGCTCCTTGTCGGAACGGGAGACGCAGGTTGCTCAGGAAGCGTTTCGCATCGCGGGTGCATTGTGTTCAGCGTGGACGAAATTCCAGGGACTTCCGCACTGGCGAGATGTCCGCTCTACCTATCTCGATCCTCGACTCGAAGCCGCAGCGATGTTCGCAGACCGCGCTCCGAACCCGGCAGCCGTTCACACCTATCTGCATGACGTAGAGCATGTGTTGATAGATATCGACGTGGTCTATGCTGCAGATGAAAACTCCTCATTGGAAGAACTCCGTCAGGTCCTCGCCGACGAATTCGGCATGCCGATCGACACTCCCCTTCAGCATATTGCCGTACAGTCACTGCGGTGCACTCCCGGCGTGGATCATGTTCTTGTGGGAATGCGACGTCCCGAATACGTAGAAGATATCCTCTCGGTCTTTGAGATGCCCGAACCAACCTATCATCGCGCCACATGGCAACGCGTTGCAGAACACTTGGCACGTCTTTCGCAGTGACAACCATCATAAAGCACAGATCATGATCCAGATAGCCCCCTCCCTCCTCGCCTCAAACCTTCTCCGGATGGAGGACGATGTACGTGCATGTGAGCGTGCAGGTGCCGATGTGTTGCATGTGGATGTGATGGACGGACATTTCGTTCCTCCCATCACTTTTGGACCGGCCTTTGTTCAGCACCTCAAGCGAATCACTTCGATGCCGCTTGATGTGCATCTGATGGTAACAAATCCCGACCACCAGGTAGAGCAGTTCGCCGAAGCCGGCGCCAATTGGATAAGTGTCCATGCCGAGGTTGCTCCTCATCTTCATCGCACACTCGCCAGGATCAAGAGTCACGGCTGCAAAGCCGGCGTTGTCCTCAACCCCATTACCCCACTCGAGCACGCCTTTGAGGCCGCCGGAGAATCGGACTTCATCCTCCTCATGAGTGTCAACCCAGGGTATGGCGGTCAGTCATTCATCCCGAGCTTCCTTACACGCTGCGAGCGACTCCGTTCGTGGCTTGATGCCAACGGTCACAGCAATGTTCAGATCGAAGTAGATGGCGGTATTAAGATCGACAATGCACGTCAGGCCATTGATGCAGGCGCATCGATTCTTGTATCAGGCAGTGGACTCTTTGTAGGCGATCTTGGGGTGAATATTGAAGATATGAAGAGAGTAGTTGCTTAGCTAAGTTGACTTCTGTTTAGCCCTTTTGCATGTTGCATGTCACGTTTCCCTTCAACGGAGGCACTACATGATCATGGTCAACATGCACACAGCAAAGTCAACCCTCTCACAGCTCGTAGAAGAGGCTCTCATGGGAGAGGATGTGGTTATTGCCCGCAATGGCAAGCCCGTTGCAAGGCTAGTGGCTTTCATTCCGGTTGACACATCGAAGCTACGTCCCATTGGACTTGGGTGCACAGGAGTACCGTTGATCGACAATTCTGAGTTTGAACTTTTGTCGGCCACAAACCCAGATGTCTATGAAGAGAACCCCAATGATCCGTTGAACGAATGAACAAGTCACTTCTCGTTGACACTCATACTCTTCTCTGGTACGACGATGAACCAGACAAGCTATCGGGTGCGGTTCGCAAGGTGCTTCGCAACCCCAATGCGACGATCTTTGTTTCTCCCATCAGCCTCTGCGAGATCGCCCAGAAGGTGCGTCGCCGATCATTACCATCGGCAACTCATCTTGTAAACGAGATCCACGTTCGCCTTCGTTTGTATGGGTTTACTATTCTACCGGTCAATGATCATCATGCACTCCGAGCTGCAAACCTCGATTGGGATCACCGTGATCCATTTGATCGAATGATCGCCGCTCAAGCAATCGAAGAACATTGCATCCTTGTTACAAAGGACGTTGCCTTTGCGGGTGTGAGCGGGCTGAAGACTCTTTGGTGAAGGAGCGTTAGCTGTTCGCTGTT